>NZ_CP077097.1:130000-440000 GCF_014269225.2 Pseudomonas anuradhapurensis
CTACGGGTGTCATCTTTGATGACGCGGTAGAGGAGCGTTCTGTAAGCCTGTGAAGGTGAGTTGAGAAGCTTGCTGGAGGTATCAGAAGTGCGAATGCTGACATGAGTAACGACAATGCGAGTGAAAAACTCGCACGCCGAAAGACCAAGGTTTCCTGCGCAACGTTAATCGACGCAGGGTTAGTCGGTCCCTAAGGCGAGGCTGAAAAGCGTAGTCGATGGAAAACAGGTTAATATTCCTGTACTTCCAGTTATTGCGATGGAGGGACGGAGAAGGTTAGGCCAGCCTGGCGTTGGTTGTCCAGGTTTAAGGTGGTAGGCTGAAATCTTAGGCAAATCCGGGATTTCAAGGCCGAGAGCTGATGACGAGTTGCCTTTAGGCGACGAAGTGGTTGATACCATGCTTCCAAGAAAAGCTCCTAAGCTTCAGATAACTGGGAACCGTACCCCAAACCGACACAGGTGGTTAGGTAGAGAATACCAAGGCGCTTGAGAGAACTCGGGTGAAGGAACTAGGCAAAATGGCACCGTAACTTCGGGAGAAGGTGCGCCGGCGAGGGTGAAGGACTTGCTCCGTAAGCCCATGCCGGTCGAAGATACCAGGCCGCTGCGACTGTTTATTAAAAACACAGCACTCTGCAAACACGAAAGTGGACGTATAGGGTGTGACGCCTGCCCGGTGCCGGAAGGTTAATTGATGGGGTTAGCGCAAGCGAAGCTCTTGATCGAAGCCCCGGTAAACGGCGGCCGTAACTATAACGGTCCTAAGGTAGCGAAATTCCTTGTCGGGTAAGTTCCGACCTGCACGAATGGCGTAACGATGGCGGCGCTGTCTCCACCCGAGACTCAGTGAAATTGAAATCGCTGTGAAGATGCAGTGTATCCGCGGCTAGACGGAAAGACCCCGTGAACCTTTACTATAGCTTTGCACTGGACTTTGAATTTGCTTGTGTAGGATAGGTGGGAGGCTTTGAAGTGGGGACGCCAGTTCTCATGGAGCCATCCTTGAAATACCACCCTGGCAACTTTGAGGTTCTAACTCAGGTCCGTTATCCGGATCGAGGACAGTGTATGGTGGGTAGTTTGACTGGGGCGGTCTCCTCCCAAAGAGTAACGGAGGAGTACGAAGGTGCGCTCAGACCGGTCGGAAATCGGTCGTAGAGTATAAAGGCAAAAGCGCGCTTGACTGCGAGACAAACACGTCGAGCAGGTACGAAAGTAGGTCTTAGTGATCCGGTGGTTCTGTATGGAAGGGCCATCGCTCAACGGATAAAAGGTACTCCGGGGATAACAGGCTGATACCGCCCAAGAGTTCATATCGACGGCGGTGTTTGGCACCTCGATGTCGGCTCATCACATCCTGGGGCTGAAGCCGGTCCCAAGGGTATGGCTGTTCGCCATTTAAAGTGGTACGCGAGCTGGGTTTAGAACGTCGTGAGACAGTTCGGTCCCTATCTGCCGTGGACGTTTGAGATTTGAGAGGGGCTGCTCCTAGTACGAGAGGACCGGAGTGGACGAACCTCTGGTGTTCCGGTTGTCACGCCAGTGGCATTGCCGGGTAGCTATGTTCGGAAGAGATAACCGCTGAAAGCATCTAAGCGGGAAACTTGCCTCAAGATGAGATCTCACTGGAACCTTGAGTTCCCTGAAGGGCCGTCGAAGACTACGACGTTGATAGGTTGGGTGTGTAAGCGCTGTGAGGCGTTGAGCTAACCAATACTAATTGCCCGTGAGGCTTGACCATATAACACCCAAGCAATTTGCTGACGCAGATTGCGGTGGTGAAGATGACACGAACCGAAAGTTCGCAACGAACCACGAACATCACATATCCGAATTCGCTGGAGTGTCTACCAAGACCTTCTGGCAACAGAATTTCTTGACGACCATAGAGCATTGGAACCACCTGATCCCATCCCGAACTCAGCAGTGAAACGATGCATCGCCGATGGTAGTGTGGGGCTTCCCCATGTGAGAGTAGGTCATCGTCAAGATTAATTTCGCAAAACCCCTATCTGCACATGCAGGTAGGGGTTTTGTCTTTAAGTAGAAGCTATCGCTTCTCCTGGTTGGCTGAACGGCCGGTCGGTGGCAAAAAAGGTGGTTGACAGCGTTTTTGAATGCTGTATTATTCACCTCCCGCGACGAGAGATCGAAGCGAGTTAAGTGTCTGAAGTTAAACGGGTTTTTCTCAAAAACTTCAAAATAAACGCTTGACAGACCTTGAGGAAAGCGTAGAATGCGCGCCTCGGTTGAGACGAAAAGCTCTTAGCCAAACGCTCTTTAACAAATCGAATCAAGCAATTCGTGTGGGTGCTTGTGAGTACGGACTGATAGTCACAAAGATTATCAGCATCACAAGTGGCCATGCGAGAAATCACATAGTCATTTGAGATTGCTGAGCCAAGTTTAGGGTTTCTTAAAAACCCAAGCAGTATTGAACTGAAGAGTTTGATCATGGCTCAGATTGAACGCTGGCGGCAGGCCTAACACATGCAAGTCGAGCGGATGACGGGAGCTTGCTCCTTGATTCAGCGGCGGACGGGTGAGTAATGCCTAGGAATCTGCCTGGTAGTGGGGGACAACGTTTCGAAAGGAACGCTAATACCGCATACGTCCTACGGGAGAAAGTGGGGGATCTTCGGACCTCACGCTATCAGATGAGCCTAGGTCGGATTAGCTAGTTGGTGAGGTAATGGCTCACCAAGGCGACGATCCGTAACTGGTCTGAGAGGATGATCAGTCACACTGGAACTGAGACACGGTCCAGACTCCTACGGGAGGCAGCAGTGGGGAATATTGGACAATGGGCGAAAGCCTGATCCAGCCATGCCGCGTGTGTGAAGAAGGTCTTCGGATTGTAAAGCACTTTAAGTTGGGAGGAAGGGCAGTAAGTTAATACCTTGCTGTTTTGACGTTACCGACAGAATAAGCACCGGCTAACTCTGTGCCAGCAGCCGCGGTAATACAGAGGGTGCAAGCGTTAATCGGAATTACTGGGCGTAAAGCGCGCGTAGGTGGTTCGTTAAGTTGGATGTGAAAGCCCCGGGCTCAACCTGGGAACTGCATCCAAAACTGGCGAGCTAGAGTACGGTAGAGGGTGGTGGAATTTCCTGTGTAGCGGTGAAATGCGTAGATATAGGAAGGAACACCAGTGGCGAAGGCGACCACCTGGACTGATACTGACACTGAGGTGCGAAAGCGTGGGGAGCAAACAGGATTAGATACCCTGGTAGTCCACGCCGTAAACGATGTCAACTAGCCGTTGGAATCCTTGAGATTTTAGTGGCGCAGCTAACGCATTAAGTTGACCGCCTGGGGAGTACGGCCGCAAGGTTAAAACTCAAATGAATTGACGGGGGCCCGCACAAGCGGTGGAGCATGTGGTTTAATTCGAAGCAACGCGAAGAACCTTACCAGGCCTTGACATGCAGAGAACTTTCCAGAGATGGATTGGTGCCTTCGGGAACTCTGACACAGGTGCTGCATGGCTGTCGTCAGCTCGTGTCGTGAGATGTTGGGTTAAGTCCCGTAACGAGCGCAACCCTTGTCCTTAGTTACCAGCACGTTATGGTGGGCACTCTAAGGAGACTGCCGGTGACAAACCGGAGGAAGGTGGGGATGACGTCAAGTCATCATGGCCCTTACGGCCTGGGCTACACACGTGCTACAATGGTCGGTACAGAGGGTTGCCAAGCCGCGAGGTGGAGCTAATCTCACAAAACCGATCGTAGTCCGGATCGCAGTCTGCAACTCGACTGCGTGAAGTCGGAATCGCTAGTAATCGCGAATCAGAATGTCGCGGTGAATACGTTCCCGGGCCTTGTACACACCGCCCGTCACACCATGGGAGTGGGTTGCACCAGAAGTAGCTAGTCTAACCTTCGGGAGGACGGTTACCACGGTGTGATTCATGACTGGGGTGAAGTCGTAACAAGGTAGCCGTAGGGGAACCTGCGGCTGGATCACCTCCTTAATCGACGACATCAGCCTGCTGATGAGCTCCCACACGAATTGCTTGATTCATTGTAAAAGACGATGCTGTAACGCGACCCTGTTATAGGTCTGTAGCTCAGTTGGTTAGAGCGCACCCCTGATAAGGGTGAGGTCGGCAGTTCAAATCTGCCCAGACCTACCATTACATGGTTCAGCCGTAGAATACGGGGCCATAGCTCAGCTGGGAGAGCGCCTGCCTTGCACGCAGGAGGTCAGCGGTTCGATCCCGCTTGGCTCCACCACTTTCTGCTGTTGTGAAGTGTTGCACTTGATCAAACTCAGAAATGAGCATTCGCCTCGAATGTTGATTTCTGGCTTTTGTCAGATCGTTCTTTAAAAATTCGGATATGTGATAGATATAGACTGATGACCAGTTTCACTGCTGGTTAATCAGGCTAAGGTAAAATTTGTGAGTTCTGCTCGAAAGAGCAACATGCGAATTTTCGGCGAATGTCGTCTTCACAGTATAACCAGATTGCTTGGGGTTATATGGTCAAGTGAAGAAGCGCATACGGTGGATGCCTTGGCAGTCAGAGGCGATGAAAGACGTGGTAGCCTGCGATAAGCTTTGGGGAGTCGGCAAACAGACTGTGATCCAGAGATCTCTGAATGGGGGAACCCACTCAGCACAAGCTGAGTATCTTGTACTGAATACATAGGTGCAAGAGGCGAACCAGGGGAACTGAAACATCTAAGTACCCTGAGGAAAAGAAATCAACCGAGATTCCCTTAGTAGTGGCGAGCGAACGGGGACCAGCCCTTAAGTTGATTTGAGATTAGTGGAACGCTCTGGAAAGTGCGGCCATAGTGGGTGATAGCCCCGTACACGAAAATCTCTTGTCAATGAAATCGAGTAGGACGGAGCACGAGAAACTTTGTCTGAACATGGGGGGACCATCCTCCAAGGCTAAATACTACTGACTGACCGATAGTGAACCAGTACCGTGAGGGAAAGGCGAAAAGAACCCCGGAGAGGGGAGTGAAATAGAACCTGAAACCGTATGCGTACAAGCAGTGGGAGCCTACTTTGTTAGGTGACTGCGTACCTTTTGTATAATGGGTCAGCGACTTATATTCAGTGGCGAGCTTAACCGAATAGGGGAGGCGTAGCGAAAGCGAGTCTTAATAGGGCGTTTAGTCGCTGGGTATAGACCCGAAACCGGGCGATCTATCCATGGGCAGGTTGAAGGTTAGGTAACACTGACTGGAGGACCGAACCGACTACCGTTGAAAAGTTAGCGGATGACCTGTGGATCGGAGTGAAAGGCTAATCAAGCTCGGAGATAGCTGGTTCTCCTCGAAAGCTATTTAGGTAGCGCCTCATGTATCACTCCAGGGGGTAGAGCACTGTTTCGGCTAGGGGGTCATCCCGACTTACCAAACCGATGCAAACTCCGAATACCTGGAAGTGCCGAGCATGGGAGACACACGGCGGGTGCTAACGTCCGTCGTGAAAAGGGAAACAACCCAGACCGTCAGCTAAGGTCCCAAAGTCATGGTTAAGTGGGAAACGATGTGGGAAGGCTTAGACAGCTAGGAGGTTGGCTTAGAAGCAGCCACCCTTTAAAGAAAGCGTAATAGCTCACTAGTCGAGTCGGCCTGCGCGGAAGATGTAACGGGGCTCAAACCATGCACCGAAGCTACGGGTGTCATCTTTGATGACGCGGTAGAGGAGCGTTCTGTAAGCCTGTGAAGGTGAGTTGAGAAGCTTGCTGGAGGTATCAGAAGTGCGAATGCTGACATGAGTAACGACAATGCGAGTGAAAAACTCGCACGCCGAAAGACCAAGGTTTCCTGCGCAACGTTAATCGACGCAGGGTTAGTCGGTCCCTAAGGCGAGGCTGAAAAGCGTAGTCGATGGAAAACAGGTTAATATTCCTGTACTTCCAGTTATTGCGATGGAGGGACGGAGAAGGTTAGGCCAGCCTGGCGTTGGTTGTCCAGGTTTAAGGTGGTAGGCTGAAATCTTAGGCAAATCCGGGATTTCAAGGCCGAGAGCTGATGACGAGTTGCCTTTAGGCGACGAAGTGGTTGATACCATGCTTCCAAGAAAAGCTCCTAAGCTTCAGATAACTGGGAACCGTACCCCAAACCGACACAGGTGGTTAGGTAGAGAATACCAAGGCGCTTGAGAGAACTCGGGTGAAGGAACTAGGCAAAATGGCACCGTAACTTCGGGAGAAGGTGCGCCGGCGAGGGTGAAGGACTTGCTCCGTAAGCCCATGCCGGTCGAAGATACCAGGCCGCTGCGACTGTTTATTAAAAACACAGCACTCTGCAAACACGAAAGTGGACGTATAGGGTGTGACGCCTGCCCGGTGCCGGAAGGTTAATTGATGGGGTTAGCGCAAGCGAAGCTCTTGATCGAAGCCCCGGTAAACGGCGGCCGTAACTATAACGGTCCTAAGGTAGCGAAATTCCTTGTCGGGTAAGTTCCGACCTGCACGAATGGCGTAACGATGGCGGCGCTGTCTCCACCCGAGACTCAGTGAAATTGAAATCGCTGTGAAGATGCAGTGTATCCGCGGCTAGACGGAAAGACCCCGTGAACCTTTACTATAGCTTTGCACTGGACTTTGAATTTGCTTGTGTAGGATAGGTGGGAGGCTTTGAAGTGGGGACGCCAGTTCTCATGGAGCCATCCTTGAAATACCACCCTGGCAACTTTGAGGTTCTAACTCAGGTCCGTTATCCGGATCGAGGACAGTGTATGGTGGGTAGTTTGACTGGGGCGGTCTCCTCCCAAAGAGTAACGGAGGAGTACGAAGGTGCGCTCAGACCGGTCGGAAATCGGTCGTAGAGTATAAAGGCAAAAGCGCGCTTGACTGCGAGACAAACACGTCGAGCAGGTACGAAAGTAGGTCTTAGTGATCCGGTGGTTCTGTATGGAAGGGCCATCGCTCAACGGATAAAAGGTACTCCGGGGATAACAGGCTGATACCGCCCAAGAGTTCATATCGACGGCGGTGTTTGGCACCTCGATGTCGGCTCATCACATCCTGGGGCTGAAGCCGGTCCCAAGGGTATGGCTGTTCGCCATTTAAAGTGGTACGCGAGCTGGGTTTAGAACGTCGTGAGACAGTTCGGTCCCTATCTGCCGTGGACGTTTGAGATTTGAGAGGGGCTGCTCCTAGTACGAGAGGACCGGAGTGGACGAACCTCTGGTGTTCCGGTTGTCACGCCAGTGGCATTGCCGGGTAGCTATGTTCGGAAGAGATAACCGCTGAAAGCATCTAAGCGGGAAACTTGCCTCAAGATGAGATCTCACTGGAACCTTGAGTTCCCTGAAGGGCCGTCGAAGACTACGACGTTGATAGGTTGGGTGTGTAAGCGCTGTGAGGCGTTGAGCTAACCAATACTAATTGCCCGTGAGGCTTGACCATATAACACCCAAGCAATTTGCTGACGCAGATTGCGGTGGTGAAGATGATACGAACCGAAAGTTCGCAACGAACCACACATATCACATATCCGAATTCGCTGGAGTGTCTACCAAGACCTTCTGGCAACAGAATTTCTTGACGACCATAGAGCATTGGAACCACCTGATCCCATCCCGAACTCAGCAGTGAAACGATGCATCGCCGATGGTAGTGTGGGGCTTCCCCATGTGAGAGTAGGTCATCGTCAAGATTCAAATCCAAAGCCCCTGTCTGCGCTGCAGACAGGGGCTTTGTCTTTTCCGGGCCATGACTCCCAAGCCAGGGCGATAGCGGTATAGGAATGTGCAGCTACGGCTACCGCGGGTTCAGAACTGATAGGTGACGGTAGCACTCACGTTGCGTTCCTCTCCCATGTAGCAGTAGTCCAAGCTGGCACACGAGCTGATGTAGCTTTCATTGGTCAGGTTGTTGGCGTTCAGGCGGACATCCACACCCCGAAGGCCGATCTTGCTCAGGTCATAGCCGATCGAGGCGTCGAACAAGGTGTAGGCGGGCACTTTCATGCTGTTTTCCGCATCGACCCAGCTGTACCCCACATATCGCACGCCACCGCCCAGCCGCAGGCCATCCAGCGCCCCTTGCCGGAAGTTGTAATCCGCCCACAGGGAGAACATCTGTTTTGGCGCCTGGGTTGGTGAATTGCCCTTGTTGTCCAAGGTGGCCGACACCAGGCTGGGCATGGACTTGGCGTACTCGATATCGGTGAAGGTATAGCCGCCCAGCACCTTCAAGCTGTCGGTCAGCTGCACATGGGCCTCCAACTCGAGCCCTTGCGAGCGCACTTGGCCTACAGGGCGATAGAAGTCTTCGTCAGGCTGCTTGGAGGCCAGGTTCTCCTGTTCTATTCGGAATAACGATGCAGTGAACAGGTTGTCGCTCCCGGGCGGTTGATACTTGATGCCGGCCTCCCATTGAGTGCCCTCGGTTGGTGCCAATGGGCGACCAGCCTGGTCGGAAACCGTATTGGGGTTGAATGACTCCGAGTAGCTGACATAAGGCGCAATGCCATTTTCGAACAGGTAGAGCACCCCAGCGCGGGTAGTAAACCTGGAGCGCTGATCATTGACCTTGGTGTTGCTATCGCGGTTCTCCTCGGACACCTTCACCCAATCCTGGCGCAGCCCCAAGGACAAACGCCACTGGTCCAGTTCCACAAGGTCCTGCAAGTACACACCCGTTTGTTGTAAACGCCGCTGGTAGCGGTTTTCGCCCAGCACCCGCAGGTTGCCATTGCCGTACTGCGGGTTGCCGGCATCCAGCGGGTCGACTGTGCCATAACGCCATGCCACATCGGCCTTGCGTCGTTGATAATCGGTACCCAGCAGCAAGGTATGTTTGGCGGCCCCCGTGAAGAATTCGGCCTGCAGCATGTTGTCGATGATGTACGAATGCAGGCGCTCGTCGCCGCCGGTGTAGGCGCGGTTGAGGATATTGCTGTCGGCATCCGCCCAACCGGCGGAATACACCTGGTCCATCGACACGTCCGAATCCTGGTAGCGGAAGTTCTGTCGCGCGGTGAGTACATCGTTGAAGCGATGCTCGAACTGGTAGCTGAAGGACTGCTGGGTACGCTCGTAGTTGTCGATACCCGGCTCACCCTCGAAGAAATGGTCCGACAGGCGCAAGCCGTTGCGCTTGTGCAGCATGCCGTTTGCGGGGTTGCCGCCGTGGTACCCGCCGTTGGGGTCGTGTTGCAGGTAGGCCTGCAGGGTAAGCGAGGTGTCCTCGCTGAAGTCGATGCTGATGGCCGGCGCGATGGCGTAGCGTTCTTCCTTGTTGTGGTCGAACTGCGTGTCGGAAGCATCCGCAAGGCCTGTCAGGCGGTACGCAATGCGCTTGTCGTCATCCACAGGGCCGCTGAAGTCGAAACCCATGCCTCGCTGGCCTTGGGTACCGACCGTGGCCTGAACTTGGCGGTAGCGGGTGAACAACGGCTTCTTGGTGGTCAGTGCTACCAGGCCTCCTGGGGAGCTACGGCCATAGAGTACCGAAGAAGGCCCCTTGAGGATGTCTATCCGTTCCAGGAAGTAAGGGTCCACCTGCATGGTGCTGTAGGTACCGTTGTCCCCCATCGACTTGAGCCCATCGACGTAGATGTTGTCCACCGAGCCGTCATTGAAACCACGCATGGCCACATAATCGTAGCGGTGGGTAGCACCGTAGGGGTTGGTCAGTACCCCGGGTGTGTAGCGCATGGCCTGGGCAACCGTCTGTGAGCCCTGGTCGTCCATCTGCTGCCGGGTGACCACCGAGACCGATTGGGATGTTTCGACCAACGCCATACTGGTCTTGGTCGCCACCTGGCTGTGCGTGGCGTTGTACCCGTCCATGCTACCCAGCGCATTGCCTAGGGTGAAACCATGGATATCGGTGTCTGGCAGCGACAACGCCGCACCTTGCGGTTGGGCTTGCAGCACGTAGCTACGCCCGTCCTGGCTGACTGCTTCCAGGCCGCTGCCGTTAAGCAGCTGCCGCAGTGCCTTGTCGGTAGGGTATTGCCCCTGCAACCCGTTGGACTGCAAGCCTTGGGTGAGCTGCGGTGTGGCTGACAGGGTGATGCCGGCCTGGCGGGCGAACTGGTTGAGCACATCATCCAACTGGCCGGCCGAAATTGTATAGTGTTGGCTAAGCTCGGCAGGTTCAGCTGCCATGGACATCGATGTGACAGCTGTCAGGCCCAATGCGGTACCGAACAAGGCGGCCCGGATCGCTTTGTGAAGTTTTGTTGAGTCTAAGACAGGTCGAAAATCATTCGCGTTGGCTGGGTGCGCGGAGGCGGTAGGCATGAAGGGTCCGTTAACGTGAGGGCAGGGGAAGGTTTACTGTCCTAGCCGAACTGGCATTCGAAACCCGCCAAAAAAGCTGTTGGAGCGCTTCGCAGCGCCCAAGGCAAGCGTCGTCACCCGTCAGGCCAGCCCCTCGACACGCACCCACCAGCGGGTGACTTGCCGGAGCTTTACCGGCAGCGTCCGTGGCAGCACCAGCAACAATTGCTCCGGGTCTTCGAGGCGGAATACACCAGACAGGCGCAAATCGGCGGTGTCATCGCTGCAGCCCAGATAACCATGACGATAACGGCTGACCTGCGTGAGAAAGTCGACCAGGCGAATGTCCCGGGTGACGAGCAACCCTTCAGTCCAGGCCATCGCATCCATGTCCACCTGCTCAAGCCGATAGGCCCCTTGTGCATCCAGGCGCCAGTTCTGGCCGCTTTCAATCCACTGCATCGCGCCTTTGCCGGGCCGGTGTATCGCTACCCTGCCATGGCTGACACTGACCCTGGTGCAGTCGCTGTCCTGCCGCGCCACGAAGCGTCCTTCGAGCCCTTCCAGCAGTGCGTCGCGTGTTTGTACAAGAATCGGCCGCTGCGGGCCGCAGGTAATCAGCATTTCCCCTTGCTTCAGGCGGATCAGGTTTTGCCCGTCTTTGAAAGCCAGGTCGACTGCGCTGCGCGTATTCAGTTGTATCGACGTTCCGTCGGGAAGCCGGAAGCTGCGTCGTTCTCCCGTGGCGGTGGCATAGTCCGATGTCCAGCTATTGATGCCATCAAGGCCTGTGCCTAGCCATGCCGCCGAGCCAACCATCGCAACCCCGCCAAGCAGTTTCAGGGCCTGCCGACGCTGCAAGCGGCGCTGGCTGCTTTCCAGGGTTTGCATGGCCAGCCCAGCTCCGGGGATTGCGCGCATGTCGAGTTCCTGGTGGAGGTGTACCAGCCGTTGCCAAGCCTGTTCGTGTTCGTGGCGGGCTTCCCGCCATTGCGCGCACTGTCGCTGCAGGGCAGGATCGTGCCCGCTTTCGCGTAGCCTCAGCATCCACTGGATGGCCTGCTTGACCGTCGTTGCATCAGGCTGTGCGGTGCTCATGGCATCAGTACTCGTCTGCGTAGCGCAGCAGGTAGCAGTGGTAGAGCGCATCGGCTATGTAGCGCTCCACGGTACGCACCGAGATTCCCATCTGGTCGGCAATGGCCTGATGCTTCAGCCCCTCGCATTGGGCCAGCAGGAAGGCGCGGCGTACCTTGGGTTTGAGGCCGTCGAGCATGCGCGCGATGCGCTCCAGCAACTCCAGCAGCAATTCCTGGGTTTCGGCCGAGGGGGTGTGTGCTTGCGGCAGGTGTGCCAGCGCCTCGAGATAGGCCCTGTGCAGTTCCTCGCGCCGCCAGTGATCAATTACCAGCCCACGCGCGACCGTCCGCAGGAAGGCACGTGGCGTATTCAGTTGCAGGTGTTCGCGACGCTGCAGCAAGCGCACGAAGGTATCCTGGGCCAGGTCTGCGGCATCGGCGGCATTGCCCAGCTTGCTGCGCAGCCAGGCATGCAACCAGCTGTGGTGGTCACTGTAGAGCGTTTGCAAGGAGTCGTTGCTGGACATGGATGAGGGCGCTGCCATCAATGGACATGAATGATAATTAGTCTCATTGTTGGCGGAGGCCGATCGATTTGCAACCCATGCCTGATCCGTGCCCGGGTGTCATTGCACGGCTAGCGCCCCAACTGGCTATCGAGGTACCTGCGGATCACCCCTGCTGCGGTATTCAGGTGTTTTTCCAGCACCGTTATCGCTTCGTCTACCTGCTTGGCGCTGGCCGCATCGACCAGTGCGTTGTGATCGTCCTGGGTAAGCTTGCCCAGGCCCATGGATGAGAGATGAAAGCGCAGGAAGCGTTCTTCCTGGTTCAGCTCATCTTCGATCAGGCGCAGCAATTTCTTGTTGGGTGCCTTGTTGTACAACGACATGTGCAACAGGCGATTGAGACGGCCGATTTCGGCATGCCGGGTTTCGTTCTCCAGTTGCTGGATATATCCGCGAGCGCTGGCGATGTCGCTGGCATCGAGCAGCGGAATGGACTGCCGCAGCGCCTCGGTTTCGAGCAGTACGCGCAGGGCATAGGTATCCACTGCGTCCTCGCCAATCAACGGTGCAACCACTGCACCCTTGTGCATTTCCACCTTCAGCAACGATTGAGCCTCGAGCTGGCGCAGCGCCTCGCGCACGGGCATGCGGCTGACACCGAACAAGGTAGCGAGTTCCTGTTGCCGCACAGCAGTACCCGGAGGCAGGCGGCCATCCAGAATGGCACTGCGCAGGCGTTCTTCGATAACGCCACGGGCCTGGTGCGGCAACAGCTGTTCACTGGCCAGCACATTGCTCAATTTGAATTTCTGGGCCACGCGACGTCTGCCTCAACGATGACTAAAGTTGGATCCAATGACACTAGTAAAGCTCATGGGAGCGTCCAGCTTGCCCCCGCAGTGGAACGGGCGCCCCAAAAGCGCGGCTATGGTGGATGAAGTCGCCTGTCAAAGGAAGCGGCCCAACGAAGGTTATAAGCCTAAAGTGTAGGTCGGCTGACAAGCGGATGCATGATTGCAGGGTGCCATTGTCTTTTGCCGCTGCAAGCCGCACCATCGCTGCTTTCGACAGGCCTGAACAGGGCTTCGCAGTGGCGCTAACCTGGATGCTCAAAACCGTTGTGCAACGTGTCAGCCTCGCTGCGCTGCTGGGCAGCATGCTGCTGGGCGGCCTGCACGCGGATTGGGACTTTTCCCAGATCAGCCGCAAGTCGCAGGCGCTGTATGGCTCGTTGGGGAGCGGGCAGGGTCGCATCGATGCCTGGCAGAACCTGATGGCTACCCAGAAGCAGGGTACGGAGCTTGAGCGACTGCAGGCGGTCAACCGCTTCTTCAACCAGCAGTTGCGCTATGTCGAGGATATCGACCTGTGGCACGAGGTCGATTACTGGGCCACGCCGATCCAGGCGCTGATCAAGGGCGCAGGGGACTGTGAGGACTATGCCATCGCCAAGTATTTCAGCCTGCGGCGCATGGGTATCCCTAGCGAGAAGCTGCGTATCACCTACGTCAAGGCGCTGCGGCAGAACCGGGCGCACATGGTCCTGACCTATTATTCAAGCCCACAGGCACAGCCATTGGTGCTGGACAGCCTGATGGACGCCATCAAGCCGGCCAGCCAGCGCACAGACCTGCTGCCGGTTTACGCTTTCAATGGTGAAGGGCTGTGGCTGACGGGCGCCGCAGGCAACAAGAAGGTCGGCGATACCAAGCGGCTTTCACGCTGGCAGGATCTGCTGAAGAAAATGCAGGCCGAAGGGTTCCCGGCCGAGCCGGTTTACTGAAGGAGCACAGATGTCACTGTTCAAACAATTGCTGTTGGCCATTTGCCTGTTCCTGGTGGTCGCCTTCAGTGGCAGTTTCATGGTCAGCCTGGAGAGTTCGCGCAGCCAATACGTCAACCAGTTGCGCTCGCACGCCCAGGATGCGGCGACTGCGCTGGCGCTGTCGCTGACACCGAATATCGACGACCCGGCGATGGTCGAACTGATGGTCAGTTCAATCTTCGACAGCGGTTACTATTCGAGCATCAAGGTCGTCGACCTGGGTTCCAATGCGGTGCTGGTGGAACGCCATGCCGAACCGGACCCTGGCGGTGTGCCGCGCTGGTTCGTACGCCTGATCGGCCTGGAAGCCGCCGGGGGCGATGCCATCGTCAGCCGCGGCTGGCAGCAGGCCGCGCGCGTTGAAGTGATCAGCCACCCAATGTTCGCCGTCGCCAAGCTCTGGCAAAGCGCCCTGGGCAGCCTGGGCTGGTTGCTGCTGTGTGGCGCGGCCAGCGCGGTGCTCGGCGCGTTGCTGCTGCGCCGCCAATTGCGCCCGCTGGATTATATGGTCGAGCAGTCCCACGCTATCGCCCGCCGGGAATTCCTCAGCCTGCCAGAGTTGCCGCGTACGCCGGAACTGCGCCGCGTGGTGCAGGCGATGAACCAGATGGTCGAGAAGCTCAAGGCCCTGTTCACCGAACAGGCCGAGCGCAGCGAACGGCTGCGGGCCGAGTCCTACCAGGACAGCCTGACCGGGTTGTCCAACCGGCGTTATTTCGAGATGCAACTGAACACCCGTGTGAGCAACCTGGAAGAAGCGCGCTCCGGCTACCTGCTGTTGCTGCGGGTCCAGGGGCTGGCGGGGTTGAACGCCCGCCTTGGTGGTCAGCGTACCGACCAGTTGCTGCAGGCTGTGGGCGAGCAGTTGCGCCGCACCTGTGCCAGCTACCCGGAAACCAACGACCTGATTTCCCGCAGCCGCGGTGGCGAGTTCGCGGTGCTTGCGCCAGGCATGGTGCATGAAGAGGCGGTGCAGCTTGCCCAGGCCCTGGAAGCGACCTTGCACAGCCTGCATGAGACTGGCGCCAGTGATATCGACCCAGTGGCGTGCATCGGCCTGGCGCCCTACAGCCCAGGCGACTCACCACAGGCGCTGCTGAAGCTCGCCGATGAGGCCCTGGCGCGTGCCGAGAACCAACCGACGCCGGGCTGGGTATGCCTCGAGCAGGGTGTGGCCGCCGTTGCCGCCGACAGCCAGCATGCCTGGCATGAGCGGCTGGACCAGGCGTTCAACAATGGGCATTTCGAGCTGTTCTTCCAACCGGTGGTGGATTGCGACACCGCGCAACGAGTACTGCACCACAAGGTGATTTCACGTTTGCAGGATGGCCAGGGCGAGGCACTGCCGGCGGGCCGCTTCCTGCCCTGGCTGGAGCGTTTTGGCTGGATGCCACGGCTGGATGTGCTGGTGCTGGAAAAGGTGCTCGCACACCTGCGCGGGCATGACCAGGTGCTGGCGCTGAACCTCTCTGCAGCCACCTTGGCCGATGCCAAGGCCCTGCAGCGTATCTTCGAATTGCTGAGCCAGCATGTGGCGCTGGGGCCGCGTCTGATTTTCGAGATTGGCGAAGAGCAACTGCCCGAACAAGCTGCCCTGGAGCAGCTGACCCGGCGCCTGCATGCGCTTGGCTTCGGCCTGGCGCTGCAACGCTTTGGCGGGCGCTTCAGCATGATCGGCAACCTGGCGCACCTGGGCCTGGCGTACCTGAAGATCGACGGTAGCTACATCCGCAACATCGATCATGAACAGCACAAACGGCTGTTCATCGAAGCGATCCAGCGCGCGGCACACAGCATCGACTTGCCGCTGATTGCCGAGCGGGTCGAGACCGAAGGGGAGCGGCTGGTGTTGCGCGAGATGGGCGTGGGCGGGATTCAGGGGCAGTTGGTTGGCGAGCCTGCGCCTTGGCGCTGACAGCCTACAGGTATCGCTGAGGAACAATGCGGTAACTTGTAGGAGCGGCCTTGTGTCGCGAAAGGGCTGCACAGCAGCCCCAGCGTTTCACGCATCGCTGCTGAATTCCGGGGCCGCTGTGCGGCCCTTTCGCGACACAAGGCCGCTCCTACAGCGATCAACGCTCGCGCAGCGCCTCCGAACGCGCCTTCATGATCGGCTTGAGCAGGTAGCTCATGATGGTTTTCTTGCCGGTCATGATGTCTACCGTTGCCACCATCCCCGGAATGATGAGCAACGGCTTCTCGTCAGTCCCCAGGTGGCTGCGATCGGTGCGCAGCTTGATCAGGTAGTAGGTGGTCTTCTTGTCTTCATCGGTGATGGTGTCAGCGCCGATCTGTTCCAGTTTGGCCTTGAGCCCGCCGTAGATGGTGTAGTCATACGCGGTGAACTTGACCGTCGCCTCCTGCCCCGGGTGCAGGAAGGCGATGTCCTTGGGCAGGATCTTCGCCTCGATGACCAGCGTATCGTCCAGGGGTACCACTTCGAGGATATCGCTGCCAGGCTGGATGACCCCACCAATGGTGTTGACCAGCAACTGTTTGACGATACCGCGTACCGGCGAGGTGACCATGGTGCGGTTGACCCGATCGTCCAGGGCCTTGCTGGTTGCGGTGGCCTTGTTCAACTCGGTGCGCGCTTCGTTCAGTTGGGTCAGCGCCTCGCTGCGGAATTTGCCGCGGGTCTCTTCGATCTTGCTTTGCACCTCACGGATCGCCGCTTCGGCCCGGGGGATGGCCAGCGCGGTGGAATCCAGCTGGCCGCGGTTTTCCACTTCGGCACGGCGCAGGCGCAGTACTTCGACCTGGGAGATCGCGCCGGTGGCCACCAACGGCTCGGACATGCTGATTTCTTTGCGCAGCAGTTCCAGGCTGTTGGCGTACTGGGCGCGTTTGGAGCTGTACTCGCGCAGCTCCTGCTGGCGCTGTACCAGCTGTTGTTGCAGGCCGCCAATCTCGTCCTGCAGTTGCTGGCGCCGGCTCTGGTACAGCGACTCTTCACTGGCGGCCTGGCTTGGTGCAGCCTTGCGCAGCGCCTCGTCGATCTTCAGCGGGCGATCTTCGACCTCGGCACTCAGGCGCTCGACCCGCAGGGCCATGGACAGGCGGTCTGCCTCGGTCTCACCAACGTTGGAGGCGAAGCGGGTTTCATCCAGGCGCAACAACGGCTGGCCCACTTCGACGATCTGCCCTTCCTTGGCGAAGATTTCGGCGACGATGCCGCCTTCCAGGTTCTGGATCTTCTGTACTTTGGACGATGGGATGGCCTTGCCTTCGCCCCGTGTGACTTCATCAATGGGGGCAACGCTGGCCCATACGATGAGGAACACGAAGAACAGGATCACGCCCCAGATGGTCAGCCGCACGACCCGCGGGGCATCCTCGATCAGGGCCTTGTTGACCTCGGGCAGCGGCTGGCCGCCCAGTGAGTCGGAACCTTTGAAATAGCGCCGCAGGCCATCCTTGAATTGCCCCATATCCAGCTTATGCAACACTGATCTGCCCCTTCTTCAACGCATCCATGACCGCGGCTTTCGGGCCGTCGGCGACAATCTGCCCGCGATCGATCACGATCAGCCGGTCTACCAGCGACAGCAGCGAGGCACGGTGCGTGACGAGCAGCACGGTCTTGCCTTCCACCACCGCTTGCAGGCGTTGCTTGAGGCGTTCTTCACCGGTGTTGTCCATGGCGCTGGTCGGCTCGTCCAGCAGAAGGATCTGCGGGTTGAGCAGCAGTGCACGGCCAAGCGCGACGTTCTGCCGCTGGCCGCCGGACAGGTTCTGGCCACGTTCACCTACTTGCAGCTCGTAGCCGTCCGGGTGCAGCCGAGCGAACTCATGGACGCCCGCCAGTTCGGCGGCTTGCAGGATCAACTCGTCTTCGATGTAGCGCGCGCCGCTGACCAGGTTGTCGCGCAGGGTGCCCGCCAACAACTGGATGTCCTGCGGTACGTAGCCAATGTTGTGGCGCAGTTCGCTGACGTCGATCTGGCGAATGTCCACGCCATCGACCAGCAGCGACCCGGCATCGGCCTCGTAGAGGCCGACGATAAGCTTGGCCAGCGAGCTTTTACCCGAGCCGCTGCGGCCGATGATGCCCACCTTTTCGCCGGGGCGGATGGTCAGGTTGATGTTCTTCAGGGCCTGGTTCTGCTGGTTCGGGTAAGTGAAATCGACCCCGCGGAATTCGACGCTGCCCTGCAGCACCTTGCGGCTCAGCGGGCGCTCTTCGAAATTGCGCTCTTGCGGCAGCTCCATCATGTGGTCGGTGGAGACCATGGTTACCTTGGCCTGCTGGTAGCGGGCGAGCAGGCCGTTGAGCTGGCCCAGCGGGCCGAGGGCACGGCCGCTGAGCATGTAGCAGGCAACCAGGCCGCCCATGCTGAGGTTGCCGTCGATGATCAGGTACACGCCGACGCAGATCATCGCCACGCCCGCCAGTTGCTGGATCAGCAGGGTGATGTTCATCGCCAGGCTCGACAGTAACTTCACTCGCAGTTCCAGGCGGCTGAGGGTGCCCAGGGTCTGCTCCCAGAGGTACTGGCGTTCACTTTCGGCATTGTTGACCTTGACCGCGTCCAGGCCAGCCAGTGTTTCGATCAGGCTGGACTGGCGCTCCGAGGCCAGGGCCATGGTTCGCTCCATGGTCGCCATCAATGGCCGCTGCAGGGCATAACCGATGCCCAGGGCCAATGGGAAGGCGATGATCGGAATCCATACCAGGTGCCCGCCAATGACCGCGATGACAATCAGGATGAGAATGGTGAACGGCAGGTCGATCAGGCTGGTGAGGGTCAGCGAGGCGAGAAAATCGCGCAGGCCCTGGAACTCGTGAATGTTCTGGGCAAAGCTGCCGACCCTGGCCGGGCGGTACTTCATCGACATGCCGACGATGCGTTCGAACAGGGTTGCCGAGATGATCAGGTCGGTCTTCTTGCCGGCCAGGTCCAGGCACAAGCCTCGCAGGCCCTTGAGGATAAGGTCGAAGATGTAGGCGCCGGCGATACCGATCGCCAATACCCAAAGGGTCGAAGTGGCCTGGTTGGGCACCACCCGGTCATACACGTTCATCACGAACAAGGGGGCGGCCAGGGCGATCAGGTTGATCACCAGGCTGGCGGCGATGGCATCGATGTATAGCCACTTGCTGCGCAGCAAGGTGTCACGGAACCACGACTTCGCCCGCGGGATGAGGTTGCCGTGGTTGACGTCGAACTTGTGCTGCGGCTGGGCGAAGAACACCCGGCCGCTGTAATCGCTCTGCAGGGCTTCGCGGCTGACATGCACCTCGCCACCATCGCTCTCGCTCAGTAGCAGACGCGCAGTGTCTTCGTTTTCCCAGCCCAACAGGACGGCGCTGCGGCCTTCCTTGAGCAGCAGCATGGCCGGCATGGCGATGCTCGGGATCTGCTCCAGCTTGCGCTGGAGCAGGCGCCCTTGCAGCCCGGCTCTGGCAGCTGCGCGCGGCAGCAGTTCGGGGCTCAGGCGCTGGGCAGGCAACGGCAGGCCGGTGGTCAGCATGACCCGGCTGGCTGGTTTCTGGTGCAGGACACACAGGCTCAACAGACTATCCAGCAGAGGATCGTCATGCTGACTGCGTGGATCGTGGCTGAGTTGGACTCGACTGACTTCGGATTCCACGCGGCGCTCTCTTCATCCTTGTGGTGGGTAGGGGGTGAGCCGCCGTTCGAGTTGGTTGGCTCACCTTGGCGTTCAAATGCTGCTGCCAGGCAGTGGGCCTGGGGGCTACGGCATCTGACGCTTGGGCAACCGGCCAATGGTCGCCTTGAATCGATATTGAGTAAACAATTCTTCGGTCTTCATTCTTACCAGGCGATGCCTGGTTGTGGTTGCTTCAGTTTTGTACCAGTCGGCTTGCACGCCGAAGCTCATTTGCAGCATAGCCTGCCATCTCATTGCCGACAGATTGCAATCAGTACCGACTTATCCAGGCGTCAGGAATCAGGCGCTGGCGCGTTGACGTTTTTTGGCGGGTTATTAGTCAAAATTCATATATTGAAAAATGGGCTTCCGTCAGGTTTGGTTGCGCAGGTTCGCAATGCTTTTTGATTGACGGGGTTACAAGTATTCGCGCAGTTCTTCGTTATCTCTTTGATCCAAGGCAAATCGTTCTCACGGGCTAGGCAGCGCTGCGAGCTGCTGCCAATCGGATTGGCTTGCAACCCCGCTCCGGCCGGCCTTTCGGGCGCTGCAGGCCGCATGTTGGGCAAGGTTTGTGCTTGTAGTCATTGTGAGCGCCTGGGTGACGGAAATTAACCCTGAATATTGATTCGGCCTCTATGCCAGCTGCCGATGGACGGTGGCGCTGACGCCAAATATGTGACTGTGACCGCATGGAAAATCGCACGTTATTCAAACCATGGACACGCTTTTGATGATGTGCGGCAGTTGTTCCCAGGAAACGTTTGGCTAGGGTTCAAATATCAATGTGACATTACATTGCCGATTGTTTAGGATGGCATGTATAAGGTCAATAGTTTGGCAGTTATACAATCCTCAATCGTTATAGACGGAATATTGACGCCAAAAAGCGTCAACAGATCATCGACATAGTTCCGCCTGAAGTGGCTTGTGAGTGCCGCTCTGGCAGGGAAGTACCCATCGGGTCACACGGAGAGTCCAATGAGCAGCGTTGTAGCCATCGTCAAAAGTATTGTCGGCCAGGTTATTGCGGTATCCCCAGAGGGCATCCGGCGTGTACTGATTGAAGGAGATCGTCTGCTGGCCGGTGAGGAAGTGCTCACCGGCCCGGGCGGCGCAGTTACTCTGGAGCTGGCCGATGGCCGTCTGCTCGACCTGGGCCGCGATAGCCAATGGAGCGCTGATGCACCTGACAGCGGCGCCGACCTGAGCCAGGCGACTGCCCAGGCCGCACCGTCGGTGGAGGAACTGCAACAGGCGATCGCTGCCGGTGTCGACCCGACTACCGAACTGGAAGCGACTGCGGCTGGCCCATCGGCGGCGGGCGGTGGTGGTGCGCTGGGCGGTGGCCACAGCTTTGTCATGCTCGAAGAAACGGCAGGCCGGGTTGATCCTACCGTCGGCTTCCAGACTGAAGGGCTGGGTTTTGCCGCGGCGCCTGGTGACGAAGAGGTTGGCGTGCTGGACACAACCAGCAACAACCTGGTGACCACGCCGCCGACTGAAACCAATGTCATTACCGACCTGGTTCTGGGTGCTACACCCTCAATCAGCGAAGCGGGCGGCGTAATTGTTTATACCGCCACGGTTGGTCAGGCTCCGACCAGCAATCTGATCGTCACCCTGTCCAATGGTGCCGTCATCGTCATTCCCGCCGGGCAGACCAGCGGTAGCATCAACGTGGTAGTCCCGGCGAACGATACCCCGTATATCGATGGTGGTCAGATTTCGACGACCGTGACGGGTACCAGCGGAGGCAATGGTTTGACGGTGACAGTGCCGCAAACGCCAGCGGTTACCCAGGTTACCGATACCATCGACACCACGACTGCCACCCTGACGGCTACCCCGTCCGTGAGCGAGGGTGGTGTTATCACTTACACCGTGACCCTGAGCAATCCGGCCCAGACTCCGGTGACCGTGACCCTGTCCAACGGCCAGACCATCACTGTTGAAGCGGGCAAGACCCAGGGCAGTGTTGACTTCGAGACTCCGGCGAACGACGTCTACAACAATGGCTCGACCGTCAGCACCACGATTACCGGCGCGACCGGTGGCAACTTCGAGCAACTGACCCCGAACCCGACTCCGGCCCAGACCACTATCAATGACACGGTCGACACCACTACCGCGACTCTGACAGCCACGCCTTCGGTAACCGAAGGTGGCGTCATCACTTACACCGTGACCCTGAGCAATCCAGCCCAGACTCCGGTGACCGTGACTCTGTCCAACGGTCAGACCATCACCGTTGAAGCCGGCAAGACCCAGGGCAGCGTCGACTTCGAGACCCCAGCGAACGACGTCTACAACAACGGCTCGACCGTCAGCACCACGATTACCGGCGCAACCGGTGGCAACTTCGAGCAGTTGACCCCGAACCCGGCTCCGGCTCAGACCACGATCAATGACTCGGTCGACATTACTACCGCGACTCTGACAGCCACTCCTTCGGTGACTGAAGGTGGCGTCATCACCTACACCGTGACCCTGAGCAACCCTGCTCAGACCCCGGTAACCGTGACCCTGTCCAACGGGCAGACCATCACCGTGGAAGCCGGCAAGACCCAGGGCAGCGTCGACTTCGAGACCCCGGCGAACGACGTCTACAACAATGGCTCGACCGTCAGCACCACGATTACCGGCGCAACCGGTGGCAACTTCGAGCAGCTGACCCCGAACCCGGCCCCGGCTCAGACCACGATCAACGACTCGGTCGACACCACCACTGCGACCCTGACGGCTACCCCGTCGGTAACCGAAGGCGGCGTCATCACCTACACCGTGACCCTGAGCAATCCGGCCCAGACTCCGGTGACCGTGACCCTGTCCAACGGTCAGACCATCACCGTTGAAGCGGGCAAGACCCAAGGCAGCGTTGACTTCGCGACTCCGGCGAACGACGTCTACAACAATGGTTCGACTGTCAGTACCACGATTACCGGTGCGACCGGTGGCAACTTCGAGCAGCTGACCCCGAACCCGACTCCGGCCCAGACCACGATCAATGACTCGGTCGACACCACTACCGCGACTCTGACAGCCACGCCTTCGGTAACCGAAGGTGGCGTCATCACCTACACCGTGACGCTGAGCAACCCTGCTCAGACTCCGGTGACTGTGACCCTGTCCAACGGGCAGACCATCACCGTTGAGGCCGGCAAGACTCAGGGCAGCGTTGATTTCGCGACTCCGGCGAACGACGTCTACAACAACGGTTCGACCGTCAGTACCACGATTACCGGTGCCACTGGCGGCAACTTCGAGCAGCTGACCCCGAACCCGACTCCGGCCCAGACCACGATCAACGATTCGGTCGACATTACTACCGCGACCCTGACAGCCACGCCTTCGGTAACCGAAGGTGGCGTCATCACCTACACCGTGACCCTGAGCAATCCGGCCCAGACTCCGGTGACCGTGACCTTGTCCAACGGCCAGACTATCACCGTGGAAGCGGGCAAGACCCAGGGTAGCGTTGACTTCGAGACTCCGGCGAACGACGTCTACAACAACGGTTCGACCGTCAGCACAACGATTACCGGTGCGACCGGTGGCAACTTCGAGCAACTGACCCCGAACCCGACTCCGGCCCAGACCACGATCAACGATTCGGTCGACATTACTACCGCGACCCTGACAGCCACTCCTTCGGTGACTGAGGGTGGTGTCATCACCTACACCGTGACCCTGAGCAATCCGGCCCAGACTCCGGTGACCGTGACCTTGTCCAACGGCCAGACTATCACCGTGGAAGCGGGCAAGACCCAGGGTAGCGTCGACTTCGAGACCCCAGCGAACGACGTCTACAACAACGGCTCGACCGTCAGCACCACGATTACCGGCGCAACTGGTGGCAACTTCGAGCAGTTGACCCCGAACCCGGCTCCGGCTCAGACCACGATCAATGACTCGGTCGACATTACCACTGCGACCCTGACAGCCACTCCTTCGGTAACCGAGGGTGGTGTCATCACTTACACCGTGACCCTGAGCAATCCAGCCCAGACTCCGGTGACCGTGACTCTGTCCAACGGTCAGACCATCACCGTTGAAGCTGGCAAGACCCAGGGCAGCGTCGACTTCGAGACTCCGGCGAACGATGTCTATAACAACGGCTCGACCGTCAGCACCACGATTACCGGCGCAACCGGTGGCAACTTCGAGCAGCTGACCCCGAACCCGGCTCCGGCTCAGACCACGATCAATGACTCGGTCGACATTACTACCGCGACTCTGACAGCCACTCCTTCGGTGACTGAAGGTGGCGTCATCACCTACACCGTGACCCTGAGCAACCCTGCTCAGACCCCGGTAACCGTGACCCTGTCCAACGGGCAGACCATCACCGTGGAAGCCGGCAAGACCCAGGGCAGCGTCGACTTCGAGACCCCGGCGAACGATGTCTATAACAACGGCTCGACCGTCAGCACCACGATTACCGGCGCAACCGGTGGCAACTTCGAGCAGCTGACCCCGAACCCGGCTCCGGCTCAGACCACGATCAATGACTCGGTCGACACCACCACTGCGACCCTGACGGCTACCCCATCGGTGACCGAAGGTGGTGTTATCACTTACACCGTGACCCTGAGCAATCCAGCCCAGACTCCGGTGAACGTGACCCTGTCCAACGGGCAGACCATCACGGTTGAAGCGGGCAAGACCCAGGGCAGTGTCGATTTCGAGACCCCGGCGAACGACGTCTACAACAACGGTTCGACCGTCAGCACCACGATTACCGGCGCGACCGGTGGCAACTTCGAGCAGCTGGTTCCGAACCCGGCTCCGGCCCAGACCACGATCAATGACTCGGTCGACATTACCACTGCGACCCTGACAGCCACTCCTTCGGTAACCGAGGGTGGTGTCATCACTTACACCGTGACCCTGAGCAATCCAGCCCAGACTCCGGTGAACGTGACCCTGTCCAACGGGCAGACCATCACTGTTGAAGCGGGCAAGACCCAGGGCAGCGTTGACTTCGAGACTCCGGCGAACGATGTCTATAACAACGGTTCGACCGTCAGCACCACGATTACCGGCGCAACCGGTGGTAACTTCGAGCAGCTGACCCCGAACCCGGCCCCGGCACAGACCACGATCAACGACTCGGTCGACACCACCACTGCGACCCTGACGGCTACCCCATCGGTAACCGAAGGCGGCGTCATCACCTACACCGTGACCCTGAGCAATCCAGCCCAGACTCCGGTGACGGTGACCCTGTCCAACGGCCAGACCATCACGGTCGAGGCCGGCAAGACCCAGGGCAGCGTCGATTTCGCGACTCCGGCGAACGATGTCTACAACAACGGCTCGACCGTCAGCACCACGATTACCGGTGCAACCGGTGGCAACTTCGAGCAGTTGGTCCCGAACCCGACTCCGGCTTCTACCGTCATCAATGACAGCATTGATACCGTCACGGTAAGTATCGTCAGCAATGGCAATGTGACTGAAGATCAGCAGCCGTCCTTTACCGTGAAGGTAAGCCAGGCGCTGGATCGACCATTGACCGTAACCCTGTCTAACGGCGAGACCGTGACCATCGAGGCAGGTAAAACCGAAGTCGAATACAAAACGCCAGCCCAGGGCGATGACGTCATCAAGGACGCCGGCTCTATTACCCTGAGCGTTACTGACGCCACTGTTCCGGGTGCCACTTTCGAGAAGCTGGCCTTGGGTGGCCCAGCTACCGTTGAGATCTCGGATACTATCAGTGAGGTCGTGGCCAAGCTGACCGCCACCCCTTCGGTTACCGAAGGTGGCCAAATCACCTATACCGTGACCTTGACCAACCAAGACGGCCTGCCAATCGACAAGCACGGCGCGCTGACCTTCACGCTGAACGATGGCACCACCATCACCGTGCCGGCGAACAGCACTACCGGCAGCACCACTGTCACTGCGCCGGACAACGTCTACGTCGGTGCCAACGACCCTGTGATCAAGTCGATCGCCTCGGTCAGCGGCAACGATGTCGGCAAGTTCGAGCAACTGACTTTGGACAAGACCCCAGTCAGCACCACTGTCACTGACGAACCGGGTACTCCGGGCAACGAAGGCGACCTGGTCAAGGTCACCATCACCGCCGACCAGCCTTCGGTGGCCGAGAACGTCAAGCCGACCTTCACCGTGCACATCAACCAGGCCCTGGCCCACGACCTGGTCGTGACCCTGAGCAATAATGCCCAGGTCACCATCAAGGCGGGTGAGACCAGCGCAGCGTACGAACACGCGGCCCAAGGCGATGATGTCTACAAGGACTCGGGTGAACTCAGCCTGGGCATCAAGTCCGCCGTGGACGTCGATGGTCGTACCTTCGAAAACCTGCAACTGGGCGATGCCGCCAAGGTTCAGGTCACCGACACCACTGACGAAGTGGTGGCCAAGCTGACTGCGACGCCGTCGGTTACCGAAGGTGGCGTAATCACCTACACCGTGACCCTGACCAACAAAGACGGCCTGCCGATCGACAAGCACGGTGCGCTGACCTTTACGCTGAACGATGGCACTACCATCACCGTTCCGGCGAACAGCACTACCGGCAGCATAAATGTCACTGCGCCGGACAATGTCTACGCAGGTGCCAATGATCCGGTTGTTAAGTCCATCGCCACCGTTGATGGCGTTGACGCCGGCAAGTTCGAGCAACTGACTCTGGACAAGACCCCGGTCAGCACCACGGTCACCGACGAGCCAGGTACGCCGGGCAACCCAGGCGGCAACAACGAAGGCGACCTGGTCATGGTCACTATCACTGCCGACCAGTCTTCGGTGGCCGAGAACGTCAAACCGACCTTCACCGTGCACATCAACCAAGCCCTGGCCCACGACCTGGTCGTGACCCTGAGCAACAATGCCCAGGTCACCATCAAGGCGGGTGAAACCAGCGCAGCGTACGAGCACGCGGCCCAAGGCGATGACGTGTACAAGGATGCGGGCGAAGTCAGCCTGGGTATCAAGTCCGCGGTGGACGCCGATGGCCGTACCTTCGAGAACCTGCAACTGGGCGATGCCGCCAAGGTTCAGGTCACCGACACCACTGACGAAGTGGTGGCCAAACTGACCGCAACGCCGTCGGTTACCGAAGGCGGCGAGATCACCTACACCATCACGCTGACCAATAAAGACGGCTTGCCGATCAACAACCACTCGGAGCTGTACTTCAAGCTGACCGATGGTACAACCGTCGTTGTGGCAGCCAACAGCACCACCGGTTCGGCTACTGCAGCCGCGCCTGACAACGTCTACGTCGGTGCCAACCAACCGGTGGTCAATGCCATCGAGGCGGTCAGTGGTGCGGATGTCTGGAAATTCGAAAATCTGAATCTGGACAAGACTCCGGTCAGCACTTCCGTCACCGACGAGCCGGGTACCCCGGGCAACGAAGGCGACCTGGTCAAAGTAACCATCACCGCCGACCAGCCTTCGGTGGCTGAAAACGTCAAACCGACCTTCACGGTGCACATCAACCAGGCCCTGGCCCATGACCTGGTCGTGACCCTGAGCAACAATGCCCAGGTCACCATCAAGGCGGGTGAGACCAGTGCAGCATACGAGCATGCTGCGCAGGGAGATGACGTCTACAAGGACTCGGGTGAACTCAGCCTGGGCATCAAGTCCGCTGTGGACGTCGATGGTCGTACCTTCGAGAACCTGCAACTGGGCGATGCGGCCAAGGTTCAGGTCACCGATACCACTGACGAAGTGGTGGCCAAGCTGACCGCAACGCCGTCGGTTACCGAAGGCGGCGAGATCACCTACACCATCACGCTGACCAATAAAGACGGTCTGCCGATCGACAACCACTCGGAGTTGTACTTCAAGCTGAGTGATGGCACCACAGTCGTCGTGGCAGCCAACAGCACTACCGGTTCGGCTACTGCAGCCGCGCCAGACAACGTCTACGTCGGTGCCAACCAACCGGTGGTCAATGCCATCGAGGCAGTCAGCGGTGCAGATGTCTGGAAGTTCGAAAATCTCAATCTGGACAAGACCCCCGTCAGCACCACTGTCACTGACGAACCGGGCACCCCAGGCAACGAAGGCGATCTGGTCAAGGTGACTATCACTGCCGACCAGCCTTCGGTGGCCGAGAACGTCAAGCCGACCTTCACCGTGCACATCAACCAGGCACTTGCCCACGATCTGGTCGTGACCCTGAGCAACAATGCCCAGGTCACCATCAAGGCGGGTGAAACCAGCGCAGCGTACGAGCACGCGGCACAAGGCGATGATGTGTACAAGGATGCGGGCGAAGTCAGCCTGGGCATCAAGTCCGCCGTGGACGTCGATGGTCGTACCTTCGAAAACCTGCAGCTGGGCGATGCGGCCAAGGTTCAGGTCACTGACACTACCGACGAAGTCGTGGCCAAGCTGACCGCCACCCCTTCGGTTACCGAAGGCGGTGACATCACCTACACCGTAACCCTGACCAACAAAGACGGCCTGCCGATCGACAAGCACGGTGCGCTGACCTTCACGCTGAACGATGGCACCACCATCACCGTGCCAGCTAATAGCACGACCGGTTCGGCCACTGTCACCGCTCCGGACAACGTCTATGTCGGCGCTAACGACCCTGTGGTCAAATCGATCGCCTCGGTCAGCGGCACCGACGTCGGCAAGTTCGAGCAACTGACTCTGGACAAGACGCCCGTCAGCACCACCGTCACCGACGAGCCGGGTACTCCAGGCAACGAAGGCGATCTGGTCAAGGTGACTATCACTGCCGACCAGCCTTCGGTGGCCGAGAACGTCAAACCGACCTTCACCGTGCACATCAACCAAGCCCTGGCCCACGACCTGGTCGTGACCCTGAGCAACAATGCCCAGGTCACCATCAAGGCGGGTGAAACCAGCGCAGCGTACGAGCACGCGGCACAAGGCGATGACGTGTACAAGGATGCGGGCGAAGTCAGCCTGGGCATCAAATCCGCCGTGGACGTCGATGGTCGTACCTTCGAAAACCTGCAACTGGGCGATGCGGCCAAGGTCCAGGTCACCGACACCACTGACGAAGTGGTGGCCAAGCTGACCGCTACCCCTTCGGTTACCGAAGGCGGCGTAATCACTTACACCGTGACCCTGACCAACAAAGACGGCCTGCCGATCGACAAGCATGGCGCGCTGACTTTCACGCTGAACGATGGCACCACCATCACCGTGCCGGCTAATGGCACGACCGGTTCGGTCACGGTCACCGCTCCGGACAACGTATACGTAGGCGCCAACGACCCCGTGATCAAGTCGATCGCGTCGGTCAGCGGCACCGACGCCGGCAAGTTCGAGCAACTGACCCTCGACAAGACGCCGGTCAGCACCACGGTCACCGACGAGCCGGGTACTCCAGGCAACGAAGGCGACCTGGTCAAGGTCACCATCACTGCCGACCAGCCTTCGGTGGCCGAGAACGTCAAACCGACCTTCACGGTAAACATCAACCAGGCACTGGCCCACGATCTCGTCGTGACCCTGAGCAACAACGCCCAGGTCACCATCAAAGCCGGCCAGACCAGCGCAGCGTACGAGCACGCAGCACAAGGCGATGACGTCTACAAGGACGCAGGCGAAGTAAGCCTGGGTATCAAGTCGGCTGTGGACGTCGATGGCCGTACCTTCGAGAACCTGCAACTGGGTGATGCGGCCAAGGTTCAGGTCACTGACACCACTGACGAAGTGGTGGCCAAGCTGACCGCTACCCCTTCGGTTACCGAAGGCGGCGTAATCACTTACACCGTGACCCTGACCAACAAAGACGGCCTGCCGATCGACAAGCATGGCGCGCTGACTTTCACGCTGAACGATGGCACCACCATCACCGTGCCGGCTAATGGCACGACCGGTTCGGTCACTGTCACCGCTCCGGACAACGTCTATGTCGGCGCTAACGACCCTGTGGTCAAATCGATCGCTTCGGTGAGCGGCACCGACGTCGGTAAGTTCGAACAGCTGACCCTGGACAAGACCCCCGTCAGCACCACTGTCACTGACGAGCCAGGTACGCCGGGCAATCCAGGTGGCAACAACGAAGGTGACTTGGTCAAAGTCACCATCACCGCCGACCAACCTTCGGTGGCCGAGAACGTCAAACCGACCTTCACCGTGCACATCAACCAGGCACTTGCCCACGATCTGGTCGTGACCCTGAGCAACAATGCCCAGGTCACCATCAAGGCGGGTGAGACCAGCGCAGCGTACGAGCACGCGGCCCAAGGCGATGACGTGTACAAGGATGCGGGCGAAGTCAGCCTGGGCATCAAATCCGCCGTGGACGTCGATGGTCGTACCTTCGAAAACCTGCAACTGGGCGATGCGGCCAAGGTTCAGGTCACTGACACCACTGACGAAGTGGTGGCCAAACTGACCGCCACCCCTTCGGTTACCGAAGGTGGTGACATCACCTACACCATCACCCTGACCAACAAAGATGGCCTGCCGATCGACAAGCATGGCGTGCTGACCTTTACGCTGAACGATGGCACCACCATCACTGTTCCGGCGAACAGCACTACCGGCAGCACTACTGTCGCTGCGCCGGACAACGTCTACACCGGTGCCAACGATCCGGTTGTGAAGTCCATCGCTACCGTTGATGGGGTTGATGCCGGCAAGTTCGAGCAACTGACCCTGGACAAGACGCCCGTCAGCACCACCGTCACCGACGAGCCGGGTACTCCAGGCAACGAAGGCGATCTGGTCAAGGTGACTATCACCGCCGACCAGCCTTCGGTGGCCGAAAACGTCAAACCGACCTTCACCGTGCACATTAACCAGGCACTCGCCCACGATCTGGTCGTGACCCTGAGCAACAATGCCCAGGTCACCATCAAGGCGGGTGAGACCAGCGCAGCCTACGAACACGCGGCCCAAGGCGATGACGTCTACAAGGACTCGGGTGAACTCAGCCTGGGCATCAAGTCCGCCGTGGACGTCGATGGCCGTACCTTCGAGAACCTGCAACTGGGTGATGCGGCCAAGGTTCAGGTCACTGACACCACTGACGAAGTGGTGGCCAAGCTGACCGCTACCCCTTCGGTTACCGAAGGCGGCGTAATCACTTACACCGTGACCCTGACCAACAAAGACGGCCTGCCGATCGACAAGCATGGCGCGCTGACTTTCACGCTGAACGATGGCACCACCATCACCGTGCCGGCTAATGGCACGACCGGTTCGGTCACTGTCACCGCTCCGGACAACGTCTATGTCGGCGCTAACGACCCTGTGGTCAAATCGATCGCTTCGGTGAGCGGCACCGACGTCGGTAAGTTCGAACAGCTGACCCTGGACAAGACCCCCGTCAGCACCACTGTCACTGACGAGCCAGGTACGCCGGGCAATCCAGGTGGCAACAACGAAGGTGACTTGGTCAAAGTCACCATCACCGCCGACCAACCTTCGGTGGCCGAGAACGTCAAACCGACCTTCACCGTGCACATCAACCAGGCACTTGCCCACGATCTGGTCGTGACCCTGAGCAACAATGTCCAGGTCACCATCAAGGCGGGTGAGACCAGCGCAGCGTACGAGCACGCGGCCCAAGGCGATGACGTGTACAAGGATGCGGGCGAAGTCAGCCTGGGCATCAAATCCGCCGTGGACGTTGATGGTCGTACCTTCGAAAACCTGCAACTGGGCGATGCGGCCAAGGTTCAGGTCACTGACACCACCGACGAAGTCGTGGCCAAGCTGACCGCCACCCCTTCGGTTACCGAAGGCGGTGACATCACCTACACCGTAACCCTGACCAACAAAGACGGCCTGCCGATCGACAAGCATGGCGCGCTGACTTTCACGCTGAACGATGGCACCACCATCACCGTGCCAGCTAATAGCACGACCGGTTCGGCCACTGTCACCGCTCCGGACAACGTCTATGTCGGCGCTAACGACCCTGTGGTCAAATCGATCGCCTCGGTCAGCGGCACCGACGTCGGCAAGTTCGAGCAACTGACTCTGGACAAGACGCCCGTCAGCACCACCGTCACCGACGAGCCGGGTACTCCAGGCAACGAAGGCGATCTGGTCAAGGTGACTATCACTGCCGACCAGCCTTCGGTGGCCGAGAACGTCAAACCGACCTTCACCGTGCACATCAACCAAGCCCTGGCCCACGACCTGGTCGTGACCCTGAGCAACAATGCCCAGGTCACCATCAAGGCGGGTGAAACCAGCGCAGCGTACGAGCACGCGGCACAAGGCGATGACGTGTACAAGGATGCGGGCGAAGTCAGCCTGGGCATCAAATCCGCCGTGGACGTCGATGGTCGTACCTTCGAAAACCTGCAACTGGGCGATGCGGCCAAGGTCCAGGTCACCGACACCACTGACGAAGTGGTGGCCAAGCTGACCGCTACCCCTTCGGTTACCGAAGGCGGCGTAATCACTTACACCGTGACCCTGACCAACAAAGACGGCCTGCCGATCGACAAGCATGGCGCGCTGACTTTCACGCTGAACGATGGCACCACCATCACCGTGCCGGCTAATGGCACGACCGGTTCGGTCACGGTCACCGCTCCGGACAACGTATACGTAGGCGCCAACGACCCCGTGATCAAGTCGATCGCGTCGGTCAGCGGCACCGACGCCGGCAAGTTCGAGCAACTGACCCTCGACAAGACGCCGGTCAGCACCACGGTCACCGACGAGCCGGGTACTCCAGGCAACGAAGGCGACCTGGTCAAGGTCACCATCACTGCCGACCAGCCTTCGGTGGCCGAGAACGTCAAACCGACCTTCACGGTAAACATCAACCAGGCACTGGCCCACGATCTCGTCGTGACCCTGAGCAACAACGCCCAGGTCACCATCAAAGCCGGCCAGACCAGCGCAGCGTACGAGCACGCAGCACAAGGCGATGACGTCTACAAGGACGCAGGCGAAGTAAGCCTGGGTATCAAGTCGGCTGTGGACGTCGATGGCCGTACCTTCGAAAACCTGCAACTTGGCGATGCGGCCAAGGTTCAGGTCACCGACACCACTGACGAAGTGGTGGCCAAACTGACCGCAACACCGTCGGTTACCGAAGGCGGGGTAATCACCTACACCGTGACCCTGACCAACAAAGACGGCTTGCCGATCGACAAGCACAACGCGCTGACCTTCACCCTGAACGACGGCACCACCATCACCGTGCCGGCGAACAGTACTACGGGCAGCACCACTGTCACTGCGCCAGACAACGTTTACGCAGGTGCCAACGACCCCGTGATCAAGTCGATCGCGTCGGTCAGCGGCAGCGACGTCGGCAAGTTCGAACAGCTGACCCTGGACAAGACCCCGGTAAGCACCACCGTGACCGATGAGCCAGGCAGCGGGCAGGGCGATGTCACCACGGTTGGCATCAGCGGTAGTACGTCGCTGACCGAAGGCGAAACCGGCCACTACACGCTGGCCCTGAGCAACCCATCGAAGTCTGAGGTAAACATTACCCTCAGCTACAGCGGCACTGCCAAGAATGGCGAGGACTTCACCGGTGTCACCACTGTGAAGATCCCGGCCAACAGCACTGGCACCACCTTCGACATCGCGACCATTGACGACAAGCTTGTCGAGGGTACCGAGAACTTCACCGTGAAGATCGAAAGTGCCACCGGTGGCAGCTTCGAGAACCTGAAGGTCGACAGCAGCAATGCCAGCGTGACCACGGCCATCCTCGACAATGACCACTTGCCGGTTTCTCCTGGCGGTGCAGTGTTTGGCGTGGAAGACACCGACTACGTGTTTGCCTGGGGCGATTTCAAAGTCACCGATGCCGATACCAACACCGGCTTGTCCGTGACCATTACCTCGCTACCGGCTGCGGGTAGCCTGCAGTTCTTCAACGGTACAACGTGGGTGAACGTGACCGTTGGCCAGGTGGTCAGCCAGGCTGATATTACGGCCAACAACCTCAAGTTCGTTCCGGCTCCCAACCAGTCAGGTACGGACAACTACGGAGGGAATGGCGTAGGTAACCAGCAGGCCGACTACGCGCAGTTCAAGTTCAAGCCGAACGATGGCACCAACCTGGGCAGTGAAGTGACCATGAAGGTCGACATCAGCCCGGTTGCCGACAAGCCGACCCTGAGCTTCGGCAGCGCCGAGATCGAGTCCAAAGGCCTGACCAAGGAAGTTTGGACCAGCCTCAAAGGCCTGGGTACCGACGGTAGTGGCATTACCGGCGACGCCCTGAAGACGGTCTTTGCCAACTCCGGCAATGCCAACGCCAGCAGCACCACCACCAATGTGCAGTCCGATGGCAGCGTCAGTGCTGGTACCGGCTCGAAAACCTCCGGCCTGATCTATCTGGAAGCCGGCAAGACCTACAACTTCAGCGGCACCGCCGACGACAGCTTCGTGGTCACCATCGGTGGCAAGACTGTGGTCACCGCCACCTGGGGCGCGGGTGGCCAGGTTTCGGGCAGCTTCACCCCGAACACCAGTGGCTACTACCCGATCGAGGTCTACCATGCCAACCAGACTGGGCCAGGCAGCTACGACCTTAACATCCAGGTCGGCTCGGGTGCTGTCACCGACCTGAGCAGCTCGAACATCAAGATGTACCAGAACGTGACCGAGATGGCCAACGCAGGCCTGGGCGTGTCCGACCTGCACACCGTCAATGGCCAGAGCTACTACGACGGCTACAAGCTCAATGAAGGGCCGGAAGGTGGTTCGGTGAAACTGGTCGGTATCTCGACCGCGCTGACCGATACCGACGGTTCCGAGAGCCTGAGCGTATCCCTCAGCGGTATTCCGAAAGGCACCGTGCTGAGCGATGGCGCAGGCCACACTGTCACGGTCGGTACGGGCCCCGTAGACGTGACCGGCTGGAAACTCAGCAGCCTGACGCTGACTCCGCCGGCCTACTTCAAAGGTTCGTTCGACATCACGGTCACTTCGGTCGCGACCGAAAGCGTGGGCGGTTCGGCTGTCACCACCGGCAATATTCCGGTGACCGTATACGCTGCCACCTATAAAGCCAACGTTGGTACTTCGGGCAACGATACGATGACCGGCGGCGAAGGCAACGACATCATGGTCGCCGACGTATCCGGGCTGAACGTGGTTCAGGGCAAGAACTACAACATTGCCTTTATCGTCGACAGCTCCGGCAGTATGAGCGACAAGTCGATTTCGGACGCGAAGACTCAGCTGGCCTCGGTGTTCAATACGCTCAAGGCCAGCCTGGGTTCGGATACTTCGGGCACGGTCAACATCTTCCTGGTCGACTTCGATACCCAGGTCAAGCAGAACGTGGCGGTGAACCTTGCCGACCCGAATGCCCTGAGCAAGCTGCAGTCCGTGTTGAACTCCATGGCGAGCGGTGGTGGTACCAACTATGAAGACGTGTTCAAGGCTACGGCCAACTTCTTCAAGAGCACCATGGCCAGCAGTAACACCAATGCCGAGAACCTGACCTACTTCATCACCGACGGCAAGCCGACCTACTACCAGAGCGGGGAGAGCACCAACCCGCGGCTGTGGACCAACGGCAAGTATCTGGATGACGTGGTCAACGTCAACAACTACAAACTCGGCGACACTTTCAGCGTTTGGGCCGACGCCACTCACAAAGTCGAGATCAGCAGCAGTGGCTCGGTCAAGGTTCTGACCTACGGCGAGAACAAGAAAGGGGAGTTGGTGCTGCAGTCCACCAACACCGTCGGCACCTTGCATGCCCAGGGCGATGGCACCTATGAGTTCTCCAGCCTGGACGGTTCGGGCTACGGTGAGTACTGGAACTACCAGGAGTCGGCAGCAGGCACTACCGCCAGCTTCAACCTGCTCGGTGGCACCAACGGCGTGAGTAAAGTGCAGGCGATTGGCTTGAACAGCGATGTCACGCTGAACGACCTGAAACCGTACGACTCTGCTGGCAAACCCCAGGCAGGCATTGACCCGTCCGATCTGGCCAAGGCGATTCTCGGCCATTCCGAGGCGACCTTGCCGGGCGCCGACAGCCTTGATGGCGGCAATGGCAACGACATCATCTTCGGCGACCTGATCACCCTCGACGGTGTCGTCAGCGAAGGCTACCAAGCGCTGCAGACCTATGTGGCACAGAAGAGCGGCGTCGAAGCCAGTGCCATTACCACCAGCAACGTCCACCAGTACATTACCGAGCACTACAACGAGTTCGATATTTCCGGTGCCAACGACGGCCACGACTTCCTGTCGGGCGGCAATGGCAATGACATCCTCTTTGGTCAGGGGGGTAACGACACGCTGGATGGTGGCAAAGGTAACGACATCCTGCTGGGCGGTACCGGCAACGACACCCTCATCGGCGGCCAGGGTAACGATATCCTGATCGGCGGAAGCGGTGCCGACACCTTCGTGTGGAAGGCTGGTGACATCGGCAACGATGTGATCAAGGACTTCAAGGTGGCCGAGGGCGACCGGATCGACCTGAAGGACCTGCTCCAGGGCGAGAAGGGCAGCACCATCGACAACTACCTGAAGCTCACCACGGTGGAAGGCACGACGACACTGCAGGTGAGCAGCGAAGGCAAGCTGAACGCCGAAGGTGGTATCGCCAATGCTGATGTGACCATCAAGCTGGAAGGGGTGAACTGGTCCAACACCACGATCAACTCGTTGATCAGCGGTGCTGACCCGACCATCATCATCCACAACAAGGACAGCTGATAGCTGGTGCGCTATTGGGCTGCCCTGCAGCCCAATAGCCAGCTGGCACGCTCCCTCAGATCTTTCCCGCAACCCTGCGACAGCGCATACTCTGGCGCCGTGCCTGCGCGCCCGGCAATCTTTGCCTATGCTGCTGCCTACCAACAAGGAACCAATGTGACGAGGGACGCCATGTTCTATGTGCAACGCGATGCTGCCGGCCAGTTGCGGCGGGTAGAGGCAGCCGCTTTCGACGAGTTCACAGAAATGCTCCCTGCCGACCATGCCGATATCCAGGCCTGGTTCGCCGACGACATTGTGGAAAACAGCCTCAACCAGCTCAAGCAAAGCGACCTCGACATGATCCGGGTGCTCGAGGACCTGATCGACGTGCTGACTGCCAAGGGGGTCTTCAAGATCACCGACCTGCCTCCCGGGGCGCAGGCCAAGCTGCTTAATCGCTCCACGGCGCGCAAGGCGCTCAGCAGCCTGAACAACCTTATCGAAGAAGAAGAGCAGGGCGGCCTGATCTGATCGGGGAATAGGCAAACGCCAGTGCTATGGTTATTCATTAAAGATATTTAAATTATAGGTTTTATGCCTTTATAGTCGCTTCCACTGCGTACCCGTCGACCAATCGGCGCGCCGCACGACTTGAATCCACACGGGAAATCCCCGTGCGTTTCTGATCGTTGCGCGCCATTGACGTCGCGCACTGCGTGGGAGTTAAAAATGTCAGCCGCCTCGAACGCCTTGTCGATCATCGACAGCGCCCAGCCGCAACGCTTCGAAATCCGCCCGTTCTCCGCTGCCACAGGCGCCGAAGTCATCGGCCTGGACCTGGCTCAACCGGTCAACACCGAAGATTTCGCCCGTATCCACCGCGCCCACCTCGACCATCATGTGCTGGTGTTTCGCGACCAGCGCATCAGCCCCGAGCAGCAGATCGCCTTCAGCCGCCGTTTCGGCGAGTTGCAGATCCACGTGCTCAAGCAGTTCCTGCTAGCCGGCCACCCCGAAATCCTGATCGTTTCCAACATCATCGAGGATGGTCGCAACATTGGCCTGGGGGATGCCGGCAAATTCTGGCATTCGGACCTGTCGTACAAGGAACTGCCAAGCCTCGGCTCCATGCTGCATGCCCAGGAGCTGCCCATCGAGGGCGGCGATACCCTGTTCGCCGACATGCACAAGGCCTGGGACGCCGTCCCCGAAGCCTTGCGCAAGGTGGTCGAGGGGCGCAGTGCCGCGCACTCCTACACGGCCCGTTACGCCGAGAACAAGTTCGAAGGCAACTGGCGCCCGACCCTGACCGCAGAGCAGTTGGCGCAAGTTCAGGAAGTCATCCATCCGATCGTCCGTACCCACCCGGAAAACGGCCGCAAGGCGCTGTTCGTCAGTGAAGGCTTCACCACCCGCATCGTCGGCATGCCAGACGACGAAAGCCGCGAGGTGCTGCTACAGCTGTATGCCCTCAGCGTGCTGGAACAGAACATCTACCGCCACCAGTGGCAGCCCCACGACCTGGTGTTCTGGGACAACCGCTCGTTGATCCACCTGGCCACCGGCTGCCCAGCAAACCTGCGCCGCAAGCTGTACCGCACCACTATCCAGGGCGATGCCCCGTTCTGACCACTGAGGAACCCAACATGCGCAAATCCATCAGCCGCCTGGCGGCAAGCATCGGCCTGGGTGCGAGCCTGGTTGTCGGCAGCCTGGCCGCTCCTGCTGCGGCGCAGGCAGAAGGCAAGATCCGCATTGCCGAACAGTTCGGTATCGTCTACCTGCTACTTAACGTGGTGCGGGACCAGCACCTGATTGAAAAGCACGGCAAGGCGCAGGGCATCGACATCGAAGTCGACTGGGCCCAGCTATCCGGTGGTTCGGCCATCAATGACGCTTTGCTGTCCGGCTCGGTGGATATCGCCGGCGCTGGCGTCGGCCCGTTGCTGACGGTTTGGGACCGTACCCAGGGCCGGCAGAACGTCAAGGCTGTGGCCTCGCTGGGCAACTTCCCGTATTACCTGGTCAGCAGCAACCCCAACGTCAAGACCATCGCCGACATCTCCGACAAGGACCGCATCGCCGTGCCGGCGGTAGGCGTTTCGGTGCAGTCGCGCTTCCTGCAGTACGCTGCCGCCCAGCAATGGGGTGACAAGCAATACGACCGCCTCGACAAGTACACCCTGGCCGTGCCGCACCCGGATGCCACTGCCGCGCTGCTGGCCGGCGGCACCGAGCTCAACGGGCATTTCTCCAACCCGCCGTTCCAGGACCAGGTGCTGGCCAACAAGGCCGTGCACGTGGTGCTCAACAGCTACGACCTGCTCGGCCCCAATTCGCCGACCTTGCTGTTTGCCACCGAGAAATTCCGCAAGGACAACCCCAAGACCTACAAGGCCTTCGTCGATGCGCTGGCCGAGGCTGCCGACTTCGCCCAGAACGACAAGGCAGCGGCTGCCGACACCTATATCCGCGTGACCAAAGCCAAGATCGACCGCGACACGCTGATCAAGCTGATCGACAACCCGCAGTACGAATTCACCATCACGCCAAAAAACACCTACAAGCTGGCCGACTTCCTCTATCGGGTGGGCGCCATCAAGCACAAGCCGGAATCGTGGAAGGACTATTTCTTCCAGGATGAACGCCCGCTGCAGGGGAGCTGACCGATCATGACCGCCCCTTTGCCAGGCCGCACGGCCAGCAACCTGAGCCATGTCGCTACGCCGCCTTTGCTCAAGGTGGACAACCTCAGCCTCGAATACCGTACCGCGCAACGCGTGGTGCGGGCCACCCACCAGGTCAGCTTCGAAGTCGACCGTGCCGACCGGTTCGTGCTGCTCGGCCCCTCTGGTTGTGGCAAGTCCACCTTGCTCAAGGCGGTGGCTGGCTTCATTTCGCCCCAGGAAGGGCAGGTGCTGTTGCAGGGCCGGGCGGTCAATGGCCCGGGCCCCGATCGCATCGTGGTGTTCCAGGAATTCGACCAGTTGCCGCCCTGGAAGACGGTGAAGCAGAACGTCACGTTCCCGCTGCTGGTATCGGGCCAACTCAAGCGCGCGGAGGCCGAGGAGCGGGCGCTGCATTATCTGGACAAGGTCGGCCTGGCCGCCTTCGTCGATGCCTACCCGCACACCCTGTCGGGCGGCATGAAGGCCCGCGTGGCCATCGCCCGGGCCTTGGCCACGCAGCCGAAGATCCTGCTGATGGATGAGCCGTTTGCCGCACTCGATGCGCTGACCCGACGCAAGATGCAGGAAGAACTGTTGCTGTTGTGGGAGGAGGTGCGCTTCACCTTGCTGTTCGTCACCCACTCCATCGAAGAAGCGCTGGTGGTCGGCAACCGCATCCTGCTGTTGTCGCCACACCCTGGGCGGGTACGGGCCGAAGTGCACAGCCACCAGTACGACCTGGACAGCCTGGGCGGCAACGACTTCCAGGCCAGTGCCCGGCGCATCCACCGTTTGCTGTTTGACGAAGCGGGCGCGCCGGAACCGGCTGGTGAGCTTGGCTTCAACGATATCCGCATCGCCTACTGACAGGAGCTTCAGCCATGACCACTACACCTGTACGCCAGGAATACGAGGTGCAACTACAGCCCCTACTCAGTGTGCCCGTGCAACGTCAACTGCCGTTGCTGCAGCGCCTGTGGCAGCAAGGCTGGTTGCGCAAGGCGGTCATCCTGCTGGTGATCGTCGTGCTCTGGGAGGCCGTGGCCCGCTACCAGGCCAACGACCTGTTGCTGCCAAGCTTCGTGCAAACCGCCGTCGCCTTGTGGGATGGCCTGTTCAGCGGTGAACTGCCAGCCAAGGTCGGCGTCTCGCTGGTGATTTTGCTCAAGGGTTATGTGCTGGGCATCGTCCTGGCCTTTGGCCTGACCAGCCTGGCAGTGTCGACCCAGTTGGGCCGTGACCTGCTGGGCACATTGACCTCGATGTTCAACCCGCTGCCGGCAATTGCCCTGCTGCCATTGGCCTTGCTCTGGTTCGGGCTGGGTGACAACAGCCTGATCTTCGTGCTGGTGCACTCGGTGCTATGGGCGTTGGCGCTCAATACCTATGCCGGCTTCCTCGGCGTGTCGGAGACGCTGCGCATGGCCGGTCGCAATTATGGCCTGAAGGGGCTGCGGCTGGTGCTGCACATCCTGGTGCCGGCGGCGCTGCCGTCGATCCTGTCGGGGTTGAAGATCGGCTGGGCATTTGCCTGGCGCACCTTGATCGCCGCCGAGCTGGTGTTCGGTGCCAGCAGCGGCAAAGGTGGGCTGGGCTGGTACATCTTCCAGAACCGCAACGAGCTTTACACCGACAAGGTATTCGCCGGGTTGGCGGTGGTGATCCTGATTGGTCTGCTGGTGGAAGGGCTGGTGTTCAATACCCTGGAGCGGCTGACCGTGCGGCGGTGGGGGTTGCAGCGCTAACGGTAAGCCGGTACCGGTGCCTCGCGGCTTCACCCGCGAGAGGCCGGTACCGGCTATGAATTCTGGTACTGCGCAGCCGCATTGTTGAGTATTCTGCCAATCTCTTCCCGCAGGCCGGTAGGCTGCTCGACCACCACCCCATCGCCATGGCTCAACAGCCACCAGCGCAGCGGCCAGCCATCACTCACCGTGGCCCGCATCCGATGCCCGTGTTCCAGCGCCGTCAGTTGCATGTCACTACTCAGCGGCGCATCGCGCAATTGCCGCGCCAGTGCATCGCTGATCCGTGCCACCAACTCGACCCCCTCACCCCGTGCCGGTTGCAGCGCGTCGCCGCGCAGGTGCGTCAGCAGATCGAAATTGCCGCGCAATTCGCCCACCGCGCTCGCCGACCAGTGCCAGCCAAACGGGATGCTCTTGTCATTGCGCTCCAGCGGGAATATCAGCGACAGCTCATTGAGGTCGCGTTCGACGGTACGTTTGCTGACAGTGAAGCCTACGTCACGCAGGCGCCAGACCAGCTCGGCGCTGGTAATGCCTGGAGAGCGGCTGGGCAGCTGGCGCAGCAGCGCCCACTGACGGCTGAGGGTGGCGCGGGTAGTGGCGAACGGCAAAAGGTAACGTCCTTGTCTAGGCTTGCCGCAATAGGATGGCGGCAGGCGTGGGGCATGGCAATTGGCCACAGCCTGCTCAGATCAAGGAAGTCGCATTTGGTTGCCAGGTGCCGATTCGTTCGCGACAGGTTTTGACGTGTCGTCACGCAGAATCACGCCTCATCACAGCCGAAGGTTGGGGTTGTGCGTCGTTCAATGAGGATGAACATGTCTGCTGCCAGCAATATCCATTCGCTGCTTGCCCGTCTCCTGCCCGAGCGGGTCATCGCCCCACCGATTGCTGTCGGGAGGCGACAGCGGTTGTTTGCCGGGGTAGGGCTGCCCAGCCAGCGCTCGCTACTGATCAGCCGCCTGGACGAGGCCAGCGACGTGCAGGCGGTATATGCCGACCTGCGCCGCCAGGCGCTGCAAGGCAACGTGGCGGCGCTCAATGACCTTGGCTGGATCTGGCTCAACGGCAAGTACTGGCGTGCCGATACCGTGCTGGCCGGCCACCTGTTGCGCATGGCCGCCCTGCAGGGCAGTGCCGCGGCCTGGTTCAACCTCGGCCAGCAGCATTACTTCGGCAAAGGTATCGAACCCTCCTATGTACAGGCGGCAGAGTGCTACCGCCAGGCGTTCGAGCGCGGCCTGTTGCATGCCGCCGCTGCGCTGGGCGACCTGTACGAGGAAGAAGTGTGCGACGGCGACCTGCAGTGGCAGGTCGACCTGGTGCAGGCCTACCAATGGTTCCTGCGCGGTGCCGAGCGGGGCGAGGCACGTTGCCGTTTCGAGGTGGGATACCGGTTGATGCACGGGCTGTACGTGGAAGCCGATATCAAGGCGGCGCTGTACTGGCTGGAGCTGGCGGCAGCGGCGGGCGTGGTGCAGGCCGCCGAAGAGCTGGCAGTGCACTTCAGCAACCGTGACGAGGTGCGGTACCAGGAGTGGCGCGACCGGGCAGTACAGATGGGCAGCACATTGGCCTTGACCATGAAGCTGGAAGACCAGATTCAGCCCTGAGTCGTTCTGCTCAGGCCGGTACTGACAACAGGCATGAACAACATTTCACCCAGGCTATCCGTCACCGCTGGTTGACGACAGGGGGAGGGCCAAGCGTATATTGATAGTTAGCAAACTATGAATATCCTTGGTTTCTTCAATGTCCCTTGATCTCCTGCGCCTGCAAGTCAGCAGCGGCATGGTGGTCGCCGCCCGGCATTGGCGGCGCATCTGCCACACCGCCCTGACCGGCTACGGCATCTCCGAAGCCTGCGCCACGCCCCTGCTGATGATCGTGCGTCTGGGCGACGGTGTGCACCAGGTTGCCGTGGCCCAGGCTGCGGGCCTGGAAAGCCCGTCGTTGGTGCGCCTGCTCGACCAGTTGTGCAAGGCTGGCCTGGTATGCCGCAGCGAAGACCCGCTGGACCGCCGTGCAAAGGGCCTGAGCCTGACCGCCGAAGGCCGCGCCCTGGCCGAGTCCATCGAAGCCGAACTGGTGCGCCTGCGCCGTGAGGTGCTGCAGCATATCGACCAAGCTGACCTGGAAGCCGCCTTGCGCGTGTTGCGTGCCTTCGAAGCTGCCGGCCTGGGCAGCACAGGCGAGGCCGCATGAACGGTTTCTTCAGCTCGGTGCCGCCGGCGCGCGACTGGTTCTATGGCGTGCGTACCTTCGCCGCCTCCATGATCGCCCTGTACATCGCCCTGCTCATGCAGCTGCCGCGCCCCTATTGGGCCATGGCCACGGTGTACATCGTCTCCAGCCCCTTCCTCGGGCCAACCAGCTCCAAGGCCCTGTACCGTGCCCTGGGCACCCTGCTTGGTGCCGGTGGCGCGATCTTCCTGGTGCCGCCGCTGGTACAGTCGCCATTGCTGCTGAGTATCGCCATCGCCTTGTGGACCGGCACCTTGCTGTTCCTTTCGCTGAATCTGCGCACCGCCAACAACTACGTGCTGATGCTGGCGGGCTACACCTTGCCGATGATCGCCCTGGCGGTGGTCGACAACCCATTGGCAGTGTTCGACGTGGCGTCTTCCCGTGCCCAGGAAATCTGCCTGGGTATCGTTTGCGCGGCAGTGGTCGGGGCCATCTTCTGGCCGCGTCGGCTGGCGCCAGTGGTGGTCGGTGCCACCACTACCTGGTTCAGCGAGGCGATCCGTTACAGCGATACCTACCTCGCCCGCCAAGCCAGCGCCGACCAGGTGGGTGGCCTGCGCGGCACGATGGTCACCACCTTCAACTCGCTGGAACTGATGATCGGCCAGCTCGGCCATGAAGGTGCCGGCCCGCACACCCTGAAGAATGCTCGCGAATTGCGCGGGCGCATGATCCACCTGCTGCCGTTGATCGACGCCCTCGACGACGCCCTGGTCGCCCTCGAAGGCCGTGCTCCGGAGAAATTCGCCCAGATGCGACCGCTGCTGGAGGCCGCCCGCGAATGGCTCAGGGGCACCGCCGACAGCGCTTCGCCCGCCCGCTGGGCCGCCCTGCACGAGCAGATCGAGCGCCTGCAGCCCGGCGCCGCAGCCCTCGACCAACGTGCCGAGCTGCTGCTGTCCAACGCCCTGTATCGCCTTACGGAATGGGCCGACCTCTGGCAGGACTGCTGCAGCCTGCAGCACGCCTTGCGCAGCGACGATGCCAAACCCTGGCGCGCGGTGTACCGCCACTGGCGGCTGGGCCGCCTGACAGCGTTCTTCGACCGCGGGTTGATGCTGTATTCGGTAGCCTCTACCGTGCTTGCGATCATTGTCGCCTGCGGCCTGTGGATCGGCCTGGGCTGGAACGACGGGGCCAGCGCGGTGATCCTTGCTGCCGTGTCGTGCAGCTTCTTCGCTGCGATGGACGACCCGGCGCCGCAGATCTACAGGTTCTTCTTCTGGACGCTGATGTCGGTGATCTTCTCCAGCCTGTACCTGTTCCTGGTGCTGCCCAACCTGCACGACTTCCCGATGCTGGTGCTGGCGTTTGCCGTGCCGTTCATCTGCGTCGGCACCCTGACCGTGCAACCGCGCTTTTACCTCGGCACCTTGCTGACCATCGTCAACACCTCGACCTTCATCAGCATCCAGGGTGCCTACGACGCGGATTTCTTCACCTTCCTCAACTCCAACCTGGCCGGCCCCGTCGGCTTGCTGTTCGCCTTCATCTGGACCCTGGTGATGCGCCCGTTCGGTGTGGAGCTGGCGGCCAAGCGCATGACCCGCTTCGCCTGGCGCGACATCGTCGAAATGACCGAACCGGCCACCCTTGCCGAACACCGCCACGTGGGTGTGCAGATGCTCGACCGCCTGATGCAGCACCTGCCGCGCCTGTCGCAGACCGGCCAGGACAGTGGCGTGGCACTGCGCGACCTGCGCGTAGGGCTCAACCTGCTGGACCTGCTGGCCTACATGCCGCGTGCCGGCCAGCAGGCCCGTGAGCGCCTGGGCACCGTGATCGAGGAAGTCGGCGCGCATTACGCCGCCTGCCTGCGCGCTGGTGAACGCCTGCATGCGCCTGCCGCGCTACTGCGCAACATGGAGCGCGCGCGCCTGGCGCTGAACCTCGATGAGCTGTACGAGCGCGGCGATGCCCGCACCCACCTGCTGCATGCCTTGAGCGGCCTGCGCCTGGCGCTGTTGCCGGGTGTCGAGGTGATGCTCGAACCCGCCGAACAGCCGCAATTGCCCCCCGGACTCGACGGAGCGCCCCTGTGATTGGTGAACTGGATATCAGCGGGGTATTCCTGCCCACGCTGCTGGTGATGATGTTTGGCACCTACCTGCTGTTCCTCGGGGTGCACGCGGTGCTGGTGCGCGTGCATTTCTACCGCCTGGTCTGGCACCGGGCGTTGTTCAACGTTGCCTTGTATGCCGTGCTGCTTGGCGCGGTGGACCACTTTTGCCGAAACCTGATGCTGCCATGAAAAAACCTTTGCTGACCCTGGGCCGTGTGGTCCTGACCTTGCTGGTAGTGAGCTTCGCCGCCGTGCTCGTGTGGCAGATGGTGGTGTACTACATGTTCGCCCCGTGGACCCGCGACGGCCACATCCGCGCCGACGTGATCCAGATCGCCCCGGACGTTTCCGGGCTGATCCAGAAGGTCGAGGTGCGCGACAACCAGACCGTCAAGCGCGGCGATGTGCTGTTCACCATCGATCAGGACCGCTTCACCCTGGCCCTGCGCCAGGCCAAGGCGACCCTGGCCGAGCGCCAGGAAACCCTGGCCCAGGCTACCCGCGAGGCGCAGCGCAACCGCAAGCTGGGCAACCTGGTGGCGGCCGAGCAGCTGGAAGAGAGCCAGTCTCGCGAAGCCCGTGCCCGCTCGGCGGTCAGCGAAGCGCAAGTGGCAGTCGACAGCGCCCAGCTCAACCTCGACCGTTCGGTGGTGCGCAGCCCGGTGGACGGCTATCTCAACGACCGTGCGCCGCGTAACCATGAATTTGTCACTGCTGGCCGGCCGGTGCTGTCGGTGGTCGATAGCGCCTCGTACCACGTCGACGGTTACTTCGAAGAAACCAAGCTGGGCGGCATTCACATTGGCGATGCCGTGGATATCCGGGTCATGGGCGACAACACCCGCCTGAGCGGCCATGTGCAAAGCTTTGCTGCCGGTATCGAAGACCGCGACCGCAGCAGCGGGGCCAACCTGCTGCCCAACGTCAACCCAGCGTTCAGCTGGGTGCGCCTGGCCCAGCGTATTCCGGTACGCATCGCCTTCGACGAGGTACCAGAGGACTTCCGCATGATCGCCGGGCGAACCGCCACGGTGTCGATCATCGAGGGCCAGCGGCCATGAAACAGCTGATGCTGGCTGGCCTGTGCCTGTCGCTGGGGGCCTGCATGATGGTTGGCCCCGACTACCAGGTACCGAAGGATGCCGCGGTGCAGCGCAGCGACCTCAATGGCCCGTTGCGCCAGGATGCTGACAGCGTGGTGTCGACGCCGGTGCCTGAGGACTGGTGGCAGTTGTATCAGGACCCGCGGTTGAACGAGCTGGTGCGCCAGGCCCTGAGTGCCAACAGCGAACTGCGTGTGGCCGCTGCCAACATTGCCAAGGCCCGCGCGCAGGTCGAAGTGGCTGAGTCGCAAGGCGGCTTCAACGGCGGCGTCAAACTGGGTGCCCAGCGCCTGCAGGAGTCTGGCGAAGCCTTCCTGCTGCCCGAGAAAGTACCGGTGGCGAATATTGGTGAGGCGATCATCAGCGCCTCGTACCAGTTCGACCTGTGGGGTACCTTCAAGCGCGGCACCGAGGCCGCCAAGGCCAATGCCGATGCTGTGCAGGCCGCAGCCGATACCGCCCGCATCACCTTGGTGGCAGACGTGGTCAAGGCCTATACCCAGGTTTGCTCGGCCAACGAGGAATACCATATCGCCCGCGAGTCGCTCGACCTGCAGGAACAAAGCGTCAAGCTCACCCAGCGCTTGCGTGATGCCGGCCGTGGCGATGAGACCCAGGTCACCCGCTCGCAGACCCAGTTCAAGTCCTTGCGCGCGGAGCTGCCACGCTTCAAGGCCGAGCGCGAGGCCGGCCTGTACACCCTGGCGGCGTTGTTGGCCAAGCCGGTGGAGCAACTGCCTGCCGGCACTGCCGATTGTGCCGAACTGCCGCACCTGAGCCAGCTGCTGCCCGTCGGCGATGGCGCAGCCCTGCTCAAGCGCCGCCCCGACGTACGCCAGGCCGAACGCCAGTTGGCTGCGGCCACTGCCAACATCGGTGTGGCCACCGGCGCGTTGTACCCGGATATCAGCATCGGCGCCCAGGTCGGCACCATCGGTATCCTCGAGAACCTTGGCGAGCCCTCGACCAACCGCTGGGGTTTTGGCCCGCAGGTCAGCTGGAGCATCCCCACCAATGGCACCCGTGCTCGCATCCGCATGGCCGAAGCCTCGACCCAGGCGGCCTTGGCTAACTTCGATGGGGTGGTGCTGAACGCCATCCGCGAAACCCAGACTCGCCTGGCGCAGTACAGTGCCTTGCTGGACCGGCGCGATGCGCTGGCCGAGGCGGAGCGGTCGGCCAAGGACGCGGCCGACCAGACCCACCGCTATTACCAGGCGGGGCGTGAATCGTTCCTGGCGGACTTGCAGGCAACGCGGACTTATACCGACATGCGCGCGCAGTTGGCGGCGGCCAATAGCCAGGTGGCGTTGGGGCAGATTGGTGTGTTCCTGGCGTTGGGTGGGGGGTGGAAGGAGGCTGGGAGGCGCTGAAGTTGCGGGGTGTTTGACGGGAGATCGGGGGAGGGCAGGCATCCGTCAGGCCCACCCAATCCCCCGCCAGGCACCTCAAGATCCACGGCATTGCCCAGCCGTCATGCCTTTCCCTCACTTCGTCTGATTTGTAGCAAGATTTTTCATGAAATCCGTCCGACACCCTTGAGAGAAGCAAAGTGGAAGTGAACAATGTTCTCTTTCGCATTTCCCTCGAGACTGGCCATGAATACCCGTTCCCGTCTGCTTGCCTGGCTGCCTGCTTTGGTGCTGGGCCCGGTGCTGGCGCTGTGCAGTACCCTGGCGCTGGCCGAAGCCCCCGCCGAGGCTACCAAGGCGCTGCACCTGCTCGACTATATAGGCGCCGACTACCCGCCGACCGTGGAAAACGGCAAGGTCATCGACGACGGCGAATATCGCGAACAGCAGGAATTCAGCACTGTGCTGGCCGACCTGATCAAAGGCCTGCCTGCGCACGCCGAGCAAGCGGCCCTGGAGCAGGGCGTGCAGGCGTTGCGCCAAGCCATCGACCAGCGCCAGGATGGTGCAGCGGTAGCCAAGCAGGCCCGTCAGCTGGGCGCACGTCTGGCAGTGGCCTACGAGGTCAGCCAAGCCCCGGTGATCACCCCGGACCCGGCCCGTGGCGCGGCGCTGTATGCGCAAAACTGCTCGATCTGTCACGGCGACACCGGTGCCGGCGACGGCCCGGCTGGCGTGGGCCTGGAGCCGGCACCCGCCAACCTGCGCGATGTCGCGCGCCTCGACCAGTTGAGCTTGTTCGACCTCTACAACACCTTGGCCCTGGGTATCGACGGCACCGAGATGCCGTCCTTCGCCGACCAGCTGGATGATCGCCAGCGCTGGGACGTGGCCGCCTATATCGCCGGCTTTACCGCCAAGCCGGAAGCCGGCAAAGGCGACAAGACCTGGAACATTGCCGACCTGGCCCGCCAGACCCCGGCCGAAGTCGCCGCCAAAGAGGGCGATGCCGTCGTCGAGGCGTTCCGCGCCCAGCGCGCGCAGCCACCCCAGGTCAAGCGTGGCCCGGCGCAATTGCTCGAATACACCGCCAGTACCCTGGACAAGAGCCTGGCTGCCTACCGTGCAGGCGACCATGACCAGGCCTACGACCTGTCGGTGGCGGCCTACCTGGAAGGCTTCGAACTGGTGGAAAGCTCACTGGACAACATCGATACCCTGGCGCGCAAGGACACTGAAAAATCCCTGATGGCCTACCGCCAGGCGCTGCAGGACGGTTTGCCCGTCGCCCAAGCCGAGCAACGCCTGGGCGAAGCCAAGGCCAAGCTCGAGCAGGCAGCCAAGCTGCTGGGCAGCAATGGCTTGAGCTGGTCGTTGAGCTTTGTGTCCGGTTTGCTGATCCTGCTGCGCGAAGGCCTCGAGGCGATCCTGGTACTGGCGGCGATCCTGGCCTTCCTGCGCAACACCGGCCAGCAGTCGGCGGTGCGCAGCGTCAACATGGGCTGGGGCCTGGCGCTGGTGGCCGGCTTCGCCACCTGGGCCTTGGCGGCCTATGTGATCGACGTGGGCGGCGCCCAGCGTGAGCTGCTGGAAGGCTGTACGGCGCTGTTCGCCGCGGTGATGGTGCTGTGGCTTGGTGTATGGATGCACGATCGCCGCCACGCCGCCGCCTGGCAGGATTACATCAAGAGCAGCCTGGTCAGTGGCGGTGGGCGTTTCGGCTTTGCCGTGCTGGCGTTCTTCTCGGTGTACCGCGAACTGTTCGAGGTGATCCTGTTCTACGAGACCCTGTGGCTGCAGGCAGGCCCAGGCGGGCACCAGGCGGTGCTGGCGGGTGGTGCTACGGCGCTGGTGCTGCTGGTGGGGTTGGCCTGGGTGATCCTGCGGGGCTCGGCCAAACTGCCGTTGTCGCTGTTTTTCAGTATCAACGCCGGGTTGCTGTGCGCCTTGTCGGTGGTATTCGCCGGGCATGGCGTGAAGGCACTGCAAGAGGCCGGGGTGCTCGGTACGCGGCCAGTGGCGTTCTTCGAGTTCGATTGGCTGGGGATCCACGCCGATGCCTACTCGCTGTCGGCGCAGGCTGTGGCCTTGCTGGCCATCGTATTCCTGTACGGGCGCTCGCGCCTGGCGGAAAAGCGCCGGGCAGTAGCACACTGAAGGCATATACGGACCGCCTGTAGGAGCGGCCTTGGATCGCGATCGGGCCGCCAGGCGGCCCCCGGATTTCAGCCACGCTGCACTCATTGCCGGGGCCGCCTTGCGGCCCGATCGCGACACAAAGCCGCTCCTACAGGCATTGCTGCAATCTGTCAGGCCGGCTGTGGCGCCTTGAGGATGTTCTGCAACAGCTGGACACTTTCGACGGCGTCATGACCCAGGCTGGTCAGGTAGCCGCCATCAGGTTGATCGGTCAGCCCCTTTTCATGCAGGCGCTGCGCGGCGGCAACCAGGGCAGGCGAGGCGTTCTTGTGAATCTTGATGCCTTCCTGGCTGCTGTCGTGTTTGAACAGCGCGAGCACTTCCAGTTCAGCGATCAGATCGGGGGTGAAGGACATGGCGACTCCTGACTTCCAGACAAGGATGGCGGCACCAGTGGCGGTGCCTGATCCTGGAGTGTAGACGGGTTATTCGTCGTCGCCTTGATCCATCTCAGGCGGCAACTCCGGCAGCGCTCGCAGCGCGCTTTCATACCACTCGCTGTCGAACGCGCGGTCTTCCACCAGCATGTTGTCGATCTCGAAGGCCAGCACATGGGCCATCAGGTTGAGAATGTCTTCGCGCGCATAGCCGACCAGGGTCAGCTTGTTGAAGGTGGCCTTGGCCGCAGGCGGCTCGCCGCTTTCGATCTGGTTTTCGATGGCCTGGGTCAGCGTCGCCTCGGCGAAGGCTTCGTCGTCGTCATTGTCGATGTCGGTGGGCTCGCTCATGGCGGTACTCCTGTGATGGGATGCACAGTGTGCCACGCCTGCGACGGCAATGCCCGGGCATTGACGGGGCGCATGACACTGGTCAAGGGGCTGGCGATCGGTCTATAAAAGCCAGGCCAACCCCTTACGGCCTGGAGGCTGTTACCTCATGCTCAAGCTTCACGGATTCGCGGTCAGCAACTACTACAACATGGTCAAGCTGGCCCTGCTGGAAAAAGGCCTGCCCTTCGAGGAGGTCACCTTCTATGGCGGCCAGGCGCCGCAGGCGCTGGATGTGAGCCCACGAGGCAAGGTGCCGGTGTTGCAGACCGAACATGGCTTCCTCAGCGAAACCAGCGTGATCCTCGACTATATCGAGCAAACCCAGGGCGGCAAGGCGCTGCTGCCGGCCGACCCGTTCGGGCAGGCCAAGGTGCGTGAGCTGCTCAAGGAAATCGAGCTGTACATCGAGCTGCCGGCGCGTACCTGCTACGCCGAATCGTTCTTTGGCATGGCGGTGGAGCCGCTGATCAAGGAAAGGGCGCGTGCCGACCTGCTGGCCGGGTTTGCCACGCTCAAGCGCAACGGCCGCTTCGCACCCTATGTGGCGGGTGAGCAACTGACGCTGGCAGACCTGATGTTCTGCTTCTCGGTCGACTTGGCCTGCGCCGTGGGCAAGAAAGTGCTGAACGTCGACTTCCTGGAAGATTTCCCCCAGGCCAAGACCTTGCTCGGGCTGATGGGCGACAACCCGCACATGGCGCGGATCGTGGCGGACAAGGCGGCGGCGATGCCAGCCTTCATGGAGATGATTCGCAGCGGCAAGCGCTAGAAGCCAGAAGCTGCTTCACAGCCCAAAGCGACACAAGGCCGCTCCAGCAGCGGGTACCCGAACCCCTGTAGAAGCGGCCTTGTGTCGCGATGGGCCGCACAGCGGCCCCAAGTCCAGGGCTTAACGCGAAGCCAGCAGCGCCTTGCCGCGAGCCACTGCCGCACGCACCTGCGCCGGTGCGGTGCCGCCAATGTGGTTGCGAGCATTCACCGAGCCTTCCAGGGTCAGCACGGCAAACACGTCCTGCTCGATCTGGTCGCTGAACTGGCGCAGTTCATCCAGGCTCATCTCGGCCAGGTCCTTGCCGGTGTCCACACCATATTTCACCGCATGCCCGACGATCTCGTGGCAGTCACGGAACGGCAGGCCACGGCGTACCAGGTAGTCGGCCAGGTCGGTGGCGGTGGAGAAGCCGCGTAGGGCCGCTTCACGCATGATGGAGTGCTTGGGCTTGATTGCCGGAATCATGTCGGCAAAAGCACGCAGCGAGTCGCGCAGGGTATCGGCGGCGTCGAACAGCGGCTCCTTGTCTTCCTGGTTGTCCTTGTTGTAGGCCAGCGGCTGGCCTTTCATCAGGGTCAGCAGGCCGGTCAGGGCGCCGAATACACGGCCGCTCTTGCCACGTACCAGTTCTGGCACGTCGGGGTTCTTTTTCTGCGGCATGATCGAGCTGCCAGTGCAGAAGCGGTCTGGCAGGTCGATGAACTGGAACTGCGCACTGGTCCACAGCACCAGCTCTTCGGAGAAGCGCGACAGGTGCATCATCGCCACGCTGGCTGCAGCGCAGAATTCGATGGCGAAGTCACGGTCCGACACGCCGTCCAGCGAGTTGCCGGCCACGGCTTCGAAGCCCAGCAGCTTGCAGGTCAGTTCACGGTCGATCGGGTAGGTGGTACCGGCCAGGGCGGCGCTGCCCAAAGGCATGCGGTTGGCACGCTTGCGGCAGTCGACCAGGCGCTCGTAGTCGCGGCTGAGCATTTCGAACCAGGCCAGCAGGTGGTGGCCGAAGGTAACCGGTTGCGCCGTCTGCAGGTGGGTGAACCCGGGCATGATGGTTTCGGCTTCACGCTCGGCCTGTTCCAGCAGGCCCTGCTGCAGGCGGGTGATCTCGGCCAGGATCAGGTCGATCTCGTCACGCAGCCACAGGCGGATGTCGGTGGCCACCTGGTCGTTGCGGCTACGGCCGGTGTGCAGCTTCTTGCCGGTGATGCCGATGCGGTCGGTCAGGCGTGCCTCGATGTTCATGTGCACGTCTTCGAGGTCGACGCGCCAGTCGAAGGTGCCGGCCTCGATCTCACCCTGGATGGTCTTCAGGCCATCGATGATGGTGTCACGCTCGGCGTCGCTGAGCACGCCGACCTGCGCCAGCATGGTGGCGTGGGCGATCGAACCCATGATGTCGTGGCGGTACAGGCGCTTGTCGAAATCGACCGAGGCGGTGAAACGGGCGACGAAGGCGTCGACGGGCTCACTGAAGCGGCCGCCCCAGGACTGATTGGTCTTGTCGGTGCTCATGGATTCACTCATTGCAGGCGTGAACGAAAGAAGTGGCGCGGATGATAGCAGGGTTGTGCGGGGCGCCGCAGGGCGCTGGTCGAGAGAAATGCAAGGGAAAACGCCGAACAACGATTTCATGGAATGAACGGCAGTGTTCCACGGACCGTCTACAGTTGGACAGAGGACTGGCAGTGAATCTGCCTGCCGAGTGAATCTTTGGCCATCGCACCGGTCTAGAGCCTGACCGCAGTGTCGCTCGAACCATACCTGTCTACGCTATACCTGTGCGAGACTCATTCAGGAATCCAGCGCAATTATGAATGTCCTGATCGTTGATGACGAACCCCAAGGCCGTGAGCGCCTCAGCCGCCTGCTCGGCGAGCTGGAGGGATACACCGTGCTGGAGCCTAGCGCCACCAACGGCGAGGAGGCCCTGGCGCTGATCGAAAGCCTGAAGCCCGATGTGGTCCTGCTGGACATCGGCATGCCAGGCCTGGACGGCTTGCAGGTCGCTGCTCGCCTGTGCGAGCGCGAGGCGCCGCCGGCGGTGGTGTTTTGCACCGGGGACGATGAATATGGTGCCGAGGCGTTCAAGGACAGTGCCCTCAGCCATGTGACCAAGCCTTTCCAGGCGCAGGCCTTGCGCGATGCCTTGCGCAAGGCCGAAAAACCCAATCGCGCGCAGTTGGCCGCGCTCACCCGGCCGGGCAGTGAAGGTGGCGGCCCGCGCAGCCACATCAGTGCCCGCACCCGCAAAGGCATCGAGCTGATCCCTTTGCCCCAGGTTATCTATTTCATTGCCGACCACAAGTACGTGACCTTGCGCCACGAGGCCGGCGAAGTGCTGCTCGACGAGCCGCTGAAGGCCCTGGAAGACGAGTTTGGTGAACGTTTCGTGCGTATCCACCGCAACGCACTGGTTGCCCGTGAACGTATCGAACGCCTGCAGCGCACCCCGCTGGGGCATTTCCAGCTGTACCTGAAGGGCCTGGACGGCGATGCCCTTACCGTCAGCCGACGCCATGTCGCCGGCGTGCGCAAGATGATGCAAACCCTCTGATACGGCACCCGCATGGCAAGGGCTGCGCCCTTGTTCGCGGCTGAAGCCGCTCCCACAGGTCCGGCATTGCCCCGTCGAGCGGCACTGTAGCTTGTGAGAGCGGCTTAAGCCGCGAAGAGGCCCTCAACTGATCCACATCTGCTAGCGATAGCGGCGATGCTGTTATCATCGGCAGCATTTCTCTGGATCGGGGCGTTTCATGTCCACTCGCGAAATCCGCATCGCCACCCGTAAAAGTGCCTTGGCCCTGTGGCAGGCCGAATACGTCAAAGCCCGCCTCGAGCAGGCCCACCCCGGTCTGCTGGTGACCCTGGTGCCCATGGTCAGCCGCGGTGACAAGCTGCTCGACGCGCCCCTGGCGAAAATCGGCGGCAAGGGCCTGTTCGTCAAGGAACTGGAAACCGCCCTGCTGGACAATGAAGCCGACATCGCCGTGCATTCGATGAAGGATGTGCCCATGGACTTCCCCGAAGGCCTGGGCCTGTACTGCATCTGCGAGCGCGAAGACCCGCGTGATGCCTTCGTCTCCAACCGCTTTGCCAGCCTCGAAGCACTGCCGGCCGGCAGCATCGTCGGCACCTCCAGCCTGCGCCGCCAGGCCCAGCTGCTGGCGCGCCGCCCCGACTTGCAGATCCGGTTCCTGCGCGGCAACGTCAACACCCGCCTGGCCAAGCTGGATGCCGGTGAGTACGACGCCATCATCCTCGCCGCTGCCGGCCTGATCCGCCTGGGCTTCGAAGACCGCATCACCTCCACCATCAGCGTCGAGGATAGCCTGCCGGCGGGTGGCCAGGGGGCGGTGGGCATCGAATGCCGCAGCGCCGACCGCGAGATCCACGCATTGCTGGCACCGCTGCACCACGTCGATACCGCCGACCGGGTGGTGGCCGAGCGCGCCCTGAACAAACGCCTGAACGGCGGCTGCCAGGTGCCGATCGCCTGCTACGCGGTGCTGGAAGGTGACCAATTGTGGCTGCGCGGCCTGGTCGGCCAGCCCAGCGGCGGCACCCTGCTGGTGGCGGAAGCCCGCGCACCCCGTGGCAACGCCGAGACGCTTGGCGTGCAGGTCGCCGAAGAGCTGCTGGGGCAGGGCGCCGAGGCCATCCTCAAGGAAGTCTACGGCGAGGCCGGCCACCCGTGAGCCCCTGGCGCCTGTTGCTGACCCGGCCTGTCGAAGACTGCGCAGCGCTGGCGCAAAGCCTGGCGGCGGCGGGGGTGGGCAGTAGCTGCCTGCCGTTGCTGGCGATCGAACCGGTTGCCGTGGATAACCGCCAACGCCAATTGCTGGAAGGCCTGTCGGGCTTCCAGGCGATCATCGTGGTCAGCAAGCCGGCCGCCAGGTTATTGCTCGAACAACTGGCCGAGGCCGGCCTGCAGCCGCCACGGCAAGGCTGGTTCACCGTGGGCGAGGCGACTGCGGCGGTGTTGCAGGCGGCGGGCCTGGAAGTGAACGTCCCATCGGCCGGCGATGACAGCGAAGCCTTGCTGGCGCTGCCAGCCCTGCGCCGGGCTGTGGCCGTGCCGACGCCGCGCATCTTGATCGTGCGCGGGGTCGGAGGTCGCGAACTGCTGGCAGAGCGTCTTGCAGAGCAAGGTGCTAGTGTCGATTATCTGGAACTGTATCGTCGTTGCCTGCCGGTTTACCCGCCGGGCACCTTGATGCGCCGCATCGAAGCGGAACGCCTCAATGGCCTGGTGGTCAGCAGTGGGCAGGGTTTTGAACACTTGCAGCAGATGGCCGGCGCCGATTGGCCGCAGCTGGCGCGCCTGCCGCTGTTCGTGCCCAGCCCGCGGGTCGCCGAACAGGCCAGGGCCGCCGGGGCCCAACAGGTTGTGGATTGCCGTGGCGCCAGTGCCACGGCCTTGCTGGCAGCCGTGCAGCGCAGCGCTGCACCTGCCTCCTAAGGCGCTAAGCTGAACGCGGTGCGCCCCCATGCAAAGGATGGATACGTGAGCGAGACTGTCTTGTCCAAAAACGATCAGCCGTCGGCACAGGCGCCGACGGAACCCGTCACCCCCCCACCTGCCAAGCGCTCCGGCAGTGGCCTGGCAGCCCTGGCCCTGCTGCTGGGGGCGGCCGGGGTCGCGGTAGGTGGCTGGGGTGTCTGGCAGGTGCGTCAACTGCAAGGCAGCGAATTCAACCAGGGCCAGCACATCGAGGCGCTGAACCAACGCGCCGAAGCCCTGCAGCAGCGTGAACAGCAGATCAGCGCGCAACTGGCCAGCCTGCCGCCTGCCAGCGAGCTGGAAGACCGCCGCCGCCTGGTGGCGCAACTGCAAGGCGACCAGCAACGCCTCAGCCAGCGCCTGGAAACCGTGCTGGGTGAAAGCCGCAAGGAATGGCGCCTGGCCGAAGCCGAGCACTTGCTGCGCCTGGCCACCCTGCGCCTGTCGGCGCTGCAGGACATCACCAGTGCCAAGGCGCTGGTCGAGGGTGCCGACGAGATCCTGCGTGAACAGAGCGACCCGGGCGTCTTCGCCGCTCGCGAGCAGCTGGCGCGTAGCCTGGCCACGCTCAACAGCACGCAGCAACCGGACCGTACCGGCCTGTTTCTGAAACTGGCCGCGCAGCGCGAGCTGGTGCAGCAACTCAGCGCTCAGTCGCCAGAGTTCGCCAGCAATGCCGATGCGCTCGGTGCCCTGACCTCCGACGGCGATGGCGCCAGCCGCCTGTCGCAGTGGTGGGCCGAGATCTCCAAGTATTTCCAGATCGACTTCAACGCCGATGACAACGTGCGCCCACTGCTGGCCGGGCAGCAGCTGAACCAGCTGCGCCTGGCCCTGAGCCTGACCATCGAGCAGGCCCAGTGGGCGGCGCTCAATGGCGATGCCAAGGTCTACACCCAGGCCCTGGACGATGCCCGTAGCGTGCTGCTGGCCAATTTCAATGCCGACAACCCGCAGAGCAAGGCCATGCTCGACAGCCTCAATGCCTTGGCCGAACAACCCGTCTCGGTGGTCACCCCCGACCTGAGCGAAAGCCTGGCCGCAGTACAGGCGTATATCCAGCGCCGTCACCTGCCGGCCGAGGCGGAAGGGGGCAAGCCATGAAGCGCGTCTACCTGCTGGCCGTGCTGGCGATCGTGATCGCCGCAGCGCTGGGTATCGCGGTCGCCAAGCACAGCGGCTATGTGCTGATTTCCTATGGCAGTTTCCGCTACCAGTCGGGGTTGTGGGCCGCCCTGGCCGGCTTGTTGGCCGTGATCGTGCTGCTGTGGCTGCTGCGCTACCTGGTCGGTTTGGTGCTGACTTCCAGCGGCGTGGTCAACCCATGGTCGCGACGCAACCGCAGCCGACGCATCCGCTTGTCCATCGAACAGGGCCAGCTGGACCTTGCCGAGGGCCGCTGGGCCAGCGCCCAACGCCACCTGCACCGGGCCGCCGAGGCCGAGCGCCAGCCGCTGCTGTTCTACCTCGGTGCGGCGCGCGCCGCCAACGAGCAAGGCCGCACCGAAGACAGCGACAACCTGCTGGAGCGTGCCCTGGAGCGTCAGCCGCAAGCGGAACTGGCCATCGCCCTGACCCATGCGCAGCTGCAGATGGACCGTGGCGAAAGCGACGGCGCCCTGGAAACCCTGCTGGCCATGCAGGACCGCCACCCGCATAACAGCCAGGTGCTGCGCCTGCTGCAGCGCCTGTACCAGGCGCGCGGCGACTGGTCGGCCCTGATCCGCCTGCTGCCCGAGCTGCGCAAAGGCAAGGTGCTGCCGGCTGCCGAGCTGGCCGCCCTGGAGCAGCGCGCCTGGGGGCAGAACCTGAGCCTGGCCTCGACCCGGGGCGAGGATGCGCAAAGTGCGCGTCAGGCATTGGAGCGTGCCTGGCAGCAACTGACCGCGGCGCAGCGCCAGGAACCACAGCTGGTGCTGGCCTACGCCGAACAGTTGCGCCAGGTCGGCGCCCAGAGCGAAGCCGAGCAAGTGCTGCGCGCCGCCCTCAAGCGTGACTACGAAAGCCACCTGGCCCGCCTGTACGGCCTGGTGCGCGGCGAAGACCCGGCGCGCCAGCTGCAAACCGCCGAAGGCTGGCTCAAGGCACACCCGGACGACGCCAGCCTGCTGCTGACCCTGGGCCGCCTGAGCTTGCAGAACCGCCTGTGGGGCAAGGCGCGCGACTACCTGGAAAGCAGCCTGCGCATGGAACGCAACCCCGAGGCCTGCGCCGAGTTGGCCCGGTTGCTCGCCAGCCTTGGCGAGACCGAGCGCAGCAACCAGTTGTTCCAGGAGGGCCTCGGCCTGCTGGACGAGCGCCTGCTGGCCCTGCCATTGCCAGAAGGCGTGCGCGCCTGACCTTACCCATGGCCCGCGCCAAGGTGCGGGCCATGGGGCCGGGTAACTTATCCGCTGATGCAAGCTGGATCTGCAGTCCCTGTCTTCAGACGTTTCCTACTCGTCTGCTAGAAATTTCCCTCGCGATTCAGCGACTTGTCGCTGCTGTCGCGCCTTGAAACAAAGCGTGTCTTTCCTCTACCGTTTCAAGCCACTTCATCATCTCGGGACCTTGACCGCCCATGCTGCCGGCCCGTTTACGCACCTTTTTCCTACCCGCCTGCTTGGCCGCACTGGCGGTGCTGGCGGCATCCTTTCAGCTGGAAAAGGTTCTGGGGTTGGTGCCGTGTCCATTGTGTTTCAGCCAGCGCGTGCTGCTTGGCCTATACGCGCTGCTGTGCCTCGCGGCGGTGCTGCAGGCACCGCGTTCGCAGGGTGTCCGCCGTTATGCGCGGGCGACGCTGGGTTGTGCGCTGGCGGGGGCGTTGCTGGCGGCACGGCACGTCTGGTTGCAGGGCGCGGACGATGCCCTGCCTCTCTGCCCGCTGCCGATCGCATGGGTATTGGAACAATCCTGGAGCGAAGCGGCGCGGCAATTGTTGCTCGGCGGCCCTGACTGCAACGCGCTGACCTGGAGTTTTCTCGACCTGACGCTGCCCGAGTGGAGCCTGCTGGCCTTCCTGCTGTTGGCGGTACCACCCGCGAGCTGCCTGCTGGCGTATCGTTTCCGCACCCTGGCCGGAAGTTGACCTGGCGCAAGGCTTGGCCAGTAGCGCGACCAATGGCGGTGTAACAGGGTATTAAACGCTTGTATGAACTTTGTCCGCTGCGTACCTTGATGGGCAGCACGCGCGGGAATAATCTCGCAACACGCATACCGAAAACACAACTGCTCGATGCCGTCCTGCTGATGTCACCTTTGTGCTGCACGGTCGTAGTGCGAGGTGCAGCGGCATCTACCCAGAAGGGAAGAGATCGCCATGCTCGATAGTTGTCAGAACGCTCAGGAACGCTGGGGTGGGGTTCACAAGCTGATCGATCGCTGGCTGGAGGAGCGCCAGGAACTGGTGCAGGCTTTCCGCGCATTGCGCGACGCCAAGCCGGCCTTTGCCGACAAGGAAAAAAACCGCGATTTCTGCGCGGTTCTGGTCGACTACGTTTCAGCGTGGCATTTCGAAGTCTGCGAGCAACTGGTCAGTGAGGCCAAGGCTTTCGACGACGAAAAGGCGCTGAAGCTGGCCGAAGAAATCAATCCCCGGATCAACGACATCACCCAGATCGCGCTGGCGTTCAATGACCATTGCGAAAAGGGTGAATGCAAGGACACCGAACGCTTCGCCGAGAAGCTGTCCAAGCTGGGAGCCCTGCTGCACGAACGCTTCGAGCTGGAAGACTGCCTGATCGAGGTACTGCACAACGCGCACAAGGAAGAGGGCGCGGTCGAGGCCTGACGGCCGAGATCAGTCAGCAACCGACAGCAGTTCGATCTCGAACACCAGCGGGGTGTAGGGTGCGATCAGGTCACCCGCACCGTCGGCGCCATAAGCTTGCGCCGACGGAATCACCAGGCGCCATTTGGCGCCGGTGCGCATCTGCGGCAACGCCACCTGCCACCCTTCGATTACCGAATCCAGGCTGAACCACTGGGGTGTCTGGTTCTGATCGAATATCGAGCCATCGGGCAGCCTGCCCACATAGCGCACCTGCACCTTGCCGCCGGCTTTGGGCTGCGCGCCAGAGCCTGCCTGCAGCTCGCTGTAGAGCAGGCCCCCTGGTAGTTCGTGTACACCATAACGACCGCGCTCGTTGGCCATGAAGCGTGTCTCGGCAGCCTGCTGTTTCTGCGCGGCGGCATCGTCTTCCTGCGCTTCATGTTGCTGCAGCACGGCCTGCATGCGTGCCTTGTCGAGCTTCAGCGGTTGCCCTTGGTAAGACGCACGCAGGCCTTCGACCAATGTGTCCAGTTGCAGGCCCGGCATCTCCTGGCGCAGCCGCTCGCCCAGGCTGGCGCCAAGGCTGTAGGCCAGGTCGTGTTCGTCGCTGTTGGCCAGGGCGAGAGGGGCCAGCAGGCATAAACCTAAAACTAGATATCGAGGCATGATCAGTTCCTGCGCCAATGAGCGGGGAATTATGCCAGTGTTCAGTTTTGTATTGTGCGTGCTTGCAGGCCCTTGTAGGAGCGGCCTTGTGTCGCGATGGGGTGCGAAGCAGCCCCAGGATTTGTGCATCGGGTTGATAATGCCGGGGCTGCTTCGCACCCCATCGCGACACAAGGCCGCTCCTACAAGGGCACCGCGCAGTTCAGATAGTTGCCGAATATCTGCAATCATTTATTCAGCAACTACACTTGCTCGGAGCTGCAAGATAACAACTTTGCCCAGGCATGCAACGCGGCGTAAACAATACTGTCAACATGCCCTAGCGGCGGTAGCAGCAGAAGCATAGTATGAGCCGCAATCTCATCAGCCAGGAGGTAAACCATGTCGGCCAAGAAGAAGCCAGTAAGTACGCCGTTACACCTGCTCCAGCAACTTTCGGGCAGCCTGCTCGAACACTTGGAGGATGCCTGCTCGCAAGCGCTGGCTGATGCGGAAAAACTGCTGGCCAAGTTGGAAAAGCAGCGTGTCAAGGCGCAGGAAAAACTGCACGGTGGACGTCAGAAACTGCAAGACGCAGCCAAGGCAGGTAAAGCCAAGGCGCAGGCCAAGGCACATAAAGCCATTGGTGAACTGGAAGAATTGCTCGATTCTCTCAAGGAACGTCAAAGCCAGACCCGTTCTTATATTCAACAACTCAAGCGCGATGCACAGGACAGCCTCAAGCTGGCTCAAGGTGTAGGCAAGGTTCGAGAAGCAGCAGCCAAAGCCCTTGACCAACGCGCAGCTGCCAAGCCAGCAACCAAAGCCACTGCAACTGCCAAACCGGCGGCCAAGCCAGCAGCCAAAACCACTGCAGCTGCCAAATCGGCGGCCAAGCCAGCAGCCAAAGCTACCGCAGCTGCCAAACCGGCAGCCAAGCCAGCAGCCAAAGCTACCGCAGCTGCCAAACCGGCAGCCAAGCCAGCAGCCAAAGCTACCGCAGCTGCCAAACCGGCAGCCAAGCCAGCAGCCAAAGCTACCGCAGCTGCCAAACCGACAGCCAAGCCAGCGGCCAAAGCCACCGCAGCGGCCAAAGCTACCGCAGCTGCCAAACCGGCGGCCAAGCCAGCAGCCAAGACTACTGCTGCCGCCAAACCGGCAGCCAAGCCTGCGGCCAAGACCACTGCAACTGCCAAACCGGCGGCCAAACCTGCAGCCAAGGCTACCGCTGCTGCCAAACCAGCGCCAGCCAAAACCACTGCTGCCAAGCCGGCCGCGAAACCCGCCGCAGCCAAAGCACCAACCCGTGCAGCGACCAAGCCTGCTGCCGCCAAGCCTGCTGCCAGCAAGCCAGCCGAAACCAAACCGGCAACACCTGCCGCCAGCAGTACGGCTGCTGGGACCAACTCGGCCACGCCTGCTGCTTCGGTAGCCCCTTCGGCACCTGCCAGTACCTCGGTTCAGGCGCCTTCGGCGTCCTGAAGCGCGGTCGCCGCGACGCGCAACTGGTCCAGCGCGTCGTGGTGGCGGGCCGGGTCCGGCGCCAGCCGGGCCAGCCAGTCGCCCGCGGGCACGTCAGCGTCCGTGGGCCACTGTTGTGCACACGCTTGCAAGCGTTCCAGCAAGGCTTTCTCGGCCTGCAGTTCCAACTGCTTGACCTGATCACGCAACGCTGCCAGCCGCGCATCGCCCTGCGCTGCCGCGCGCCACTGTTGGCGCAGGCTGCGTAACGGCGCAACCACTTCACGCTGCCAGGGCTCGGCAACCCCGTGCAATAACTGCACGCGCTCATCCAGCACGGCCACGCCACGTGCTTGCAGCCAGGTTGCGCACAGCAACAGGCAGACATCGCCACCCTGCGCCTGCAAGGCGAGGCAGGCCGCTTCCACGCCGGGCCTGGCGTACAAGGCCAGGGCGTGATTCCACAGGTCGGTGTGCATGGTTCCACTCGCGCTATGGGCCGAGGAAGCTGGTAGACTCCGCGACCATCATGATCAGACTATCCAACCTCACTTTACAGCGTGGTCCGCAGCGCTTGCTAGAAGGCGCCGAGATGACCCTGCACGCCGGTCACAAGGCCGGCCTGATCGGCGCCAACGGTGCCGGAAAATCCAGCCTGTTCGCCTTGCTGCGTGGTGAGCTGTCGCCCGATGCCGGCGATTGCCAACTGCCCGGCGACTGGCGCATCGCTCACATGCGCCAGGAAGTAGACACGCTCGACCGCCTGGCCGTGGATTATGTGCTCGACGGCGACGCGCGCCTGCGCAAGGTTCAGGCCGAGCTGGCTGCGGCAGAGCAGGCCCACGATGGCACCGCCCTGGCACGCCTGCACAGTGAGCTGGAAAGCGCCGACGGTTATACCGCCGATGCCCGCGCCCGCAAGTTGCTGGCCGGTCTGGGCTTCACCAACGAGCAGATGGATCGCCGCGTCGGCGACTTCTCCGGGGGCTGGCGGATGCGCCTGAACCTGGCCCAGGCGCTGATGTGCCCGTCCGACCTGCTGCTGCTCGACGAGCCCACCAACCACCTGGACCTGGACGCGATCCTGTGGCTCGAGGACTGGCTCAAGGGCTACCCAGGCACGCTGTTGCTGATCTCCCACGACCGCGACTTCCTCGACGCCGTGGTCGACCATGTGCTGCACGTCGAGCAACGCAAGCTGAACCTGTACAAGGGCGGCTACACCGCCTTCGAGCGCACCCGTGCCGAGCGCCTGGCGCAGCAGCAGCAGGCCTACGAGAAGCAGCAAGCGCAGCGCGCGCACATGGAAAAGTACATTGCCCGCTTCAAGGCCCAGGCCACCAAGGCCCGCCAGGCCCAGAGCCGAATCAAGGCCCTGGAGCGCATGGAAGAGCTGTCGGCGGCGCACGTCGATTCGCCGTTCGACTTTGTCTTCCGCGAGTCGCAAAAAATTTCCAGCCCGCTGCTGAGCCTGTCCGAAGGCCGCCTGGGCTACGGTGACAAGGCCATTCTCGACAAGGTCAAGCTGCAGCTCACCCCGGGCGCACGGATTGGCCTGCTCGGCCCCAACGGTGCCGGCAAATCGACCTTGATCAAGAACCTGGCCGGCGAGCTTGAGCCGCTGTCGGGTCGCCTGGTACGTGGCGAGAACCTGGCCGTGGGTTACTTCGCCCAGCATCAGCTGGACTCGCTGGACAACAAGGCCAGCCCGCTGCTGCACTTGCAGCGCATTGCGCCTGCCGAGCGTGAGCAGACCCTGCGCGATTTCCTCGGTGGCTTCGACTTCCATGGCGACCGTGTCGACGAGCCGGTAGTGAACTTCTCCGGTGGCGAAAAGGCCCGCCTGGCGCTGGCGCTGATTGCCTGGGAGCGGCCGAACCTGCTGCTGCTTGACGAACCGACCAACCACCTCGACCTGGAAATGCGCCTGGCTCTGACCATGGCCCTGCAGGAGTTCGCCGGTGCTGTAGTGGTGGTGTCCCACGACCGTCACCTGCTCAAGAGCACCACCGACGACTTCCTGTTGGTGGCCGACGGCAAGGTCGATACCTTCGATGGCGACCTGGACGACTACAGCCGCTGGCTGGTCGAGTATCGCCAGCGCAGTGCGCCGGCCAGTAGCACCCCGGCCAACCCGGACAAGACCGACAAGAAGGCCCAGCGCCAGGCTGCCGCAGCCTTGCGCCAGCAACTGGCTCCGCACAAGAAGGCCGCCGACAAGCTCGAGACCGAGCTCAACCAGGTGCACGCGCAGCTGGCTGAAATCGAAACCGCGCTAGGTGATGGTGGCCTCTACGACGCGGCGCGCAAGGATGAACTGCGTGAATTGCTGGCGCGGCAGACCAAGCTCAAGCAGCGCGAGGGCGAACTGGAAGAGGCCTGGATGGAAGCACTGGAAACCCTCGAAAGCATGCAGGCCGAACTCGAGGCGCTGTCCTGATGGAGGAACTGCGTTCGCTGCTGCCAGGGCAATGGATGGACACCTTCTGGGTGGGCTTGCAGATTCTGTTGATCCTGATCGTGGCGTTCGTCCTGCAACGCATTATTGCCCGTGGGCTGAGCCGCCTGGGCCAGCGTTATCCTCTGCCGCCGGAGTTGCTGGTGCCGGTGCGCGGAGGCCTGCGTTGGCTGATCATGGGCAGCGCGCTGTTGTTCGTGCTGGAGCGCCTGGGTGTATCGGCAACCGTGCTGTGGACAGCATTGTCCGGTTTCGTCGCGGTAGCGGCGGTGGCCTTCTTCGCCATCTGGAGCGTGCTGTCCAACCTGCTGTGTGCGGTGCTGATCTTCACGGTCGGGCCGTTTCGCATCGGTGACGTGGTCGAACTGGTCGACACCCTCGACAAGCCGGGCGTAAAGGGCCGGGTCATCGCCATCAACCTGCTGTTCACCACCCTGCTGGAAATGCCCGAGGCGGGAGGGGCGCTGGTGCAGGTGCCGAACAGCCAGTTTTTCCAGAAGTCGGTGCGGCGCTGGCGCGGCGCTGAAGTGCAGTCGCTGCAACAAGAGGCGCCGGCCGAGGCTGACTGAACCTGTACTGCCCTCTTCGCGGGTACAGCCAATGCAAACCCTGCAAAATCTGCTGGTTATTTTTTCATCAACGCCTTAGCTTAACGTTTTGCGACAAATGTTCGAGCGAGGTGTGTGATGTCGATGGAAGTATGGCTGGGCTTCTTTGCCGCCTGTTGGGTGATCAGCCTTTCACCCGGCGCCGGGGCAATTGCCTCGATGTCCAGCGGCCTGCAATACGGTTTCTGGCGTGGCTACTGGAACGCCCTGGGCCTGCAGCTGGGCCTGATTGTGCAAATCGCCATCATCGCCGCCGGCGTCGGTGCCATCCTGGCCGCTTCGGCCACGGCTTTCCACATCATCAAATGGTTCGGTGTCGGCTACCTCGTGTACCTGGCCTACAAGCAGTGGCGCGCCCTGCCGATGGACATGAGCGATGAGTCCGGCGTGCGCCCGATCGGCAAGCCACTGAGCCTGGTGTTCCGCGGTTTCCTGGTCAACGTCAGCAACCCCAAGGCGCTGGTGTTCATGCTGGCGGTGCTGCCACAGTTCATCAACCCGCATGCCCCCCTGCTGCCGCAGTACGTGGCCATCACCGTGACCATGGTCGCCGTCGACATGCTGGTGATGGCCGGCTACACCGGCCTGGCTGCACGGGTACTGCGGCTGCTGCGTACGCCCAGGCAGCAGAAACGCCTGAACCGGACCTTTGCCGGGTTGTTCATTGGTGCGGCTACCTTCCTTGCGACCCTGCGCCGCGCGCCCATCTGAGCGACCCAGGGCTCCTGCAGGCGTTAAACGACCCTTGTAGGAGCGGCCTTGCGTCGCGAAAGGGGCGCAAGGCGCCCCCCGCTATTCCTGCTTGCCCACCACCCCCTTGAGCAACTCCACCGGCAGTGGAAAGACGATGGTCGAGCTCTTGTCCCCGGCAATCGCCCCCAGTGTCTGCATATAGCGCAGTTGCATCGCGCCCGGCTCCTTGCTCAGCATCTGCGCCGCCTGCATCAGCTTCTCCGATGCCTGCAACTCACCTTCTGCATGGATTACCTTGGCGCGCCGTTCGCGCTCGGCCTCGGCCTGGCGGGCAATGGCGCGCACCATCGACTCGTTGAGGTCGACGTGCTTGATCTCGACGTTGGCCACCTTGATGCCCCAGGCATCGGTCTGCGCGTCCAGCACCTGGCGGATGTCCGCGTTCAGCTGTTCGCGTTCGGCCAGCAGTTCATCCAGTTCGTGCTTGCCCAGCACCGCGCGCAACGTGGTCTGCGCCAGTTGGCTGGTCGCCACCAGGAAATCCTCGACCTGGATGATCGCCTTCTGCGGGTCAAGCACGCGAAAGTAGACCACGGCATTGACCTTGACCGAGACGTTGTCACGGGTGATCACGTCCTGCGGCGGCACATCCAGCACCACCGTGCGCAGGTCGACCCGCACCATTTGCTGCACCACCGGAATCAACAGGATCAGCCCCGGCCCCTTCACCTGCCAGAAGCGCCCCAACTGGAACACCACTGCGCGCTCGTATTCGCGCAGGATGCGGAACGCCGACAGCAACAGCATCAGCAGCACGACCAGCACCGCGCCGAAACCCAGTTGCATGAACATGGTCACTCTCCTTGCGCCGCAGGAGCGGCGGCGCTCACTTGCAGCATGACGCCATGGCGGGCTGTCACCCGCACGCTCTGGCCTGGTTGCAGCGGCGTTGCACACTGCACCTGCCATTGTTCGCCCTGGGCCAGGACCACGCCGCAGAACGGGTTGCCGGCCATTACCGCGGTGACCGTGACCAGGCTGCCGAGCAGCCCGGCATCGCCGCTGACCAACGCCCGTCGGCGGGCCTTGAGGGCCATGCCCATCACCCCACCGATCAGCAACGCCGAGAGCAGCGCCAGGGTGCCGATCAGGGTCAGTGGAATGCCGAAGCCGGGGGCGTCGGTGTCGATCAGGATCAATGCACCGACCACGAAAGCGACGATGCCGCCAAAGCCGACCACGCCGAAACTGGGCAGGAACGCCTCACCGATCATGAAGGCGATGCCGAGCAGGATCAGCGCCACTCCGGCAAAGCTCACCGGCAACAGTTGCAGCGCATACAAGGCCAGCAGCAGGCAGATGCCGCCAACCACGCCACCGACCGTCGAGCCAGGGTTCATGAACTCGAACAGCAGGCCGTACACGCCGACCATGATCAGGATCAGCGCCACGCTGGGGTTGGTGATTACCGCCAGTACCCGTGTACGCCAGTCCGGCAGGTGCTCGACCAGGCTCGCGCCGGCGGTCTGCAACTGGCGGGTCTGGCCCGCGACGGTGAGGGTTTGGCCATCGAGCTTGCGCAGCAGCCCGGGCAGGTCATCGGCTACCTGGTCGATCACGTTCAGCCGCAAGGCCTCGCTGGCGGACAGGCTCACTGCCTCGCGCACGGCCTTCTCCGCCCAATCGGCGTTGCGCCCGCGCAGCTGCGCCAGGCCACGCATGTAGGCCGCCGCATCATTGACCTGCTTGCGCGCGAGGGTTTCGTCATCGCTGCCTTTGGCCTTGTCCTCCCTGGCAGGGCCGGGTGGGCCGCCGATCTGTACTGGCGTGGCGGCCCCCAGGTTGGTCCCTGGTGCCATGGCAGCGATGTGGCTGGCGTAGAGAATGTAGGTGCCGGCGCTGGCGGCGCGGGCCCCGCTTGGGGCAACGAAGGTGGCGACCGGCACCGGGCTGGCGAGAATCGCCTTGATCATCTGGCGCATGGCGCTGTCCAGCCCGCCCGGCGTATCCATGCGGATCACCACCAGTTGCGCCCCCTGTTGCTGGGCCTGGCCAAGGCTACGCACCAGGTAGTCGGCGCTGGCCGGGCCGATGGCATCATCGATGCCCAGCACCCACACTGCACCGGGCGCGGCCTGGCCGCCCGGCGTGATGCCAAGCAGCAACAGCAGCAACAGCCAGCGCCAGCAGCGGGCGATCACCTGTCGTCACCTCGTGTGTTCTATTGCACAAGTTTAGCCCTGCCAGTCGGTACCCGGCCTAGAATTGGACATGGGGGGCGAAACCGGAGGTGCATCATGCGTATGGCAAAGACCCTGCAGGACCGCCTGAACAAGGCCAACTGCGACTACGACATCATTTCCCATCCCCATTCGGCCACCAGCCTGGAATCGGCCCGCACGGCCGGCGTACCCGCCGAGCGGGTCGCCAAGTCGGTGGTGCTCGATGATCGTCATGGCAACTACATCATGGCCGTGTTGCCGGCCAACCGGCACCTGGACATGAGCAAGGTGCGCATGTCCGGGGCCTGGCAACTGACCCGTGAGAGCGGCCTGCCGAGCCTGTTCGGCGACTGCGAACGCGGTGCCGTACCGGCGCTTGGCGATGCCTACCAGATAAAGATGCTGCTTGATTCGAGTCTTACCCGCCAAGGCGATGTCTACCTGGAGGCGGGTGATCACGATCATCTGATCCACATGAGCATGGAGCAATATCTGAAGCTGGTGCCGCGCGCCGAAGTGTGCGAGCTCAGTTGATGCTCTCAACCCATGCCAGGCCGGCATCGTCGACGACCGGCCCGGCGCCGAGGAGGAACCATGGACAAGCCGATTCATCCGTTGTCGGAGATTTTCAAGCAGCTGGGGCTGTCTGACGATCCGGTCGAAATCGACCGGTTCATCAGCACCCATTCGCCGCTGGATGATGATGTAAAGCTGGTTGATGCGCCTTTCTGGAGTGATTCACAGCGCGATTTCCTGAAAGAGAAATACCTCGCGGATGACGACTGGATTCCGATGATCGACCAACTCAACGAGGCGCTGCACCCAAGCAAGAAATAAAGCGCCGAGTGGTGCCTGACGAGTGATTGGTCGTTGCTATGCTCAGGAAAACAACAAGGGGATAGCGCGATGAAAGATCCCTACGCACCGGGTTTCTGGTGCTCCGTGACGATCCTGGGCACCCTGACGGCCAGTTACTTCTATGGCATCAGGCAGACGCAACAGATGAACCAGGCCGTGCATTTTCTGTATGCCGCTGCCGCGGTCACCGTGGCGGTGGCCCTGGTGGCCCTGGCCTGGATCGCCTGGCAGCAATTGCACCTGAACAAACGCGAAGTGGTGCAGGGGCGAACGTTGCTGACCATCTGGAACACCAAGGTCGCGCTGCGCCGCGTCGAAACGGTGTTCGATCGCTATTTCTGGGGCAGCTACTGGCATTCCGGGCGCACTTTCGAAGAAGTCATGGGCGAGCTGAAGGGTACCCCGCTGGAGCAGAGCCTGGATGCCCTGAAACGTCAGTGCAGGGCGCTCGATCGCGAAATTCATGACCATCATCACCATTGGCTGGCCAATGCCCGCGACTTGTCCAGCGTTGCCCAGGCGATGGCCCGTGAGCGCTACCAGCTGGACCTGGGCGAGCCCACCCGCAGCGGCCACGGCAACACCGCCGTGCTCAATCGTGACCTGGAGGTGCTGGTGTATACCTGGTCGGCGCGCCTGCGCAGCTTCGACCATCAGCTGGACGAGCTGGAGCGCGCCTACCATTGAGGCGGATCATTCGCCGCGGATGTACTGTTCCAGTTGCAGGATCAGGTGGGCCTGTTCGGCAATGGTTTCCTTGACCAGGTCGCCGATCGACAGCAGGCCGAGCAACTCGCCATTGCTGACCACCGGCAGGTGGCGCAGGTGGCGGTTGGTCATCAGGTTCATGCAGTACTCGAGGTTCTGCTTCGGCTCCACGGTCACCACCGGCGCGCTCATGATCTCGCGCACCGGCGTGGCGGCGGAGGAGCGGCCCTTGAGCACCAGTTTGCGCGCATAGTCCCGTTCGCTGACGATGCCCACCACCTGGTTGCCCTCGACCACGGGCAGCGCACCGACGTTTTTCTCCGCCAGCAGTTTCAGGGCGTCGAGTACCGAGTCATCTGGGCCGATGGTGTAAACGGTGTGGTGCTGGGACTTGGTCTTGAGGATTTGTTCGACGGTCTTCATACGAGCCTCTGCGGGTGGAAAAGCCATGTCTCGGAGTAAATAAAGCATCCGGCACGGCGCTCTGCACGGCAATGCAGGAAACGGCATCGAGTCGATTGAAAAACGTCATGAGTGGTCGCCCGTGCTGGCCTCTTCGCGGGCATGCCCGCTCCCACTGGTATCGCACCGACTTCGCGCAATTCCTGTGGGAGCGGGCGTGCCCGCGAAGAGGCCGGTACAGTCAATCAGAGTTTCGGCATCTGCCCGATCCGCGCCACCATCTCGCTCACCACCTGCAGGTCCAGCATGAACTGTTCCACGGTCTTGAACTCGTTGTCGTTGTGCCCGGTGTATTTCACGTCCGGCATGGCCAGGCCAAACTGCACGCCGTTAGGCAGGTCATGTACCGAGGTCGCCCCTGCCGAGGTTCCGAACTCATGCTTCATGCCCAGGTTCTCGGTAGCCACGTCAAGCAGGGCCTTGACCCATTCGCCTTCGGGGTTGCGGTACATCGGCTCGTCCAGGCTGTAGTCGAAGGCCACCGAGGTGTGGCTTTGGCGGGTCCACTTGCCCAGTTTGTCGGCCAGTTCGTCCTTGATCGTGGCGATTGGCTTGCCTTTGGGAATGCGCAGGTTCACGGCCAGTTTCAGGCCTTTGTCATCAACCCCGACAAAGGTCAGCGATGCCGTCAGCGGGCCCATGAACGAGTCCTTGAAGGCCACGCCAAGCTTGTTGCCCAGGTAGTCCAGGCCCCAGTTGTCGGCGGCGTAGCGGGCGGCATCGGTGAAGTGGTTGTGCTTGATCGGCACCTGCTGGCCGAGGCCATTGATGAAATCAAGCATGCGCGCCACCGGGTTGACCCCGGATTCCGGTTCCGAAGAGTGGGCGGAAACGCCGGTTACCGTCAGCAGCACGTTGTTGCCTTGAGGCTTGGCGTCGATGCTGAAATCGCCGCCATGCTGCTTCACGTACTTGGCGCCGGCTTGCTGCAGGCGCTTGGCAAGCGCTGCCGGGTTATCGGAGACCAGTGTCGCCACGGACGTGGTCGGGATCTGGTTGGTGGCCAGGCCGCCGGTCAGGTTGACGATCTCCGCGCCCTTGCCAGTGGCCGGGCGCTTGCTGAAGCTGGCCATGATCGTGCCGTAGCCTTTCTCGGCGATGACCACCGGGTAGCCGCCATCGAGCGCCAGGTTATAGTCGGGGGTGGGGTTGCGTTCGAAGTAGTACGGGATGGCATCGCCGCTGGTTTCTTCGGTGGTATCGATCAGCAGCTTGAACTGCCGGGCCAGCGGCAGGTTCTCGTCCTTGGCCACTTTCAGTGCGTACATCGCCACGACAATACCGTTCTTGTCGTCTTCGGTGCCGCGCCCATACATGCGGTCGCCGACCAGGGTCACCTTGAACGGGTCCAGGCGCGTGCCATCGGCCAGTTTCCAGTTGTCCGGATTGACCGGCACCACGTCGGCGTGGGCGTGGATGCCTACCACTTCCTTGCCGCTGCCCAGCGAAATCTCGTAAACCCGGTTGTCGATGTTGCGGAATGCCAGGCCGAAGCTTTCGGCAAGGGCCTTGATCTTGTCCGCGATCTTGAGGAACTCGGGGTTTTCGTGCTGCGGCGTGCCTTCGACGTTGAAGGTCGGGATAGCCACCAGTTCACGCAGGGTTTCGCTGGCGGCCTTGCCGTACTTGATGCGGGTGTACAGGCCGAGCAGGCGGTTGATCTCATTCTGCTGCTCGGCTGCCAGTGGCTTGCCGGCCAGGTAGGCATCGAGCGTTGCCTCGAGGTTGTCGGCCTTGGCCAGGTCGCTGCCTTTGAGCTTGCCGATGAACTGCTTGAAGTCGCTTGGATCGCTGCCGTCGAAGGCCTTGACGATGGCAGCCGACTGCTGCTGGGTGAGGTTGGCCTGGGCCGGTTGGGTGAAAAGACCGATGCTGGCCAGCAGCAAGGCGGTGGCGGTAAGTTTTTTCAGGTGCATGGTTGTGCGCATTCCTTCGCCAATCATTGTGTGGGTTACCCGTCCGCAAACGGGAAGACGCCCACGCTAACACCAATGACCCTTGGCACGGGAGTGCCAGAAGCGCGACATGTCGCACAAACGAAAAAGCCCCGGGCGCGTTGCCGGGTCCCGTTCAGTGCTTCTGTCCCGTTCCGAACAGGGTTTACACCACCCGGGGCGTAGGGCAGCGCGCGGGATTCGCGTGTACCCTGTGCCTGCGCTTTTTCAGAAGTGACCCCGTGAGAATGGAAGCAGACAACAACACCAAGTCCCACTACACCTACCAGGCCGTATACCGGTACCTGCTCGACTGGATCGAGGCCTCACCGTCGGATGTTGAACAGCGCCTGCCGTCGTTGCGCCAGCTGGCCCAGCGCCTGAACGTGTCGGTGTCCTCTACCAAGTACGCCTATTCGCTGCTCGAAGACGAGGGCCGGGTGTACGCGAGGCCCAGGCACGGTTACTTCACCCGGGCCAGCAAGGCACCGCTGCACGGCGAATGTTCACCCAGCCTGCTCGACACGGTGTTCTCCAGCGCCCGCCAGCCCGGCATGCTGGCCCTGAGCAGCGACGCGCCGGCCATGCTGCTGTCGCTGGAAAAACCGCTGCTGATGATCGAGCGTGAACTGGCGCGCCAGTACCCACGTTCCCATGCACCGCTGTACCAGCCGTTCGGCGAGCCGGAGCTGCGCGGAGTGCTGGCCGACCGCTACACGCGCTCGCCACAGCGCTACTGGCATGCCGAGCATGTGTTCATCGGCTCGGACCTGCGCAGCATCCTCGAGCTGTCGCTGCGTGCCCTGAGCCTGGAAGGCCAGGTAGCGCTGGTCGAGTCGCCTTGTTCCTGGGCGGTGCTGCGCCAGTTGCTGGCGGCGCGCATGACCATCGTCGAGGTGCCGTTGCGCGCCGACGGCCGTTTCGACCTGGAGCAGTTCCGCCAGTTGCTGCATGCCCAGCCTGTGCGCCTGGCGGTGCTGTCGTCGGCCACCAACGTACCCCAGGGCGGGCTGATGCCGGCTGAGGACAAGCAGCAGATTTGCCGCTGGCTGGCCGAGCAGGATGTGTGGCTGTTCGAGAACGATGGCTATGGTGAGTTCTGCTTCGAGGCCTCGCCGGCCCGCTATCGCGACTTCGCCGACCCCAATCGTTTGCTGGTGTTTTCCACCCTCGACAAGGTCATCGGCTCCGAGGCGCCCTATGGTTACCTGCTGTGCCGGCGCCATATCGAGCAATTGCAGCAACTGTTTCTGGAGCGCGCCTTCCGCCTCTCGCCGATACGCCAGAAGGCCATCGCCAAGCTGTACGCCTCACGCCGGGTCGACCAGCACGTGCAGTTGCTACGCGCCATGCTGCGCGAGCGCATGCAGCACATGCATGGCCTGCTGGAGCTTCACGGCCAGGGTTACCTGCGCTGGGGCGTGCCCCAGGGTGGGGCGAGCCTGTGGCTGGAAGCGACCCGGCCGGTAGAAATGCGCCGGGTCTTCCAGTGCCTGTTGAACCAGCGCATCGTCATCGCACCCGGGGAAATCTTCAGCCAGCAAGGCTTGTGGCGCAGCCACCTGCGGCTGTGCTACACGCTGGACTGGAGCAAGGACATTCCCCAGGCGCTGCAGCGCCTGGTCAAGGCGATCCAGGACGAGGCTCAGACCCCATAGCAGTGGTCAAGCGTCGGGAAGGTGCCGTCACGCACCTCGTCGCCGAAGCGTGCGCAGGCCTCGCGGATCACCCCGGCTACATCGGCGTACTGCTTGACGAACCGTGGCACGTGCTCGCCCCCCAGGCCCAGCAGGTCCTCGGTGACCAGCACCTGGCCATCGCAAGCCGGGGAGGCGCCGATACCGATGGTCGGCTTGTCGCTGGCCTCGGTGATGGCCCTGGCCACCGGCTCGGCGACGCCTTCGAGCAGCAGGGCGAAGGCGCCGGCTTGCAGGTTGGCGCGGGCGTCGGCCAACAGTGCTGCACCGCCTTCCGGGCTCAGGCCCTGGGCCTTGTAGCCGCCCATGACGTTGACGAACTGCGGCATCAGGCCAATGTGCGCCATCACCGGTACGCCGCGCTCAACCAGAAATGCCACGGTGCTGGCCAGCACCTGGTTGACTTCCAGTTTCACTGCGGCGCAGCCGGTGCGGGCCAGCACCTCGGCACAGTTGCGAAATGCCTGCTCGGGGCTTTCCTGGTAGCTGCCGAACGGCATGTCGGCGATCACGCAGGCCAGGCGCGTGCTGTCGACTACCGCGCGGGTATGGGCGATGGTCTCGTCCAGGCGCATGCCCAGGGTGGAACTGCGGCCGTAGCCGACCATCGCGGTGGAGTCACCGACCAGGATGAAGTCGACCAGAGGGTCGATTACCTGGGCAATCGCGCTGGAGTATGCCGTCAGTGAGACGATCTTCTGGCGGCCCTTCATGGCCACCAGTTGCGGGACAGTCATGCGTCCGTTACGGATTTGCGTGCTCATCAGTGTCTCCTTAGTGGTGAAACGGCCCCGGTAGGTGGGGCTCCCGGTTACAGCCAGTCTTGCTCCCACGTCCGCCAGGCGAGTTGGTCCTGGCGGATGCGGTCAGGTTGCGGATGGACCATGAACACGGCCCCCGGCGAACTGTTGAGGTCGACGGTCGGCGCCAGGGCGCGGCCGTCGCTGAAACGCCAGCGGGCGCTGTGGTACGAGGCCAGCTGGTCGAGGTGCGAGGTTACCCGGCCCAGGTCGAAGCGACCCTGGCCACGGGCGATCAGGTTGAGGGTGCAGGCCGCCTGCAACTGGCGATAGCGCCGAGGGCGCTGCAGCAAGCGGGCTGGGGTCAGGCAGGCCTCGACGGTCAGGCTGACCTGGTCGGCGCCGGTGGCAGCCTGCAGGGCGGGCGGGTTGGCCAGGCCGGACAGGCGTGCGCCGGTTTCCAGCAGGCGTGGCCCGGCGGCGGTGAGGATGACCTCGGTGTGCGCCGGGCCCTCGGCGATGGCCAGGGCGTCGAGCACCCCCTCGACATAGCCGACCAAGGTCTCCAGGCACGGGTCGTCGGGAGCCAGCAGGTATTCGCTGTCGTAGATCTTGCGGCCATCCTCGCTCAGGGTCTTGGTGCAGCGCCAGGCATCGCTGAGCCAGTGCTGGCCCTGATGGCTGACGGTATTGATCACGTATTCGTCGCCTTCGAGGTACTCCTGCACCAACACTTCATGGTTGTCGCGCATCATCAGGTTGGTGCCGCCGAGGATGGCATTGGCGGCATCGCGGACCTGGCTGGCGTCGCGGCAGATGAACACCTGGTCGGAGCCGGCGCTGTCCAGCGGCTTGACCACCACCGGCCGTGCGCCCTGGGCCTGGAACCAGGCGCAGGCCTGTTCGGCGCTGCCGGTGCGCAACTGTGCTGCCACCGGCAAGCCAGCAGCGGCGACTTGCTCGGCCATCAGCGCCTTGTCGCGGCGCGCTACCGACAGCGCCGGGTCGTTGCCCGGCAGGCCAAGGGCGGCGGCCAGGCGGTCGGCCAGCTCAACGCCGAACTCGCTGCCAGTCAGCACGGCCTCGGGGTGCTGGGCTGCCAGTACCTGGCACAGCGGCTCGAAGCCGACCTCGTGCAGTTGGTAGTGCTGGGTGAACAGGGCCTGCGGGCAGCTGGCGGCGAAGGCCGCCGGCATGTCGCGTCGTGAGCTTACATGCAGCAGCGGGCGGTGCTCGGCCAGCGCGCGAGCGAGAAAGGCGCCGGTGGAATAGGCGTCTACCAGCACCAGCGGGCGCTGCCCGGGTTCAATGCAAGGGTTGGTCATAACGGTTCACCATGTAGTGCAGCATCTGGAACAGTTGGTCGGCGCGCACGCCGTGGTCGGCGTTGCCTGCGGCGTGGCTACGCGCCAGCGGCAGGCCGCCGAGGCTGGCCCAGCGCAGCGCACCGTGGTCATCGATCAGGGTGGTGGCGCGGCCGGGGTTGTCCGAATGCAGGCAGTAGGGGATATCCAGCAAGCCCCGGGCGAAGGCTTGCAGCAGCGCAGTGCCCAGGTCGGCGTGCAGCTCGAGCACGGCGTCGACCAGTTGCCGGGTTTCCAGCAGGATCTCTTCGTAATAGCCCTGGCTGGCTGGGTCGAGCGCCGCCGGCGCCTGCGCCGCGCTGCTGCTGGCCATGTCCAGCGCCTGGAGATTGTCGCGCACCGAAGGGATCTGCCGGGCCTCGGCTACGGTCTTGACGATCAGCCGTTCGCAACCGGTGGCCTGGGCCAGGCGGGCGCTGTCGACGATCAACCGGCGGGCGCCATGCTCGGTGCAGGGGAACACGCCCATGTAGGTGTACACCACCACGTGCCAGTGGATGTCGCTCAGGTAGTGCGCCGCCAGCTCGCGCAAGGCGCGCAGCGCGCCCTGGTCCTGGACCATGCTGGTACCCTGGGCGTAGCTCAGCGACACGCTGCGAATACCGTACTGGCGGAAGAACATGGCTTCGAGAAGGCCCACCGCCAGCAACATCGAGGGCGGACATAACTGACCCAGCAGGCAGCCGCCGAAGCTCTCGATGTGGCCGTGTGCGGTGCCCTCGGCCAGCGCCCGGCAGCTTTGCCCCCAAGCGTCCACCGCATGCAGCAGCGGCAAGCGGCTGTAGGGCATGCAATAGGACACTGGGCCGCCTTCGGTGGCGTCCAGGCCGACTGCGGCCATGCGCTTGAAGATGTTCTGTGGCTGGGCCGTGCCATGGCGTACCTGGATCGGGAAGTCCGCGCCGTAAAGGCCGTCGAGCATGCCGCGCAGGGCTTCCAGCGGATGGCTGACGATAGGGAAGCCGTTGAGCGGGCTGCCGTCATTGAGGCAGCGCAGGGCGCTCTGGTAATCGCCGACACGGGTGTAACTGTCGAGCGTGATGGTACCCAGGGCGCCCGGCTGGCGGGCCACTGCTTCCAGGCCAGCACGCATGCTGGGGATGTCGGCGAAGCCCATGCGCGGTTGCACCACGAGCTGCCCGCGCTCGCGGGCCCGTTCGATGAAACGCTGGAAGTGGCTGGTATCGGTGCTGGCCATGGTCAGCGTCCCGACACCAGTTCGACTACCTGTACACCGGTGGCCGGGTCGTGGCGCACGATACGGCCCTTGTGCGGGTCGCCGGCGCGCACTCGGGCGATCAGTGAGGCGTCGCTGTCGAAGTCGATGGGCGCGTGCCGGTAAAGGCTGCGCAATGCCGCCAGCGGCAGGCCGCTGACCTCGCCGAGCCAGTGGCCGAGCACCTCGTCCTCGGCCTGGCCGCCGAGCAGCGCGTGCAGGTCTTGCAGGCGCCCGACCAGCTGCGGGTGACGCAGGCTCAGGTACAGCGCCAGGTCGCGGCCCTGGCTGACGAAGGGCGAGAACTGCATGCAGATCAGCTGCTCTTCGTCGAGGTCGAAGGCCGAGCGGGCGAAGCCGTCGGCCAGCGCGCGCCGGTTGGCCTTGCCGGCGGCGTCGGCGTAGGGCGCCAGGGCCAGCTCGATGAGGCGGTCTGGCATTTCTTTCTTGCGCATCAGCGCCTGGGCCAGCTCCAGGTATTCGGCCAGTCCTTGGTCATAACTGCGCCCCTGCACCTGTTCGGCCTTGAGCCCGCGCAGGTGCGCCATCAGCATCGGGTTGGCGCAGTCCGACTCGGTGAAGCTGAACGCCAGCTCCTCGAAGCGGAAGCCGAGAAATTCGGTAATCAGCTCCCAGTGGTCGTCGACGCGGTAGCTCACCAGGTCGTAGATGCTGATGAACGCAGGCTCGCCGCTGGCGTTACCGGTGCTGACCCGACGCTCGTCGAGGGCAGCGTCGAAGCCGTCGCCGAGCAGTTCGATGAAGTAGGCCTGGGCAATACCGTCCAGCGCCTGCAACAGCCCGCGAAAGCCCTGGCGACGGCAGTCCTCGACGTCCAGCCCGAGGCGTTCGGCCAGGCGCATGATCCAGGTGAAGTAGTGCTTCTGTTCCTTGCGCGAGTCGCCGGTGACCACTGCGTCGACGCCACCCTGCCACCAGGCGGCGCGGCCGAAGAAGTCGGCAACTGCAAGGTTGCAGCTGTTGCAGAAGGTCGGGCGGCCGTCACCGGCGGTACGGTGGCCGTTCATCAGCACGTCGAAGCGGTTCATCGCCTTCACCTCGCTGGGGAAGGGCAGGTGGCGTTCGAACGGGCGGATCTGCCGGTGGTCGACCACCAGCATCTCGACCCGCGGGTCGCCGTACAACGCCAGGGCGTGGTAGGCCCGGTCGATGTTGGCCATCACTGCATCAGCCACCCCAGCATGGCGCATGTTGGCGATGCGCAGGTGAAAGGTGCAGCCATGGGTGATGGCCAGGTGCAGCTGTGTCGCGCGCAGCAGTGACACGGTGTAGGAGCTGTCCTTGCCACCGCCGTAGGCGACCATCAGGCGGTAGTTGGCCAGGCCTGCCAGGCCGCCGGCGGCTTCAATCAGACGTTCGCCGAACACGCGTACGGCATGCTGGTCGTTGTCGCTCAGGTAAGGGATGAGCCGGGCCAGCAGCGCGGCGTCGTCGTGTTCGGTACGGGCGGCGTGGTTCATGCCGGTTGCGCCTCCAGGCGGTAGTGTTCAATGACGTGGCGGATGTCTCGCTCGATGCCAGCCTGGTCGCTGCCGGTGAAGATGAAACGCCCACCCTGCAATGCGTCATAGCCGCCGCCGGCCTCCAGCACCTCGCCGGGCTGGGGCAGCAGTTCGCGCCACAGCGAGGCGACCTGGGTGCGCTGCGACGGCGCCTCAAGCACCCTGCACGGCAGTTGTTGCGGCTTGGGGATGATCAACCAGCCGCCGCTGGGATCGCCGTCCTGGTCGGGCAGGGCGGCGGGCTCGCCGAGCAGGTTCTTCAGCCAATGTTCGTAGAGGTTGACGCCGAACACCCGGTTGATCAGGTGCGGCACCTCGCTGCCGCCGACCCGCGCGCCCACCTCCAGAAACACCAGGCTGCCGTCCTCGCACACGAACAGTTCCAGGTGGAAGGCGGTGTCGCGCAGCCCCAACGCCTGCAGGCATTGGCGGCTGAAGTCGGCGATGCGCGTACGCAACGGCGAGGCTTGCAGCAGCACCGAGCCCAACGGCTGGCGCCGGGCGAAGTCCAGGCAGCTGTTGAGGTAGCGCGACACTGCCTGGAACGGCACCTGGCCGGTGGCGTCGGTGTAGCCATCGACGTGGTACACCTGGCCCTCGACAAAGGCTTCCACTTCGTGGCGCGCCAGGTCGACACCGTCGAGTGCGGCCAGCAGCTGGCGCTCGTCATCGACCCGCACCACGCCGATACTGGCGGCGCCGTCCACCGGCTTGACGATCAGCGGGTAGCCGGTTTTGGCGGCGAAAGTCAGGGTGTGGGCCAGGCTCTCGCAGCGGGTGAAGGCCGGTACGGCCAGGCCATGCTCTTGCAGCACCTGTTTCATCCGCGCCTTGTCGCGGTACACGGCCACTTCGTCCGGGCCATGGCCTGGGATGTTCAGCGCCTGGCGCACCTGGGCGGCGATCTCGAGGGTGAATTCGGACAAGGCGATCAGCAGGTCGACCGGGCCGACCCGTTCGCTTACCTCGGTCACCGCGGCCAGCAATTGCGAGTACTGGTTGACGTCCTCGACCTGCACCAGGTGGGCGATCTGCTCGCGCGGCGCCAGCACGCCGAGCGCGCCGGGGCCGTCGACCACATAACTGATGCGGTGGGCCTGGTGGTCGAAGAAGGCTTCGTAGCGGGTCAGTTCATTGTCCCAACGCTGGCCGTCGTGAAAGCGCGGCCAGCGGTTGACGATCACGATATGCATGGGTTCGTTCCTTGTTCGGGCAACAGACGGGGGCTCAGGTCCAGTGCGCGACGTCACCGGTGCCGAGCACCAGCGAATAACGGGCCTGGGCCAGGCGTTCGAGGTGGTGCTGGAAGGCGTCGAGGGCGTCGGCCTCGGTGAACACCGCGTTGTACCCGGCGCCCAGCAGTTCCTCGCGCACCGCTCGGGTCTGCTCCTCGGAGGTGGTCAGCTTGCCGCCGATCACCACGTGCAGGTGCGGGTACTGCTGGCGCAGCGCGTGGATCAGCGTCAGGCCTTGGGAGTAGCCGTGGCCGTTGACGCTGCTGATCACCAGCAAACGCGCGTGGCGGTGCTGCTCGACGGCGTCGAGCACGGCCTGCACTGGTGTGCAGCTGCCCAGGTTCTTTACCTCCAGGCCGCGTTCGCCCAGCCACATCTGCAAGTACACCAGGTTCCACATGTGCGAGTCGGATTCGACCGTGGCCAGCAGGCACAGGGGTTGGCTGTTCATCGGGATGCCTCCATGGCGGGGTTTTCAGTGCCTAGTGCGGCGTTCAGGCGCCGCGTGGTCAGGTGAAACAGCAGGGCGCCCGGCACGCACAGCAGCAGGCCCAGGGCGAGGATCAGGCCCTGGATGCCGTAGCGCTGGCCGATGCTGGCGCTGAGCAGGCCGCCCAGCGGGAAGGACGCCAGGTTGAGCAGGTAGAACGGGCCCATCACCTTGCCCAGGTGCTCACGCGGGATCACCTTGATTCGCTGGGTGCGGTTGAACACGTTGAACAGGGTGCAGCCAGCCATGGCCAGGACGAAGCTGGCACCGTAGGCGAGCACACCGTTGGCCAGCCCCATGGCCAGGATTCCGCCGCACAGCACGGCGAAACCCAACGCGCCCAGCTGGTGGATCGACAGCCGCGTCAGCAGCCACGGCACCAGCAAAAAGTTCAGCAGGCCCAGGGCGCCGGCGGCGCTGTTGATCAGGCCGAAGGCACCGTCGGCGGCCTGGAATACGCCGCTTACGACGAAGGCATTGGCGCTGAGTACGCAGGCAAAGGCCAGGTTGATGCTGAAGTTCAGCAGCGCCAGGCTGACGATTGGCGGGTTGCCCAGCAGCAGCTGCCAGCCTTGGCGTAGGGCGTCGAGCACCGGTTGCCGAGCACTGTTGGCGTGGGCGTCGGGCAGGCCGCGCCAGCACAGTGCTGCCAGCAGCAGTGCGGCGGCGGCCAGGCCCAGCAGGGACAGCTTGCCGCTGTACAGCACCAGCGCGGCGGCGCTGGCTGGGCCCAGCACCTGCGCCAGCAGCTCCATGTTCTGCACCAGCGACTGGGTATGCGCCAGGCGCTCGGCCGGCGCCACCTGCGGCACGGTGCGTTCCACGGCCATGCGTACCGGTGCCATCAGCAGCGACAGCAGCACCCCGTTGGCCGCCAGCACCCAGACCGTCAGGGCCGGCGCCAGGCTGCAGCAGAGCACGGTCAGCGCCAGGCTGGCGGCGCGCAGCACGTTGGCCCACTGCAGCAGGGTGCGCCCGCCGACACGGTCGGCCAGCACCCCGGCAAACGGGTAGGCGAGCAGCGCCGGTAGCCACTCCAGGGCGAACACCAGCCCCGAATAGCGCAGGCTACCGGTGGCCTGGTAGACCATCAGCGGCACGGCAAACAGCACCGTCTGTTCGGCCATCAGGCCCAGCAGCAGGCCGGCGCCGAAGCGGCGCAGGGGCGCGTGCTCAGCCATGCTGGCGGTCCAGGTCGGCTTCCAGTTCGCGCAGGCGCGGCAGTACGTGCTGGCAGAAGCGGCGCATCTCGTCGCGGGTTGGCCAGCCGGAAAAAATGAACTCGCTCACCCCGACCTTCTTGTACTCCAGCAGGTAGGCCGCCACCTCCTCGTAGCTGCCCACCACGCACAGCGCCGGGCCGCCTCGGTAGGCCACGGCGCCCGACCAGAGCATCGGCGACAACCAGTCGTGGCGCGCGCCCTCGGCCAGGCGGAACGAGGTCTTGACCGCCTCGGAGTCGCAGCGGGCGACAAACTGGCGTACCCATTCGCGGTGCTGCTGGTCGGGGTTTTCCATCATCGCCTCGACTTCGGCCAGGGCCTCTTCGCGAGTTTCCCGCGCCAGCACGTGCATGCGTATGCCTACCGAGCGGCCGGCTGCAAGTACCTCGCGCGCGGCTTCGGCGATGCCTTCGGGGGTGTCGCCGTAGCGCAGCCAGCAGTCACTGTGCGATACCGCCACCTGCTGGGCGATGCCCGAGGCGCCGCTCAGATACAGGCGTGGCCGCTCGTGGTCCTTGAACGGGAGGCCGAGCTGCGCCTTGTCCAACTGGTAGAAGTCGCCGTGGTGGCTGAGCGGGGTTTCCCCGGCCCAGAAGCGCCTGAGGATATCGATGAACTCGCAGGTGCGCGCGTAGCGGCCATCGTGGGCGACGTAGTCACCGTAGTACGCCTGCTCGTCCGGCGAAATGCCGGCCACCAGGTTCAGCGCGATGCGCTTGTCGGACATCCACGACAGGGTGTTGACCACCTGGGTGAACAGGGTCGGGTGCAACAGCCCGGGGCGGTAGGCGAGGATGAACTTTACGTTGCGGGTTTCGCGCACCAGCGCGCCGATCATCGGCAGCGGGTCGGGCATGTGATAGCTGATACCCATCAGCAGCGAGTCGATGCCCAGTTCGTCGGCTTCCTGGGCGAAATCGATGATACCGGCGAAGTCCAGGCGTCCGGTGTCGTACTTGTCGGTGGCTTTCTGCTGGCCGCTGTCGAGCGGCGAGCACCAGTGAATGCGCAAGGGGTTCATGCGGATATCTCCGGAAAGGGCCTGCCGTCAGGGCAGGCCGAACGAGGGCGGTGGGGCTCAGAACAGGAAGTCGCTACCGACGCTGCGGTCGAACAGGGCGACATCGCGGATATGGCGCTTGCCGCAGATGAAGCGCAGCAGTCGCTCGATGCCCAGCCCGCCGCCGGCGCTGGGGTGCAGCAGGCCTTGGCGGGCGACTTCGAGGAAGTTGCCGAACGGGGTCAGGTCCATGTCCAGCTCGTTCATGCGATAGAGGATCTGGCTATGCTCGTATTCGCGTTCGGCGCCCGACAGGGCCTCGCCATAACCCTCGGGCCAGATCAGGTCATAGTTGTTGTAGTGGCCGCGCTGGCCAGGCGTCTCGCGGTCGTAGAACTCGCGGCGGTGGTTGGTGATGAAGAACGGCGTATGGGCCTTTTCCGACATCAGGCGCTCGAAGTCGTCGCCCAGCTCGGCCTGCAGTTCGTTGGTGCTGTACACCGGGAAGGCGGTTTCGTAGCGCGGTAGCTCACGGCCCAGCTGGGCCAGCTGCGCAGCGCAGTGCTCACGCACCTCGTCCAGGGTGTGCTTGACCATCTGCTCGATCAGCTGCATGGCTTGCTGCATGGTGCCGCCGCGGATTTCGAAGTCGAACTGGGAAAACTCCAGCAGGTGGCGCTGGGAGTCCTTGATCTCCGGCTTTTCCAGGCGGATGTTCGGCGCGACGATGAAGATGCGCTCGTGGCCGCGGGCGGTCAGGGCCAGTTGCTTGTGGAAGATCATGCTGGCGGTGAGTTTCAGGCGGCGCTGCTGGTACTGGATCTCGGCCGGGTACACCGCGTGGTTCAGTGGGTCGGTGATCGGCGACATCAGGATGGGCAGCAGCTGGCGGAAGTCCCGGTCGAGCAAGAAGGTCTGCAAGGCGTGCAGCACACGGCCACGGATAATGGCCACAGCTTCGACGTCTGGGTGGTCAAATGCGGCGATCTGGCTTTGAACATCTTCCATGATGGGGTCATCTTGTGAGGAAAGGTGGCCCGATTATTGGCTTTCGCGATCAAAACTCAATGTACAGATTCAGGTGAAAAAGCGACCCAGATGCGCTTTTTGATTGTCCCGCCTGCCTGCCACGGTGACCATTCGCCCGACCGGTGCTGCCGGCGTCTCCGTTACCCGACTAAAGGACAGCCATGCCAATGACGGCCCATCCTCTACCCGTTCCCACGCGCTTCGGCCGCGCCGACTACAAGACCTTGGGCCTCGCCGCGCTGGGCGGTGCGTTGGAAATCTACGACTTCATCATCTTCGTGTTCTTTGCGCTGATCCTCAGCGAGCTGTTCTTCCCGCCGCAGATGCCCGAATGGCTGCGCCTGCTGCAGAGCTTCGGCATTTTTGTCACCGGTTACCTGGCGCGACCGCTGGGCGGCATCCTGCTGGCGCACTTCGCCGACCGCCTGGGGCGCAAGCGCGTGTTCAGCCTGAGCATCCTGATGATGGCCTTGCCGTGCCTGGTGATCGGCCTGATGCCGACCTACGCGCAGATCGGATACTGGGCGCCATTGTTGCTGCTGGCCCTGCGCATCCTGCAGGGCGCCGCAGTGGGCGGCGAAGTGCCCAGCGCCTGGGCGTTCGTCGCCGAGCACGCGCCGGCCGGGCACCGCGGCTTCGCCCTGGGCATGCTGCAGGCCGGGCTGACCTTCGGCTACCTGCTGGGCGCGGTTACCGCGGCGGTGCTGGCGCGGGTCTACACCCCACAGGAGATGCTCGATCACGGCTGGCGGCTACCGTTCATTCTCGGCGGCGTGTTCGGCCTGGTCGGTGTGTGGTTGCGCCGCTGGCTCAGCGAAACGCCGGTGTTCGTCGCCCTGCAGGCGCGCCGTGCCGCCGACCCGGAGCTGCCGCTGCGCACCGTGCTGCGCGAACACCGGGCAGCCATCGCCCCGGCGCTGCTGTTGACCTGCCTGCTGACCTCGGCGGTGGTGGTGCTGGTGGTGATAACCCCGACGGTGATGCAGAAGCGTTTCGGTCTGCCGGCGGACCAGACCTTCGCCCTGAGCAGCGTGGGCATTGTCTTCCTCAATATCGGCTGCGTGCTCGCCGGGCGCATGGCCGACCGCCTCGGCCCCTGGCGCGCCTTGGCGATTCACAGCGCACTGCTGCCGGCCGGCGTGGCGGCGTTGTATGCCAGCCTGATTTTCGAACTGCCGCTGATCGCCGCGGCCTACGCGCTGGCCGGCCTGTGCTGCGGTGTGGTCGGGGTGGTGCCGTCGCTCATGGTCGAGCTGTTCCCGGCGGCGATTCGTGTGTCGGGAATTTCCGTCACCTACAACATCGCCTACGCCTTGTGGGCCAGCGTCACGCCGTTGTTGCTGATTGCCCTGATGCCCTGGAACCCGTGGGTGGCGGTGGGCTTCAGCGTGCTGATGGGCGCAGTGGGGCTGTGCTGCGTGCGCCTGTTCGGCCAGCGCGTGCCGGCCGCAGAAAATGCCGGTGTGCCGGCAGGTGTCAAATGAGCGGCGGGTCTTTACAGTGGCTGTCGGCGGGCGAACTGACGGCGCTTTATGCTCGCCGCGAGCTGTCACCACTGGAGTACCACCAGTATCTGATCGACCATGTGCAGCGCCGCGAGCCAGCCCTGAACGCGCTGTGCCAGTTCGCCCCTGAGCGGGTACTGGAGCAGGCTGCTGCGTCCACTCAACGTTGGGCCAAGGGTGCGCCGCTCGGGCCGCTGGATGGCGTGCCGGTGACCTTGAAGTCGTTGATCGCTACCCGTGGCCAGATGCTCGACCAGGGCTGCGCAGGCCTGGAGCCGCGCCTGGCTGTAGCCGACGCGCCACCGGCGGCACGCTTGCGCGAGGCGGGCGCAGTATTGCTGGGCAAGACCAGCGTGCCAGACTTCGGCATGTTGTCCTCGGGCTTGTCGAGCCTGCACGGTATCACCCGTAACCCGTGGAACACGGCGCTCAACCCCGGCGGTTCCAGCGCCGGGGCGGCTGCGGCTGCGGCGGCAGGCTACGGCCCCCTTCACGTAGGCACCGACATCGGTGGTTCGGTGCGCTTGCCGGCCGGTTGGTGCGCGCTGGTGGGCTTCAAGCCGACCCTCGGGCGCATTCCTATCGACCCGTACTACACCGGCCGCTGCGCCGGGCCGATGACCCGCACGGTGGACGACTGCGCGGCGATGATGGCGGTGCTGGCGCGTCCGGATGTACGCGACGCCACCAGCCTGCCGCCAGCCGAGCTTGACTGGGGCCTGGCCCCGGTGAGTGTGCGTGGATTGCGGGTGGGGCTGCTACTTGAGCCCGGTTGCGGCCTGCAGCCCGACGCGCAGACCTGCGCCGCGGTGCGCGCCGCCGCCGGGTTGTTCGAGGCGCAGGGTGCCAGGCTGGTGGAAGTGGCGCCCTTGATGGAGCGTCGCCTGCTTGACGGCCTCGACCACTTCTGGCGTGCGCGCCAGTGGAGCGAACTCAGCCAGTTGGCGCCCGAGCGGCTGGCCCAGGTGCTTCCGTACATCCGCCAGTGGGCCGAGCCGGCCCGCCACATGACGGCGGTAGAAGCGGTGGAAGGCTTCAACCAGACCTTCGAGATGCGCCGGCGCGCCGCACGGTTGTTCGAGCAATGCGACCTGCTGCTGTCACCAACCAACCAGGTGCAGGCCTATCCCGCCGAACTGGCCTCGCCCGGCAACGACCCGCAACGGCCATTCGAACACATTGTGTTCACCGTGCCTTGGAACATGGGCGAGCAACCGGCGCTGTCGATCAACTGCGGCTTCAGCGACCAAGGCATGCCCATCGGCTTGCAGATGGTCGCCCCGCGTTTCGCCGACACCTGGCTGCTGCGCCTGGCCAAGGCCTTCGAGACCTGGCGCGGGCCGATCCGCCACTGGCCCGAGTGACTCCCACGCCGTGCCAGGCAGGCGCGGCCCGACCTTTGTTCACGGACAGGAACACCACTTGCACATGCTACGACGCACGCTTCTGTGCTGCGCCCTGGTCACGCCCTGCGTGGCTGCGGGCCAGCCCGGCTTCATCGACGGCAGCCGTCTGGACCTCAACCTGCGGCACTACTACTCAAACCAGCACACCCAGGGCGACACCTACCTGGCGATCCGCAAGGATGGCCGCCTGCCCCCCACGCGGGTGCGCGAGACCTGGGTGCAGGCGGCGATGCTCGACTATGCATCGGGCTACACCGAAGGCCTGCTCGGCATCGGTGTGGATGCCTCGCTATACAGCGCGGTCAACCTGCAGCGCGGCCATGGCCGGGTGGCCAATGGCGGTGACCGGGTACTGGTGGACAGCGACGGCGACGCTATCCCGACCTGGAGCCGCCTGGCGGTCGGTGCGCTGCGCCTGCGCCTGGCCGGCAGTACTTTGCGGGTCGGCCGGCAACGCCTGGACAACCCGATGTTGCGCTACAAGGACAACCGGGCGTTGCCGTCGAGCTTCCAGGGCGTGGCGTTGAGCGATCAGAGCATTGATGGCCTGCAGTTGGATGCCGGGCGCTTCGACCGGGCGATCCCGCGCACCGGCACCGGCAGCGAACGGCTGACCAGCACCTTCGGCGATCGGGCGGTGAAGGCCGATTCGATCAGCTATGTGGGTGCCCGCTACAGCGGTGCGCTGTCCGCCAGTTTGTACGGCTCGCACCTGGCAGATACCTGGCAGCAGCTGTACCTGGGGCTGGGTGGCACGCTGGGTGATCGGGCCGAGCTGGCTGTGCGCCCGGCCTTTCATTACTACCGCACCCGCGACAGCGGCCAGCAGCAACTGGGCTACATCGACAACCAGGCCTGGAGCCTGGCCACCACGCTGATGCACCAGGCCCACGGGCTGACGCTGGCCTGGCAGCAGATCGAGGGTGACGAGTACTTCGACTATGTGTGGGAGTCGACCGGCAACTACATGGCCAACTCGCTGTATTCGGACTACAACGGCCCGAACGAACGCTCCTGGCAGTTGCGCTACGACTTGGATGCCAGCGCCTACGGCGTGCCGGGCCTGAGCCTGGGGGTGTGGCACGCCAAGGGCTGGGGCATCGATGGCAGTCATTACCAGGGCGATCGCAATGGCCGCCATGCCGGCTACAACGTGCGTGGCCTACGTGGCGCACGGCATGAGGAGAATGGCCTGGTGCTCGGCTACGTGCTGCAGGGCGGCTCCTGGCGCGACACCAGTGTGCGCACCATCGTCTACAACCATCGGGCCCATGGCGGGCAGATCGATGGCAGCTACGACGAAGTGCGCCTGGTGGTCAACATGCCGCTGCGGTTGTTCTGAAATGCCTCAACCCAAGACCGGTCGATTTCGCTTGCGATCGTACGCGCCACAGGCTTGAGCGTCGGTTTTGGTCTAGAAGGTTTTTGCGCTGGGCTGGCTAGCCTTTACGGCGAATTGAATCAGGACGGGCTTCTGTCGGAAGCGCTGACCCTTGCGACGCAAGGGAAAGAAGATGGCGCACTCGGCGGGATTCGAACCCACGACCCCTGCCTTCGGAGGGCAGTACTCTATCCAGCTGAGCTACGAGTGCAACGCGCACGCATGATACCCATCTGTGCCGATGGCGTCCATCGCCTTGATCTGTAGGTTTTTTCTCTCTGTCGTCGAGGAGGTACTGGTCGAGCTGAAATTGCACTGCCGCCAGTCGGGCTCGGCCGGCTACCGGGTGCTGGTGATCGTTCTGCCCAAGGCATTCTGATCAATCCCTTCCGGGAGGCCGTCGGTCCTCCCATCACATTTCCTTCAGCCCGCTCGTCTAACCTGTACTGGCCTTGTCGCGGGTCAGCCCGCGAAAAGGCCGGGTCCATTGTGCAAAATCGTGAATTTTGCCCCGGGTGTTCAACCATTCGTTCTTTTTTTCGAACAGCCTATTGTCCAACACCCCAGCAGCCGCTTAGCATTCGTTTGAGATTTCAAACGCTCGATGCCCTGCCTTGGGCGCTTTTCAACAATCAACAATTCGGGAAGCCGACATGCAGCTCAAAGACGCTCAGTTGTTCCGCCAGCAAGCCTACATCAACGGTGAGTGGCTGGATGCGGACAACGGCCAGACCATCAAGGTGACCAACCCGGCCACCGGTGAAGTCATCGGTACCGTGCCGAAGATGGGCACTGCGGAAACCCGCCGCGCCATCGAGGCCGCCGACAAGGCCCTGCCGGCCTGGCGTGCCCTGACCGCCAAAGAGCGCTCGGCCAAGCTGCGTCGCTGGTTCGAACTGATGATCGAGAACCAGGACGACCTGGCCCGCCTGATGACCACCGAACAAGGCAAGCCGCTGGCCGAAGCCAAGGGCGAAATCGCCTACGCTGCCTCGTTCATCGAGTGGTTCGCCGAAGAAGCCAAGCGCGTCTACGGCGACACCATCCCTGGCCACCAGCCAGACAAGCGCCTGATCGTCATCAAGCAGCCAATCGGTGTTACTGCGGCCATCACCCCGTGGAACTTCCCGGCCGCCATGATCACCCGTAAAGCCGGCCCGGCCCTGGCCGCTGGCTGCACCATGGTGCTCAAGCCTGCCTCGCAGACCCCGTACTCCGCCCTGGCCCTGGTCGAACTGGCCCACCGTGCCGGCATCCCGGCTGGCGTGCTGAGCGTGGTTACCGGCAGCGCCGGCGAAGTTGGCGGCGAGCTGACCAGCAACTCCCTGGTACGCAAGCTGTCCTTCACCGGTTCGACCGAAATCGGTCGCCAGCTGATGGAAGAATGCGCCAAGGACATCAAGAAGGTTTCCCTGGAGCTGGGTGGCAACGCCCCGTTCATCGTGTTCGACGACGCCGACCTGGACAAGGCGGTCGAGGGCGCGATCATCTCCAAGTACCGCAACAACGGCCAGACCTGCGTTTGCGCCAACCGTATCTACGTGCAGGACGGCGTCTACGACGCGTTCGCCCAGAAGCTGGCCGCCGCTGTTGCCAAGCTGAAGATCGGTAACGGCCTGGAAGAAGGCACCACCACCGGCCCGCTGATCGACGGCAAGGCTGTGGCCAAGGTTCAGGAACACATCGAAGACGCCGTTGGCAAAGGCGCCAAGGTGCTGGCCGGTGGCAAGATCATCGAAGGCAACTTCTTCGAGCCGACCATCCTCGTCGACGTACCGAAGACTGCCGCCGTCGCCAAGGAAGAAACCTTCGGCCCGCTGGCGCCGCTGTTCCGCTTCAAGGACGAGGCCGAAGTCATCGCCATGTCCAACGACACCGAGTTCGGCCTGGCCTCGTACTTCTATGCGCGCGACATGAGCCGTGTGTTCCGTGTTGCCGAAGCGCTGGAATACGGCATGGTGGGTATCAACACCGGCCTGATCTCCAACGAAGTGGCACCGTTCGGTGGCATCAAGGCCTCCGGCCTGGGCCGCGAAGGTTCCAAATACGGTATCGAGGACTACCTCGAAATCAAATACCTGTGCATCAGCATCTGATCGCAAGGTAACGGTTTTACCTCTGCCAGCGGGGCGCGAGAGCGACGTCTCGCTGGCCTTTTTGACATCGCAGTACCTGGTGGCCCGGGTGTTCACGGCAGTCGATCAACGAATACTGTTCGCGAGCACATCCAGCCACCCCCGAATAAAAGCGCCATTCAGAACGGCGCAAATGAGGGCATTATGAGCAAGACCAACGAATCCTTGATGCAACGTCGTGTCGCCGCCGTCCCACGTGGTGTTGGCCAGATCCACCCGATCTTCGTCGATACTGCGAAGAACGCTACCGTAATCGACGTTGAAGGCCGCGAACTGATCGACTTCGCCGGCGGCATCGCAGTACTGAACACCGGCCACCTGCACCCGAAAGTGGTTGCGGCCGTGCAAGAGCAGCTGACCAAGGTCAGCCACACCTGCTTCCAGGTCCTGGCCTACGAACCTTACGTAGAGCTGTGCGAGAAGATCAACAAGCTGGTCCCGGGCGATTTCGCCAAGAAGACCCTGCTGGTCACCACTGGCTCCGAAGCCGTTGAAAACGCCGTCAAGATCGCCCGTGCCGCTACCGGCCGTGCTGGCGTCATCGCCTTCACCGGCGGCTACCACGGCCGTACCATGATGACCCTGGGCCTGACCGGCAAGGTCGTGCCGTACTCCGCCGGCATGGGCCTGATGCCAGGCGGCATCTTCCGCGCCCTGTTCCCGAGCGAACTGCACGGTATCAGCGTTGACGACGCCATCGCCTCGGTCGAGCGCATCTTCAAGAACGACGCCGAGCCGCGCGACATCGCCGCGATCATCCTCGAGCCGGTTCAAGGCGAAGGCGGCTTCCTGCCGGCGCCGAAAGAGCTGATGCAGCGCCTGCGCGCCCTGTGCGACCAGCACGGCATCCTGCTGATCGCCGACGAAGTACAGACCGGTGCTGGCCGTACTGGCACCTTCTTCGCCATGGAGCAGATGGGTGTTGCGCCTGACCTGACCACCTTCGCCAAATCCATCGCTGGTGGCTTCCCGCTGGCCGGTGTGTGCGGCAAGGCCGAGTACATGGACGCCATCGCCCCGGGTGGCCTGGGTGGTACCTATGCCGGTTCGCCGATCGCTTGTGCTGCGGCCCTGGCCGTCATCGAAGTGTTCGAAGAAGAGAAACTGCTGGACCGCAGCAAGGCTGTCGGTGAGCGCCTGACCGCTGGCCTGCGCGAAATCCAGAAGAAGTACCCGATCATCGGCGACGTGCGTGGTCTGGGCTCGATGATCGCTGTCGAAGTCTTCGAGAAAGGCACTCACACGCCGAACGCTGCTGCTGTTGGCCAGGTTGTGGCCAAGGCGCGCGAGAAGGGCCTGATCCTGCTGTCCTGCGGTACCTACGGCAACGTCCTGCGGATTCTGGTTCCGCTGACCGCCGAAGACGCACTGCTCGACAAGGGCCTGGCGATCATCGAAGAGTGCTTCGCTGAAATCGCCTGATGTGACCTGCTGCAGAAAAAACCCGCTTCGGCGGGTTTTTTTATGCCCATATACCGCTGCTGGCGCTATCGTTGTGGCAGGACTCGCTTGGCAAGCTGCGACGGATTGTGTGTCAGGGATTTTCAGGAGTTTTGGCGATGAACGCTGCGCACCCCTCCCCACCCAGTGTACTGATCGTCGAAGGTGACCCTTGGGTACGTGACATGCTCAGCGAAATGTTGCTCAGCGTGCGCTGCGATGCCCGCCTGCAGGTGTGCGCCGATGGCGAGCAGGCGCTGAGCGCGCTGTCCAGCCAGCCCGACCTGATCATCGCCGCGCGTGAACTGGCCGGTGTCGATGGCCTCGACCTGTTGCGCAAGGTCCGCGCCAGAGGGCCGGGGTTGCCGTTCATCCTCATGAGCAACCGCAGTGACAGTGCCAGTGTGCATGAGGTATTGCCCCTGCATCCCACCGCCTACCTGAGCAAACCCTTGAACCTGGACAACCTGCGCAAGCGCCTGGAAGAGCTGTTGCTGGCCGTTGGCGAAGCGATCGCCTGCCCGGCGCCCGCGTTGCAGGCGGGTGCCAGCCTGCCGGCTTATCTCGAGCAGCGCCGTGCGAGTGCCGATGGCGGGCCGCTGATGGCTGATGTACAGGCGGCGCTCAAGCGCGCGCTCAACCCCCAGGGCCTGAACCTGAAGGTGCTCGAAGAGGAGCTGCACGACGACCCGCAGATCACCGCCGTCCTGATCGCTGCGGCCAACAGCGCTGCGCTGCACCGGGAAGCACCGGTGCAGACGTTGCTGCAGGCCTTGAACAAGCTTGGCAGCACCCAGAGCATGAACTTGGTCCTTGGCATGACTCTGAAACGCAGTGCACGCCTCAGCGACCCGTTGCTGACCAAGCATGCTGCCCGTTATTGGGGCCTTTCGCTGCATGCTGCCGAATATGGCCGTACCTTGGCACGCATGCTCGAACTGGACGAAGGGCGTTGCTACTGCGCAGGTTTGCTGCATTGCTTGGGCGACCTGGCAGTGCTGCGTTGCCTGCAGGAGTGGCGGCTGGCCGGCGGCGAGCTGGATGAGGGCCAGGTGCAGCGGTCGCTCGACGAGTTCGGTGCTGCGTTCGGCTCGGCGCTACGCACCCGCTGGCGGTTGCCGTTGGCATTGCGCGAGCTGATTGCGGCCATCTACCAGCTGGGTGGCGGGGTGTATTCCCGAGAAATTCTGGCCATGAACCTGGCTGGGCAGTTGTCGCGGCTGCCGGCCGGGCTGGAGCTGGGGCTGGAGCGGGTGGCCAGCAGCAAGACGGCACGCTTGCTGAAAATTGGCCTGCCGGAGCTGAGCCGGCTGCGCAAGGTGCAGAGCCCGGAGGTAAAGCCGGAAGAAGAACCGCCTGTGGCTGGGGCTGAGGTTTCCGGCTGAGCTTCGGGGGCCGCTTTGCGGCCCATCGCGACGCAAGGCCGCTCCTACACCGGGTGCGGCGCCTTGGCGGCCTTGGGGCGCGATCGGGGTGCGAAGCAGCCCCAGGCCTCAGCCGCAGACGATCTGGTTCTTGCCTTGGCGCTTGGCCCGGTACATGGCCGCGTCGGCCCGCGCATACAGGCTGTCCAGCGTCATATCGTCGTCGGTCAACGCGGTCACCCCTTGGCTCACCGTCACCCCATAGCTCTGCTCGCCATGGCTGAAACTCAGGCGCTGGATGTGCCGCTGCAAGCGTTCGGCAATCTGCTCGGCTACCTGCGCATTGCAGCCGGGGAACACCGCCGCGAATTCCTCACCACCAATGCGCCCGAACAGGTCACCACGGCGTAGCACGGCCTTGCCGCTGTCGGCGATGCGCTGCAGCACCTGGTCGCCTTCCTGGTGGCCATAGCTGTCGTTGATGCGCTTGAAGTCGTCGATGTCCAGCAGCAGGAAGGCCAGTGGCGTGCCGTCTTCGCGGGCGCTATCGAAGGCCTGCTGGGCGCATTCGAAGAAATGCCGGCGGTTGCTGCTCTGGGTCAATACGTCGGTGGTGGCCAGCCGCTGCAGTTCGCCTTCGAGCTGTTTCTTTTCGGTAATGTCCTCGGCGATGCCGACGATGATCACCCGGTCGCTATCGCGTTGCTGGTTGATGTAGCACTTGTCACTGAGCCAGCGGACCTGGCCGTCGGCATTGAGAATGCGGTACTCGCGGTCTTCCACCGAACCCTTGAGCAACACCTGTGCCAGGCTGCGCTCGGCGAACTCCAGGTCGTCGGGGTAGATGCTGTCGCGCCACTCGTTGTAGTCGGCCAGCACCAGGCTGACGGGGCGGCCGAAGATGCGCTCGTAGGCCGGGCTGACGTACAGCACCTGACGGGTTTCCCAGTCGAAGGCCCAGAGCACGGCGTTGACGCTGTCGAGCAGGGAGCTGAACAGCTGCTCGCGCTCGCTCAGGCGGGCAACTTCGCCTTGCGCGTGAAGCAGGGCAAGCAAGGTCTGGGCGGCCTCGGGAGGTGGTGTGCCGGGCAATGTCGTTGGAATGTTCTTGGCCATGTGCACGAAGCAGGTCTCGACGTGAAAGCGTGCGGCCAGCATCCGGCCCGCCACGCGGGGCGATGTGCCAGATTCGAGTAGGAGCGATGGGGCGAAGTTCCGGGCGGCACGCCCTGCCAGAAGGGCGTGCCGATCAACGGTGGTCAGGCGCTGGTGGGGCGCAGGGAATAAGTCTTGAGTTGTGCCGCGAAGTCGCGCAGGGCGTGGATACCGCTGCTTTCGGCCTCGTGTACCCAGTCCTTCATGGCGGCCAGCATGTCGTGGCCGTTGGCGCTGGTGCGCGCCCAGATCTGTTGCAGGGCCAGGCGCTTTTCGTAGATGGTCTTCAGCGCCTGGCTGTGTGCCAGCATCGACTCGATGCGCACATGGTGGCGGTCCTGCAGCAGGCTGGTTTCACGCGACAGCAGGCGTTTGGCCCGGCGGAAGTGGTGGCGCACCGAGGCATCGACGCGGGCCAGTTCCTGCTTGACCAGCGGGCCGATCACCAGCTTGCGGTACTGGGCCATGATCTGGAAGCGGTTGTTGAGGATCGCCATGGCGGTATCCATGTCCAGGCTGGCCTTGCCGGCCACCCGGTGGGCGATGGGCGCCACGCGTTGTACCTTGGCCAGGCGCAGCAGGCAGAACAGGCGGATCCACGCCCAGCCCATGTCGAACTCCCAGCGCTTGACCGAAAGCTTGGCCGAGTTGGGGTAGGTGTGGTGGTTGTTGTGCAGCTCCTCGCCACCGATGACGATGCCCCACGGCACCAGGTTGGTGGCGGCGTCGCGGCATTCGAAGTTGCGGTAGCCAAGGGCATGGCCCAGGCCGTTGACCACACCCGCAGCCCAGAACGGGATCCACATCATCTGCACTGCCCAGATGGTGATGCCGATGGTGCCGAACAGCAGCAGGTCGATCACCGCCATCAGCGCGATGCCGCCCAGCTTGTAGCGCGAGTAGAGCTTGCGCTCGATCCAGTCGTCCGGGCAGTTCTTGCCATAGATGCGCAGGGTGTCGGGGTTGCGTGCTTCTTCCCGGTACAGCTCGGCGCCTTTGCGCAGCACCGTGCCCAGGCCCTTGTATACCGGACTGTGCGGGTCTTCGGGGGTTTCACACTTGGCGTGGTGCTTGCGGTGCACGGCGGTCCATTCGCGGGTGTTCTGGGCGGTGGTCAACCACAGCCAGAAACGGAAGAAGTGCTTGAGCGCGCCATTGAGCTCCAGCGCCCGGTGCGCGGAGTAGCGGTGCAGGTAGACCGTGACGCTGACAATGGTCACATGGGTCATCAACAAGGTGATGCCGACCAGTTGCCAGGCCGACAAGTCGAGCAGGCCGTTGTACCACATAGGTGCAGATACCCTCGAAATGCAGGGGGAAGGGGTGATTATCCCTTGGTGGGGAAATAAAACCAGTCAACCGTTCAGATAGGAAGTCACGACATGTTTCAGCCTTTATAATGCCCCTTCCTTTCTGATGGGCTATCGCACCCGACATGTCTGTTTCCGTTCGCGACGCCTTGCGCATGGCTGCGCTGTATGTGGTGCTATCCGTCCTGTGGCTGATACTGGCCGAGGTGGTACTGCAGAGCATGACCGATGATCCCCTGGCACAGACCGTGGGGCGGCAGATCAACGTGGTGGTCTGGGTACTGTTCAGTGCCTTGCTGATTTACGTGTCGCGGGTGCGCCTGCTCAACTTCATCGGCCGTGGCGCGCGCTTGCGCTGCGAAGACCGCGAGCGGCTGCGCATGGCGGCTGCCGTGTTCGACAGTACCCTCGAAGGCGTGCTGGTGACCGACCGCCAGGGCCTGATCGTGCACGTAAACCGGGCTTTCATGCGCATTACCGGCTACCAGCAGGACGAAGTCATTGGCCAGCGCCCGAACAAGTTCAAGTCGGGCCGCCATGGCCTGGCGTTCTACCAGCAGATTTTTACCACCCTGGCGGAGAAGGGCGAGTGGAGCGGCGAAATCTGGAACCGACGCAAGAGTGGCGAAATCTACCCGCAATGGCAGACCATTTGCGCCATTCACGATGACGAAGGTGAACTCAGCCACTATGTGGCGGTGTTCAGCGATATCAGCGCGATCAAGCATTCAGAGCAGGAACTGGCCTACCTGGCCCACCATGACCCGCTGACCGGCCTGCCCAACCGCCTGCTGTTCACCGACCGGGTCGGGCAGGCCCTGACCGCAGCCCAGGCCAACAAGCGCGGCTGTGCCCTGCTGTTGCTGGACCTCGACCACTTCCAGAGCATCAACGACGGCCTTGGCCACACCATTGGCGACCAGCTGCTCAAGCTGGTGGGCGAGCGCCTCGGCGAGGTGGTGGGCAGCGGCGTGACTTTAGCGCGCCTGGGTGGCGACGAGTTCGGTGTGCTGGCAGAGAACTGCCAGCAGGTCGGCCAGGCGGGCAAGCTGGCGCAGGGCATCATCGAGCGCATGCGCGAGCCGTTCCAGTTCGATGGTCATCGCCTGTTCATCAGTGTGAGTGCGGGCATCAGCCTGTTCCCCAGCGATGCCTTGAGCGCCGAGCAGTTGCTGCGCAATGCCGACTCGGCCCTGTACAAGGCCAAGAGCAACGGGCGGGCCTGCTATGCGCTTTATACCGAAGAGCTGACCGCTCACGCCCAGCATCGGGTCGAAACCGCCGGCGAGCTGCGCCGGGCGCTGGAGCAGGATGAGCTGCGAGTGTTCTACCAGCCGGTGCACGACCTGGCGACCGGTCGACCGGTCGGGGTCGAAGCGCTGGTGCGCTGGCAGCACCCGCAGCGCGGCCTGGTGCCGCCGGGCGAGTTCATCCCGATTGCCGAGCGCACCGGGCTGATTGCCGAGATCGACGCCTGGGTGCTGCACCAGGCATGTCGGCAGATGGTGCAATGGCAAGGTCAGGGCCAACAGCTGGAATTCGTCGCGGTGAATATCTCCAGCCGCTTGTTTGGCCAGCATGAGTTGTACCAGCAAGTGGCCGAAGTGCTGCACGAAACCGGCCTGGCCCCGGCCTTGCTGGAGCTGGAGGTTACCGAGAGCGCGGTGATGGAAGACCCGGAAGTGGCGTTGGAGCAATTGCATCGCCTGCGTGAGCTGGGCGTGACCTTGGCCATCGACGACTTCGGCACTGGGTATTCATCATTGCTGCGGCTGAAGCGCCTGCCGGTGCAGAAGCTGAAGATCGACCAGGGCTTTGTCGCCGGGTTGCCGCTGGACGAGGACGATATCGCGATCGTCCGGGTGATCATCGCCCTGGCCCGCAGCATGGGGATGCAGGTGCATGCCGAGGGTATCGAGCAGGCCGAGCAGGCCAGCTTCCTGCTGCAGGAGCTGTGTCAGCTGGGGCAGGGATACTGGTTCGGGCGGCCGGTACCACCTGCGGATTTGCACTGGGGTTGAGGGCCTTTTCGCGGGCACGCCCGCTCCCACAGGGACTGCACAGGGCCTGAGAGATGTGGGGACCTGTGGGAGCGGGCAAGCTCGCGAAGAACTCACCGCTTGTTCAAGCCTTTCGCCAACCGGTCGCCACCCAGCTGGATCAACCCCACCAGCGCCACCAGCATGGCGATCACGGTCAGCATGATCTGGCTGTCGAAGCGCTGGTAGCCATAACGGTAGGCAATATCCCCCAGGCCTCCGGCGCCAATCGCCCCGGCCATGGCCGAGGAGTTGATCAGCGTTACCAGGGTAATGGTGAATCCCCCCACGATCCCCGGCAGCGCCTCGGGCAGCAACACGTGCCAGACGATGTGCCAGCGCCGGCAACCCATGGCCTGTGCCGCTTCCACCAGGCCGTGGTCGACCTCGCGCAGGCTGACCTCGGCAATCCGCGCGAAGAACGGCGTGGCGGCAATGGTCAGCGGCACCACTGCCGCCCACACACCGTAGGTGGTGCCTACCACCAGGCGGGTGAAGGGGATCAGCGCGACCATCAGGATCAGGAACGGGATCGAGCGGAACAGGTTGACGAAGGCGCCCAGCGCCCGGTTCAGCACGGGGGCCTGGAAGATCCCGCCCTTGTCACTGGTGACCAGCAATACCGCCATCGGCACCCCGGCCAACAGGGCAATTAGCGACGACACGCCGACCATCAACAAGGTATCGAGCAAGCCTTCGAGCAGGCGATCAAACCACATGGCCTAGTACCTCCACGTCCTCGGCCCAGCGGCGGGCGCGCTCCAGCAAATGATGAGGGTCGTGCGGCGAGTGCTGCACCGACAGGATCAGCTGCCCCAGGGCATGCTCGCCAATGGTTTCCACGCCGCCCTGCAGCAGGCGCACGCGGCCACCCAGGTCGTTGAACAGGGCCGACAGCTCCGGCTCGCCGAGCACGGTCAGCTTCAGCACCACGGCACTGTCATGGCTCGCCGGGGTCGCCTGCAGGCTGGCTTGCAAGGCGGCAGGCAGCCTGGCCTGCAAGGGCGCGAGCAGGGTCCGGGTAACCGTGTGGCGCGGTGCGCCGAATACCCGCCAGACCTCGCCCTGCTCGACCACTTCACCGCGCTCGAGTACTACCACCCGGTGGCAGATGTCGCGGATCACTGCCATCTCGTGGGTGATCAGCACGATGGTAAGGCCCAGGCGCTGGTTGATATCGCGCAGCAATTCAAGGATCGACGTGGTGGTTTCCGGGTCCAGCGCCGAGGTGGCCTCGTCGCACAGCAGGATCTCGGGGTCATGCACCAGCGCCCGGGCAATGCCGACCCGCTGCTTCTGCCCGCCGGATAGCTGCGCCGGGTACACATGGTGCTTTTCCTGCAGGCCGACCAGCTCCAACAGTTCGCGCACCTTGCGCTGACGCTCGGCCCTGGCCACGCCGGCGACCTTCAGCGGCAGCTCGACGTTCTGCCACACGGTCTTGGCTGACATCAGGTTGAAATGCTGGAAGATCATGCCGATGCGCCGACGCAGAGTTACCAGCTGGTCCTCGTGAAAGGCTGCGATGTCCACCTGGTCGATCAACACCCGGCCCTGGCTGGGCTGCTCCAGGCGGTTGATGGTACGCAGTAGCGATGACTTGCCGGCGCCACTGCGACCGATGATGCCGAATATCTCGCCATGGCGGATGTTCAGGTCGATCCCTTGCAAGGCCGGTTGCGCCTGGCCCGGGTAGGTCTTGCCCAGGCCGATGAAGCGCACATGAGCCTGATTGACCTCGGGGCGCAGGGCCTGCTCCCTGGCCGTCGGTGCCAGTGATTTTGCGGTGGGCGCCCGGAGCGCGCTGGCCTGGCTCATGTCAGCCCTCCCAACCGACCTGGTAAAGCTTGCCGTGGGCCTTGTCGAGCGCCGCGCGCACTGCTGGCGAATGCTGGTAGATATCGACGAACCTGGCCAGGCGCGGGTCGTCCTTGCTTTGTGGGCGAATGACGAACTGGATCACGTACTCCTTGTTCTCCAGGCCGTCGAACAGCAGCGCCGAACCGGCGTCGAAGCTGTTGGCCAGGCGGATGTACGCCGGGTAGCCCTGCACCAGGTCGGCGTCGTCATAGGCACGTACCAGTTGTACCGCCTCGACCTGGAGGATCTTCAGCTTTTTCGGGTTGGCGACGATGTCGGCCTCGGTGGCCTTGTAGCCGACCCCCGGCTTGAGGCTGATCAAGCCTGCCTTGGCCAGCAGCTGCAGGCCGCGGCCGCTGTTGATCGGGTCGTTGGCGATGGCCACGCTGGCGCCTTTGGGCAGGTCGGCGAAGCTTTGGTATTTTTTCGAGTACAGGCCGACGTTGTTGATGATGCCGGGTGCGTAGGGCACCAGGTTGAAACCTGCGGCAGCCTTGGCGTTTTCCAGGAACGGGATGTGCTGGAAGTAGTTCACGTCGATGTCGCCACTGTTGAGGCTGACATTCGGCGCGATCCAGTCGCTGAACTCGATCAGCTTCACTTCCAGGCCTTGTTTGTGCGCTTCTTCCACAGCCGCTTCCAGCGGGATGGCAAAGGCGGCAGTGGTACCGATCTTCAGCGGTTCGGCAGCCAGGGTGCTGGCGCTGAGGCCGAGGGTGAGGGCAATGGCCGCGACGGGCCGGAACAGTTTCTCAAGCATGGTGCAGGGCTCCAGTCGGGGTAGGGGCAGAGGCAAAGCGGTAAGTCGAGCCAGGGTGGTCGGCGGGCAGGTACGGGTGGTCGGCCTGGAACAGCTTTTCGCGCAATGTGCCTTCGGCGTAGGCGGTCTTGTAGCGGCCACGTTGCTGCAGCTGCGGGATGACCAGGTCGATGAAGGCCTCGAAGCTTTCCGGGGTGACGGTGCGGGTCAGGTTGAAGCCGTCCAGGCCGGTTTCATCGATCCAGGCGATCAGCTGCTCGGCCACTTGCTCCGGCGCGCCGACCAGGGTCACGTAGCGGCCACCCAGGGCGTGCTGTTGCAACAGGCGCCGCCGCGTCCAGGCGTTGTCCTGCAACTGGCGCGTGGCGGACTGGATGGCATTGCCCTGGCGGAAGGCGATCGGTTCGTCCAGCTCGAAGGCGGCAAAGTCGATACCGGTGGAGGCCGCGAAATGCGCCACCCCCGCCTCGGCACTGGCATGCTGGAGGTACTCGGCGTGCCTGGCCTGGGCCTGTTGCTCGGTGGCCGCGACGATCACCGTGATGCCCATGAACACCTTGACCGCCTGCGCGTCGCGCCCAGCGGCCTGGGCAGCGGCCCGCACCTTGTCTACCTGGGCGCGGGTGGCGGCCTTGTCCTGGCCACTGATGAACACGCATTCGGCATGGTTGCCGGCGAAGGCCAGGCCACGCGCGGAACTGCCGGCCTGGAACAGCACCGGCGTGCGCTGCGGCGACGGCTCGCTCAGGTGATAGCCCTCGACCTGGTAGAACTCACCTTGGTGGCGGACCTTGCGTACCCTGTCGGGCCGCGCATAGACGCGCTGCTGGCGGTCGGCGACCACCGCATCGTCGGCCCAGCTGCCTTCCAGCAGCTTGTACAGCACCTGCAGGTATTCGTCGGCCTGGTCGTAGCGGCGGTCATGCTCAGGTTGCTGCGCCAGGCCCATGGCCCGGGCGGCACTGTCGAGGTAGCCGGTAACGATGTTCCAGCCCACCCGGCCATTGCTCAGGTGGTCCAGGGTGGAAAGACGCCGGGCGAACAGGTACGGCGCCTCGTAGGTGAGGTTGGCGGTAAGGCCGAAGCCCAGGTGGCGGGTGACGGCAGCCATGGCCGAGACCAGCAGCAGCGGGTCGTTGACCGGCAGCTGGATCGACTCCTTGAGGGTGACGTCAAGCGACTGGCCATAGATGTCGTAGGTACCGACGATATCGGCGAGGAACAGCCCGTCGAACAGGCCGCGTTCCAGCAGCCGCGCCAGGTTGGTCCAGTAGTCGAGAGTCTTGTACTGGGTCGAGGTATCCCGCGGGTGAGTCCACAGGCCGTGGTTGATGTGCCCGATGCAGTTCATGTTGAAGGCATTGAGCAGGATCTGCTTGGCCATCAGATGGTCCCCCGGCGTGGCGGGTTGGCATCGTTGAGGTAGTAATTGCCGATGGCGTGGTACTTCCAGCGCACCGGGTCATGCAGGGTGTGCACGCGGGCGTTGCGCCAGTGGCGATCGAGGTTGTGTTCGGCGAGAGTGGCCTGGCTGCCGCTCAGCTCGAACAGCGTCGTGCCGGCTGCCAGGGATATCTCGGTGCTGATCGCGCGGGCTTCGGCCACGGCAATGGAGGCAGCGGCAACCTTGTCGGCGCTGCTGTCGTCGCGGGCGCGGTCCAGGTATTCGCCGGCACGCTCCAGCAGGGCTTCGGCGGCGTGCAGACGGATCGCCAGCTGGCCGAAGCTCTTCAGCGTCAACGGGTCGTCGGTGGCCTTGTCCAGGCCGGAGTCGACCCACGGGCGGCTACGGCTGCGCACGAAGTGCAAGGCGTCTTCATAGGCGGCGCGGGCGATGCCGGTGTCGATCGCGGCATGAAGAATCTGCGCCAGCGGGCCGACCGGGGTAGGGCGCTCGAAGGCGCTCTGGAACGGCACCACGTCGGCGGCGCTGACATGGACATTGTCGAACACCACCGAGCCGCTGCCGGTGGTGCGCTGGCCGAAACCGCTCCAGTCGTCGATCACCTGCAGGCCCTGGCTGTCGGCCGGGACGAACGCCAGGTGTTGCACGCCGTGCTCGTCGACTACCGAGGTGGGAATGCGCTGGGCGTAGATGGCCCCGGTGGCGTAGAACTTGCGGCCATTGATGCGGAAACCGTCGCCATCGCGGCTCAGGCGGGTGGTGCGGTCGTTGGCAGTCCTGGTGCCCAGTTCGGCCAGGGCGTTGCCGAAGCGACGGCCAGCCAATACTTCGCCATACAGGCGCTTTTGCTGTTCGGGCGAACCATTCACCCGCAGCACTTCCAGGGCGTAGAAGTGGTTCTGCGGGATCTGCCCGAGCGAGCCGTCGGCCTGGGCGATGCGGGCGATGACCTTGGCCAGGGTGACATTGGACACCCCGGCACCGCCGAAGGCCTTGGGCACGCTGATGGCCCACAGGCCGGAGCGGGTGAACAGCTCCAGTTCGGCGTGCGGCAGGCGGCGTTCGCGGTCGCGCTGAGCGCTGTCGCGGCGCAGTTGCTGGGTGATGTCTTCGGCGACGGCCAGTGCTTGGGTGTCGTTGGTAATGATGGTTGTAGTCATGGTGTTCTCCGGGGGCCGCTGTGCGGCCCTTCGCGGGCTCGCCCGCTCCCACGGGTAAAGTGATACCCGTTCAGGCGGTGGGAAGCCTGTGGGAGCGGGCGAGCCCGCGAAGGGCTGCGCAGCAGCCCCAAAGGCAGCAAATCAGATCCAGGAATGCCGCGCAGGCAGCGTGCCGTTGAGGTGGTAAGCGCCCACCGCGTGGTACTTCCAGCGCACCGGGTCATGCAGGGTGTGCACCCGGGCGTTGCGCCAGTGGCGGTCGAGGTTGAATTCGGCAAGGGTGGCGCGGCTGCCGGCCAGCTCGAACAGCTTCTCGCTGGCCTGCAGGGCGATCTCGGTAGTCAGCACCTTGGCCTCGGCCACCGCGATCGAGGCGCGCGCCGCGCTTGCGGCGTCGATCGGCGCCGCATTGACTTCGTCGAGGACCCGCGCCGCCTTGCGCAGCATCGCTTCGGCGGCGTGCAGTTCGAGCTTCAGGCGGCCGACGTCGGCAATCACATACGGATCGTCACTGGCACGTTCGACATTGGCGTCGACCCATGGGCGCGACTTCTCGCGGACGAATGTGATCGCATCCTCGATCGCCGCTTCGGCAATGCCTGCATCGATGGCCGCCTGGATCAGTTGCGAAGCTGCACCCTGGGTATTGGCGATGTCGCGCTGGCGCCAGTTGTCGATCACCAGCTCGGCCTCCACTGGCACCTGGTCGAGCAGCACGGTGCCGCTGGCGGTAGTGCGCTGGCCGAACCCGGACCAGTCATCGACGATGCGCAGCCCCGGGCTGCCGCGGCGGACGAACGCCAGGCGCTGGCGGCCTTCGTCGTCCAGCGCCTTGACCGCCACCCAATGGGCGAACAGTGCACCCGTGGAATAGAACTTCTCACCGCTGATGCAATAGCCGTCGCCGGCCCGGGTAAGCCTGGCCTTGAGTGTGAGGGTATCTTTGGTGCCGCGCTCGGGCCCGGCATTGCCGATGCGCCAGCCGTCAAGCACGCTGCGGTAGATCGCTGCCTGCTGCGCTTCGGTACCGGTCAGGCGCAGCAGTTGCAGGATGCCGAACTGGTTCTGCGGGATCTGCCCCAGGGCCGGGTCGGCGGCGCTGATCAGGCGGAACACTTCGGCGATGGTCTCGAACGACACTTCGGGGCCGCCAAAGGCTTTGGGGACGCTGATGCTGCCCAGGCCGCTGCGGGTGAACAGCTCGATCTCGGCCCATGGCAGTTTGCGTTGCTGGTCGCGGCGGGCGGCCTGCTCGCGGGCGACCTCGGCCAGTTCGCGGGCCGCTTGCAAGGCTTCGGCGTCGTTGCGCAGCACCTTGGCTGGCAGCAGCACCGGCGAGCTGTCCAGGTCGCTGTGGAATCGGGTATTGGCTTGGCTGGACATCAGTGCCGCTCCTTGGCTGCACTCAATGCCCTGGCGTTGCGCACTGGGGTGATTGTGATCCTGACCATTCCTGACCTCACAAATTGGTTATGTCGCTGTAGCGGGTCGCGACGGATGTGTGCTGGTCCGGTGGTCCGGTGGATATACCCTAATGCTTTATAAAAACTTTATGAACTAACTCTTTGGAATATGTATAGAAGGAGGGATTTGTTGCGGATGCGCCGGCTCCTTCGCAGGCGCGCCCGCGAAGAGGCCGGCTAAGGTTCACTCGGAAGCGGCTGTCCCGAGGAACTTGCGCAGGAATTGCCGGGTACGTTCTTCCTTCGGTGCCGCGAACAGCGCCTTGGCCTCGCCTTGTTCCACGATCACCCCCTTGTCGAAGAAGATCACCCGGTTCGCCACGTCCCGGGCAAAGCTCATCTCGTGGGTCACGATGATCATGGTGCGTCGCTCCTCGGCCAGGCCGCGGATGGTCGCCAGCACTTCACCCACCAGCTCCGGGTCGAGCGCCGAAGTCGGTTCGTCGAACAGGATCACCTCCGGTTCCATGGCCAGGGCCCGGGCGATGGCTACCCGTTGCTGCTGGCCACCGGACAGGCGCCGCGGGTAGGCATCTTCCTTGCCCGCCAGGCCGACCTTGGCCAACAGGCGCCGGCCCAGCTCGATGGCCTGCTCGCGGGGCGTCTTCTTGACGATCACCGGGCCCTCGATGACGTTCTCCAGGGCGGTGCGGTGCGGGAACAGGTTGAAGTTCTGGAAGACGAACCCGGCCTGCTGGCGCAGGCGGCGGATCGCGCTTTGCTGGCCACCCAGCGGGCGGTTGGCGTCGATGCTGATGTCACCGATCTGGATCTGCCCGGCATCGGGGGTTTCCAGCAGGTTCAGGCAACGCAGGAAGGTGGTTTTGCCAGACCCGCTCGGGCCGATGATCGCCACCACCTCGCCCGGCTGCACGGTCAGGTCGATACCGTTGAGCACGGTCTGGCCCTTGAACCGCTTGGTCAGGCCTTTGACTTCAATCATGCTCAATGCTCCTGGTCATGCTGGTTGACGCGGGCTTCCATGCGGTTCTGGAAGTGCGCGAGGATGCTGCACAGCACCCAGTAGATGACTGCGACCGCCACGTACATGGTGAACACCTCGAAGGTGCGCGCGGTAATCAGCTGGGCCTGGCGGAACAGCTCGGGCACCTGGATGGTCGCCGCCAGGGCGGTGTCCTTGACCAGCGAGATGAAGCTGTTGCCCAACGGTGGCAGGGCGGTGCGCAAGGCTTGTGGCAGGATGGCCCGGCGCATGGCCTGGACACGGGTCATGCCGATGCTGGCAGCGGCTTCCCACTGGCCGCGGTCGATCGAGGAGATCGCCGCGCGGAGGATTTCGCAGATGTAGGCGGCCATGTTCAGCGACAGGCCGATCAGCGAGGCCGGGATCGGGTCCAGCTCGATGCCGATCTGCGGCATGCCGAAATAGATCACGAACAGCTGTACCAGCAGCGGTGTGCCGCGGAAAAACGACACGTAAACCCGGGCCAGCCAGTTCAGTGGCATGATCTTCGACAGCCGCATCAGCGCCAGGGCAAACCCCAGCAGCAGGCCGAAGAACATGCCGCCAACGCTGAGCAGCACGGTATAACCCGCGCCCTTCAGCAGGAAGGGCGCAGAATCGACAACGAGTTGCAGGCTTTCAGCGATCATTTGGTGACATCGGCACCGAAGTACTTCTCGGACAGCTTGGCCAGCGTGCCGTCAGCCTTGAGCTTGTCCAGTGCCTTGTTGATCGCGGCCAGCAGTTCCGGCTCGCCTTTGCGCAGGGCCACGCCGCTTTCCAGGCGCGAGAAGGCATCGCCGGCCAGCTGGGTGTCCTTGGCTTTCTGTGCATATTCCAGCGCGGCCAGGCGATCGATCAGGATGGCGTCGATACGGCCGTTGCGCAGGTCGGCAAACTTGCTCGGGTCGTCTTCATAGGTGCGCACATCGGCTTGCGGCACATCCTGTTTCACCCACTGCTCGTAGTTGGTACCCAGGCCCACGCCAACCTTCTTGCCGGCCAGGTCGGCGGCCTTGTGGATGTTCAGCTGCTCGGCCTTCTTCTTCAGGATCAGCGCCTGGATACCGGAGATGGTGTAGGGCTCGGAGAAGTCGTACTTCTTCTTGCGCTCCTCGGAAATGGTCACCTGGTTGATCACCACGTCCAGGCGCTTGGACTCCAGTGCGGCGAGGATGCCGTCCCACTTGGTCGGCTGCACCTTGGCCTTGACGCCGAGTTCCTTGGCCAGCAGTTCCGACAGCTCGACTTCGAAGCCGGTCAGCTTGCCGTTCTCGTCCTGGAAGCTGAACGGTGGGTAGGTGCCTTCCAGGCCGACGTTGATCACGCCTTTTTCCTGGATGGTCTTCAGCTGTTCGCCGGCAAAGGCCTGGCTGAGCAGGCCGGCACCCAGCAGGAGAGCCAGGCTGGCGTTGAGTAGCGGTTTGGCGAATTTCGACATGTGGAAGCCCCGCGCTTGTTGTCAGTGGTGGGTGGCGACTATAGGGTTGGCCGGTTAGGCCAGGAAATAATAAAAAATTATTTTATTATTCCCTTTCGTGTTTTTGTCAGTGCCGGCTGCATTCAGGGTAGGCGAGTATCTGTTCCCCGTCATCGCTGCTTATGCCTGACATAGTGCAGGATGGAATAAAGCGTTGTTTTTTCCAAGGTAAGGATTTGCCGTAGAGTGGATTGCATGTATGCAGGCCCGACCTTTGGCGGGTAAACCCGCTGCCACAGCTACTGTGCGTTCGCTGTGGAGCGGGTTTGCCGGCGAAGGGCCGGACCTGCCAATAAAAAATGAGTCTGGCCTACTCAGGCAGGAGAAAACCGTGAGCGAACAACCTTCATCCGGGCACTGGCAGTTGCAGAGCATCGTCGCCGGTCTGCGCGGCGCCCGTGAACAATGGCGTACGCGCAATGGCCGCAGCAGTGGCGAGCAAGGCGGGCGTGAGTTGCCTTCGCGCGAGGCGATGCGGCAGATTCTCGAGCAACTGTGCGGCGCGCTGTTCCCCATGCGCCTTGGCCCGGTCGACCTGCGTGAAGAAAGTGAAGACTTCTACGTAGGCCATACCCTGGATGCCGCGCTGACCGCCTTGCTGGCCCAGGCCCGCCTGGAGCTGCGCTACGCCGCGCGGCAAAACAAGGCCGAACTGGCCGACGTCGACGCCCATGCGCTGCGCCTGGTCCAGGGCTTTGCCGCCGCTCTGCCGGGCCTGCGCGTGCTGCTCGATACCGACGTGCTGGCCGCCTACCACGGTGACCCGGCGGCGCGCAGCGTCGATGAAGTGCTGCTGTGCTACCCCGGCATCCTGGCGATCATCCACCACCGCCTGGCGCACCACTTGTACCAGGCCGGCTTGCCGCTGCTGGCGCGGATCAGCTCGGAGCTGGCGCATTCGGCCACGGGCATCGACATCCACCCCGGGGCACAGATCGGCCCAAGCTTCTTCATCGACCATGGTACCGGTGTGGTGATCGGCGAAACCGCGATCATCGGTCAGCGCGTGCGCATCTACCAGGCCGTGACCCTGGGAGCCAAGCGCTTCCCCAGCGACGAGTCGGGGACCCTGCACAAAGGCCTGCCGCGTCACCCGATCGTCGAAGACGATGTGGTCATCTATGCCGGCGCCACGGTCCTGGGGCGGATCACCATCGGCAAAGGCTCGACCATCGGCGGCAATGTGTGGCTGACCCGTAGCGTGCCGGCCGACAGCAACATTACCCAGGCCAACCTGCAGCTGGATTGCCAGGACAAGAATTGATCGAGCATCTCTTTAGCCTGTACTGGCCTCTTCGCGGGCTTGCCCGCTCTCACAGGGACCGCACAAATATTGAATCTTGTGCATTACCTGTGGGAGCGGGCAAGCCCGCGAAGAGGTCAGTGCAGGAGGGCACCAACCAGCGCCCTGATTCGCATTGACATCCGATCCATGTTTAACTTGAACGCTTGTTCAATGAAAAACGCTGGTCCGCTGCCGGTGTTCAACAGGAGGATTCCTTTGCTGAACCCGTTCATTCCGAACCTTACGTCATTCGACGAGGTGCGCCGCCCATGAGTGCACCGATCCCATCCCTTGCCACTGGCAAGATCCGCATGAACCCCCCAGTGTTCTATTTCGCGGCGAGTTTCATCCTGCTCTTCGGCCTCGTGGTCATTGCCAACCCGCGCAGTGCCGGCGACTGGTTGCTGGCAGCGCAGAACTGGGCGGCCAACACGGTCGGCTGGTACTACATGCTGGCGATGACGCTGTACCTGGTCTTCGTGGTGGTCACCGCCTTGTCCGGCTACGGCAAGATCAAGCTCGGTGCCGACCACGACGAACCCGAGTTCAGCTACCTGTCGTGGGCTGGCATGCTGTTCGCCGCTGGTATCAGCATCACCCTGTTTTTCTTCTGCGTTTCCGAGCCGCTGACCCACATGCTGCAGCCGCCCCAGGGTGAGGCGGGCACGGCCGAGGCCGGGCGCCAGGCCATGCAGATCCTGTTCCTGCACTGGGGCCTGCATGGCTGGGGCGTGTTCGCCTTCGTCGGCATGGCCCTGGCCTACTTCGCCTACCGGCACAACCTGCCGCTGGCCTTGCGGTCGGCGCTGTACCCGCTGATCGGCAAGCGCATCAACGGGCCGATCGGCTACGCGGTGGACGGCTTTGGCATCATTGCCACGGTGTTCGGCCTGGGTGCCGACATGGGCTTTGGCGTGCTGCACCTGAATGCCGGCCTCGATTACCTGTTCGGCATCAGCCATAGCCAGTGGGTGCAAGTGCTGCTGATCGTCCTGATGATGGGCGCGGCGGTCGCCGTGGCCGTCGCCGGGGTGGAGAAGGGCGTGCGGGTGATGAGCGACATCAACCTGTTCCTGGCCTGCGCGCTGTTGCTGTTCGTGCTGTTCGCCGGGCCTACCCAGCACCTGTTCAACACCTTGATCCAGAACCTTGGCGATTATCTCGGGGCCCTGCCGCGCAAGAGCTTCGATGTGTATGCCTACGGCGAGAACAGCGGCTGGCTGGGCGGCTGGACGGTGTTCTACTGGGCCTGGTGGATTGCCTGGGCGCCGTTCGTGGGGCTGTTCATCGCCCGTATCTCCCGCGGCCGTACCATTCGCGAGTTTGTCTTCGGCGTACTGCTGATTCCGCTGGGCTTCACCCTGGCGTGGATGTCGATCTTCGGCAACAGCGCCCTGGACCAGGTCATCAACCACGGCATGACCGCGCTGGGCCAGTCGGCGCTGGATAACCCGGCGATGAGCCTGTACTTGTTGCTGGAAACCTACCCCTGGAGCAAGACGGTGATCGCCGTGACGGTGTTCATCAGCTTCGTGTTCTTCGTCACTTCTGCCGACTCGGGCACCGTGGTGCTGTCGACCTTGTCGGCAACCGGGGGTGATGCCGACGAGGACGGGCCGAACTGGCTGCGGATCTTCTGGGGCGCGATGACGGCGCTGATCACCAGCGCGCTGCTGTTCGCCGGCAGCATCGATTCGCTGAAGTCGGCAGTGGTGCTGACTTCGCTGCCGTTCTCGCTGATCTTGCTGTGCATGATGTGGGGGCTGCACAAGGCGTTCTACCTGGAGTCGCAACGGCAGATCGCGCAGATGCACTCGCTGGCCCCGTTCGCGCAGTCTCGTCGCGGGCGCGGCGGCTGGCGTCAGCGCCTGAGCCAGGCGGTGCATTTCCCGTCGCGCGACGAGGTGTACCGCTTCATGGACGACGTGGTGCGCCCGGCAATCGCCGATGTGCGCGATGTGTTCGAGCAGAAGGGCCTGGTGCTGATTACCCAGGACGACCCGAGCCATGACAACGTCAGCCTGAAGATTGGCCATGGCGAAGAACAGCCGTTCATCTACCAGGTGCAGATGCGTGGCTACTTCACGCCATCGTTCGCCCTCGGTGGGCTGGGCACCCAGGAGTTGAAGAACCGTCGTTACTACCGGGCAGAGGTGCACCTGAGCGAAGGCAGCCAGAACTATGACCTGGTGGGCTATAGCAGGGAGCAGATCATCAACGACATCCTCGACCAGTACGAACGGCACATGCAGTTCCTGCACCTGGTCAGGTAACCCGCTGGGGGCCGCGTTGCGGCCCATCGCGACACAAGGCCGCTCCTGCAGCAAATCGCGTTCCCCTGTAGGAGCGGCCTTGTGTCGCGAAAGGAGGCCGAAGGCCTCCCCAGGGCCCTGTCAGAGGGGCGCATCCCCCAGAATGGTCGCCCGATGCATGACCCGCCGGTTCGGCCGGTAATCATCCACGGCAAAATGCTGGGTCACGCGGTTGTCCCAGAACGCCACATCATGCTCCTGCCAGCGCCAGCGGATACTGAACTCCGGCCGCGTGGCATGGGCGAACAGCAGCTTCAGCAGCGCTTCGCTTTCCAGCTCGCTCAGTTCATTGATACGTGTGGTGAAGCCTTCATTGACGAACAACGCCTTGCGCCCGCTCACCGGATGCGTACGCACCACCGGGTGCGACAAAGGCGGGTTGTTGCGCCGCGTGGCTTCCCAGCGCGCCAGGTCCTCTGGCGTGGTACCAAAGCGCTCCAGTGGGAACGACTTGGTGAAGTCATGGGTGGCACTGAGCCCGTCGAGCAGCTCGCGCAGGGGCGCCGACAACGCTTCGAAGGCCGCGATCCCGCTGGCCCACAGGGTATCGCCACCGTAGGCCGGCAGCTGCTTGGCGCTGAGTACCGCACCCAGTGCCGGGGTCGGCAGGAAGGTCACATCGGTGTGCCACACGGCATTGTCGCGCACATCGGTGACCGCCGTATCGAGGATCAGCACCTGCGGGGTTTCCGGCACGTTGGGGTAGATCGGGTGGATATGCAGGTCGCCGAAGCGGGCAGCAAAGCGTGCCTGCTGTTGTGGGGTTATCGGTTGGTCGCGGAAGAACAGCACCTGGTGCTGCAGCAACGCCTGTTCGATGGCGTCGCGCTGCGCGGTGCTGATGTCGCGGCTGAGGTCCACGCCGCTGATCTGGGCGCCGAGCGCCGGGCTGAGTGGGGTGATGGTCAGGCTCATGTCGGTCTCTTCAGTCAGGCGCCAGGCTGCGGGCGTGGTCAACAGGGTTCAGTGGCTTTGCCCGTGCCACGGCACCAGTTTGCGTTGCAGGGCGCGCAGGCCCATCTCCAGGGCGAAGGCGATCAGGGCGATCAGCAGGATGCCCAGCACCACCACATCGGTTACCAGGAACTGCGCCGCCGACTGCACCATGAAGCCCAGGCCGCTGGTAGCCGCGATCAGCTCTGCGGCCACCAGGGTCGACCAGCCAACCCCCAGGCCGATACGCAGGCCGGTGAGGATGTCCGGCAAGGCGCTGGGCAGGATCACATGGCGGATCAGCTGGGCCCTGGTAGCGCCCAATGATTGCGCCGCGCGCAGCTTGGCCGGGTCGACCGTGCGCACGCCGGTGGCTGTGGCAATGGCGATAGGCGCGAAGATCGCCAGGTAGATCAGCAGCACCTTCGACAGCTCGCCGATGCCGCACCAGATGACGATCAGTGGCAGGTAGGCCAGCGGTGGGATCGGCCGGTAGAACTCGATCAACGGGTCGAGAATGCCACGCGCTACGCGGTTGTAGCCGATGGCGATGCCCACCGGAATGGCAGTAAGGGTGGCGGCCAGCAGGGCTACGCCGATGCGTCTCAGGCTGGCACCCAGGTGCTGCCACAGGCTGGCGTCCATGTAGCCCTGGGTCAGCAAGGTCCAGGCCCTGGCCCCGATATCGGCCGGCGAGGGCAGGAACAGCGGCTCGATCCAGCCGGCTGCGGTCACCAGCCACCAGGCCAGCAGCAGGCCGGCCAGGGTCAGCGTGCTGATCCAGCGGGTGGCCAGGGGGGCGCGCAGCCTCGCGACTGGCCGGGGTTGGGTGTTGTGTTTGCCGGTAACCGGCAGGTCCAGGCTGCTCATACGCGCTCCTGCAGGCTTTGCCGTTGCGAGAACACCCGCGCCAGCACATGCTCGCGGGTTTCGATGAAGGCCGGGTCGGACTTGATCGCCCGGGCCGGTTCGCCGGCCGCATGGCGCTGGCCGAAATCCAGTTGCAGGCGTTCCACCACGCGACCTGGGTTGGGTGCCAGCAGCACCAGCTCGCTGGCCAGAAACACCGCTTCTTCGATGTCATGGGTAATCAGGAACACCGGCTTGGCGGTGCGTTGCCACACCTGCAGCAACAGCTCCTGCATCTGCTCGCGGGTAAAGGCATCGAGCGCGCCGAACGGTTCGTCCATCAGCAGTACCCGAGGGTCGGCTGCCAGCGCCCGAGCCAGGCCCACGCGCTGCTTCTGGCCGCCAGACAATTGCCAGATACGTCGCTCGGCAAAACCGTCGAGGTCGACCAGGGCCAGCATTTCGCGGGCCTTGGCTTCGCGCTCGGCGTGGGGCATGCCGGCCAGTTCCAGGCCGAAGGCGACATTGGCCAGCACGTTCTGCCAGGGCAGCAGGGCATCGTCCTGGAACACCACGCCACGCTCGGCTCCGGGGCCCTGGACGGGCATGCCGTCCAGCGTGATGCGCCCGCCGCTGGGGGCGACGAAGCCGGCGATCAGGTTGAGCAGCGAGGTCTTGCCGCTGCCGGAAGGCCCCAGGGCCACCAGCAATTGGCGCGGCCCCAGGCTCAGGTTGATGTCGGCCAGCACCGGGGTAGCGGCGCCGGGGTACTGTGCGCTGATGCGCTCCAGCTCGAGCAAGGCCATGGCAGGCTCCGGTCGGTTTCTACAGGCTTAGTTGGGCAGGTATTGGGCACTGACGTATGGCGCGTAGTCCGGCAGTACCGCGTCGACCTTGCCTTGCTGCTTGAGGAATGTGGCCGTGTCGGTCAGCGCCTGGGTGGTCGGCGTGCCCAGCGCACTGGCCTGGTCGGCTGCCAGCGGGTAGACGTTGCCCTGCAGCAGTACCGGGATATCGGTAGGCTTGGCACCGGACAGCTTGGCCAGCTTGGCGACGTTGTCGGGGTTGGCCAGCCAGGCTTTCGGGTCCTTGCGGTAGTCGGCGTAGGCGTCGAGGGTCACCTTGGCGAAGGCCTTGACCACGTCCGGGTGCTTGGCGGCGAAGTCCTTGCGCACGATCCACGCGTCGAAGGTCGGCGCGCCTTTTGCGGCCAGCTCGCCCGAGGTAATCAGCACCTTGCCGTTCTCCTTGGCCACGCCCAGGGCCGGGTCCCATACATAGGTCGCGTCGATGTCGCCACGCTTCCAGGCAGCAATGATTGCTGGCGGTGCGAGGTTGAGGATCTGCACTTTGGACGGGTCGATGTTCCAGCTTTTCAGCGCTGCCAGCAGGCTGTAGTGGCCGGTGGAGACGAACGGCACGGCAACTTTCTTGCCGACCAGGTCTTGCGGTGTGTTGATGCCATCGCGCGCGACCAGTGCCTCACCGGCGCCAATCTGCGTGGCGATGAGGAAGGTTTCGACCGGCAGCTTGCGGGTGGCGGCGGCGGCCAGCGGGCTGGAGCCCAGGTAGCCGATTTGTACATCGCCGCTGGCCACGGCCGTGATCACGTCGGCGCCATTATCGAACTTGCGCCAGTCGATGCTGGCCTTGCTGGCCTTTTCGTAGGTGCCGTCGACCTGTGCGACTTTGGCGGGGTCGACGGTGGTCTGGTAGGCCACGGTCAGGTCGGCAGCCTGTGCCAGCCAGCTGGCGCTGGCGAGGGTCAGGGCGGCGAACAGGCGCAGCGGAGCGTGCGGGATCATGGTGAACCTCTCGTCAGCAATCGGTGTGATGGATGGCGAAAAGGCTAAATGATCTAAGAAAACTAAAATAAATAACTTTTTTGCATTAGCTTAGGAGCCGATCGTCTGAATTCGCCGTCTGTCTTTACCCGATTCGTGTAGGAGCGGCCTTGTGTCGCGATGGGCCGCAAGGCGGCCCCCGGCAATTTTTCGGTGCTAGCTGAAATTCTGGGGCTGCTTCGCACCCCATCGCGACGCAAGGCCGCTCCTACACAGGGTGCGTCAGCAAGGGTGATTTCACGCAATGGCGAAATGCGAGAGGGCTGCTAGGCTTTTCCGTCCTGATAGAACGATGTGGAATTAGGTTATGAGCAAACGTTTGCAAATAACCATAGGTTATGAGTGACCCGGTTGTTACTACGAATGGCTGTAACAGTTCCTAACATATTCCAGAAAAATCTTACCAATTCATAAAACGGTCATTTTGGATTTATAGGATTGTCATTATCCTGTAGCGCAGGGGGCGTCTTAGACCAAAGTCGCGAAACGTTTAGAAACGATTGACTTAATGGTCACGCTTTGGGACTAAATCGCCAATCCAGGTGAGCGGGGCAACAGATCCTGCCGCCAGAGATACACAAGAATTAGAACGTAGAGGAGCAAAATATGTACAAGTCCAGCCTGGCCCTGGCCGTGGCATTGGGGGTTCTCGCCCAGCAAGCAGGCGCTGCCGGTTTCGTTGAAGACAGCAAACTGTCGCTCAGCTCGCGCACCATGTACTTCAACAACGACAACCGTGAAGCCCACGCTACCGGCACTGCTGAGCGTCCGGACCAGCGTGAGTCGGGCCAAGGCTTCAAGCTCGACTACATCTCGGGCTTTACCCAAGGCACCGTAGGCTTCGGTGTTGATGCCCAGGCGCTGTGGGGTATTCACCTGGATGGCGGCGAGGGTTACCACAAGTCCGGCTTCTTCCCGGATGACGGCAAAGGTTCCGCTGCCCAGTGGGCCCGTTTCGGTGCCAATGCCAAGGCGCGCTTCTCCAAGACTGAAGCGCATTTCGGTAGCGCGCTCGCACCGAACCTGCCGATCCTGGTTTCCAACGATGGTCGTCTGCTGCCACAAACCTTCGAGGGTGGCACCATCCAGTCGAAGGAAATCGACAACCTGACCATCAACGCCGGTCAGCTGACCCACGCCATGGGCCGTGCTTCGAGCAACCGTACCGGTCTGTCTGTTGCCGGTTCCAATGCCGAGAGCAACAAGTTCCGCTACGGTGGCCTGGACTACAAGCTCACTCCAGACCTGACCCTGCAGTACTACTACTCGAACCTGGAAGACTTCTACAAGCAGCACTTCCTGGGCGCCACCCACGTGTTCAAGATCGCTGACGACCAGTCGTTCAAGACCGACCTGCGCTACTTCGACAGCAGCAGCGACGGCAAGAATGGCAACGACAGCGCTTACAACTTCAACAACAACGGTGGCTACGCCAAGAACACCGGCGAGATCGACAACAAGACCTGGTCGGCCATGTTCACCTATACCCTGGGTGGCCACGCGCTGATGGTCGGCCACCAGCAGGTGGGTGACGACGGTGGCTTCGTATGGTTGAACCAGGGCAGCCTGACCAACGACAGCGGTACCTCCGAAGGCGCTGCAGGTTCCAGCTTCTACCTGTTCACCGACAGCATGATCAACCAGTTCGCCCGTGCTGGCGAAAACACTACCTTCGGTCAGTACTCCTATGACTTCGCGGCCCTGGGTGTGCCAGGCCTGAAGGCATCGCTTGCTTACCTGCGTGGTGACGATATCCGCAACAAGTCGGGCAACGGCACCTACAACGAATGGGAACGCGATGCGCGCATCGACTACACCCTTCAGGAAGGCACCTTCAAAGGCCTGGGCTTCAGCCTGCGCCAAGGCGTCTACCGTGGGTCCGGCGAGAGCAGCGCCGACCAGGATCAGGCTCGCTTCATCGTGAACTACACTTACAGCTTCCTGTAAGCCGTAGTCACAAAGAAAGCCTCGCCTAGTGCGAGGCTTTTTTTATGCCTGTCGTCGATAATTCCTTGGGGTTATAAATAAATCGTTATTTATTCTTTTTATTTCTCTCCGAGTACAGGCACATTCACTCCATGCACTACAGAACACAGCACAGGAGCCGCAGCCCATGAGCCTCAAACTCGGTGATATCGCCCCCGATTTCGAACAGGATTCCAGCGCAGGCAAGATCCGTTTCCACGAATGGCTGGGCAATAGCTGGGGCGTGTTGTTCTCCCACCCGGCCGACTTCACCCCGGTGTGCACCACCGAGCTGGGCCTCACCGCCAAGCTCAAGGACGAATTCGCCAAGCGCGGGGTCAAGGCCATCGCCCTGTCGGTCGACCCGGTCGACTCGCACCAGCGCTGGATCGAGGACATCAACGAGACCCAGAACACCGTGGTCAACTTCCCGATCATCGCCGACGCCGACCGCAAGGTGTCCTACCTGTACGACCTGATCCATCCGAATGCCAGCGACACTCTCACCGTGCGCTCGCTGTTCGTTATCGACCCGAACAAGAAGGTGCGCCTGACCATCACCTATCCGGCCAGTACCGGGCGCAACTTCAACGAAATCCTGCGGGTGATCGACTCGCTGCAGCTGACTGACAACCACAAGGTGGCCACGCCTGGTAACTGGCAGGACGGTGACGAGGTGGTGATCGTGCCTTCGCTGAAGGACGAAGAGGAGATCAGGCAGCGCTTCCCCAAAGGTTACCGGGCAGTCAAACCCTACTTGCGTCTGACCCCGCAGCCTAATCGCTAAAGAATTCCTCGTTGCATTGCTCTTAGCCATAGCAGGGATATTCGGGCCGTTTCGACGGCCCTTTTTTATGCGTTTTGAGAATGTGAAGGCTGCCAGGTGCATGCCTTGGGTTCTGGGGCGGCGCTCGATCTGACAGGCGCTGAACATGTCACGCCGAACACCCGGTAGCCCTCACCCGGCTATCTAAAAAATGGAATAAACAAATGAAAAAATATGATTTCTAGGTATATGGCTGCGCTGGTAATGTCATTCCCAACCCAGACAAGGAAACGCTGCAATGTTGGTTGTCTCAATCGGTGGTAGCCCCAGTACCCGTTCACGCTCCGGCGTGCTGCTGCAGCGTTCGCGCCAGTGGCTGCAGGACCGTGGTGTCGAAGTGGTGACGTTCCAGGTACGCGACTTCCCCGCCGAAGACCTGCTGCATGCCCGTTTCGACAGCCCGCAGGTGCAGCATTTCCAGCAACTGGTAGCCCAGGCCGATGGCCTGATCGTTGCCACCCCGGTGTACAAGGCTTCTTTTGCCGGCGCCCTGAAAACCTTGCTTGACCTGCTGCCCGAGCGGGCCTTGGCCAACAAGATCGTGTTGCCGATCGCCACCGGCGGCAGTATCGCCCACATGCTGGCGGTGGATTACGCACTGAAACCCGTGCTGTCGGCACTCAAGGCGCAGGAGACCCTGCAAGGGATCTTCGCCGACGACAGCCAAATTGCCTACGCAGACGGCAGCAAGCCCGCGCAGCTGGTACCGGCGCTGGAACAACGCCTGCAGGATTCGCTGGAGACCTTCCACGTCGCCCTGGCCCGCCGGCCGCGCCCCGTGGCCCCCGGCGTGCTGGAAGAACGCCTGATCAGCGCTCGCTGGAGCATCTGACCGGCCTTATTTGCTTCACCACCTTACTCGCCCGACAACGAGGCAAGCAGGTACAACCCGAACCCCATCGCACAGGAGAGCGCCATGCGCACAGTCTTCTTGCGTCGCGGTCTGGTCGCCCTGTTTGCGGCGGCTGTGTCCTTCGGCGCCATTACCCAAGCCCAGGCCGAGAGCCTGCGTATCGGCTATCAGAAATACGGCACCCTGGTGCTGCTCAAGGCCAAAGGCACGCTGGAGAAGCGCCTGGCCGAGCAGGGCGTGCAGGTGCAGTGGACCGAATTCCCCGGCGGCCCGCAGCTGCTTGAAGGGTTGAATGTCGGCTCCATCGATTTCGGTGTCACCGGCGAAACGCCGCCAGTGTTCGCCCAGGCCGCCGGTGCCGACCTGCTGTACGTCGCCTATGAGCCGCCAGCGCCGCACAGCGAGGCGATCCTGTTGCCGAAGGGTTCGCCGGTACAGTCGGTCAAGGACCTCAAGGGCAAGAAAGTCGCCCTCAACAAGGGCTCCAACGTGCACTACCTGCTGGTCCGCGCGCTGCAAGATGCTGGCCTCAAGTACAGCGACATCCAGCCCGTCTACCTGCCACCGGCCGACGCCCGCGCCGCCTTCGAGCGCGGCAGCGTCGATGCCTGGGTGATCTGGGACCCCTACCAGGCGGCTGCCGAGCAACAGCTGCAGGCGCGTACCCTGCGCGACGGCAAAGGGCTGGTCGACAACCACCAGTTCTACCTCGCTACCCGCAACTATGCGACCCAGCACCCGGCGGTGATCAACACCCTGATCGAAGAAGTCCGTGCGGTGGGCCAGTGGTCCCAGGCCAACCCGCAGCAGGTGACCGAGCAAGTCGCACCGCTGCTCGGCCTGCCCGCCGACATCACCCTGACCTCGGTCAAGCGCCAGGGCTATGGCGCCGCAGCGCTCACCCCGGAAGTGGTGGCCGCGCAACAGAAGATTGCCGACACGTTCCAGGCACTGAAGCTGATTCCCAAGCCGCTGAGCATCAAGGACGTGATCTGGACACCCCCGGCCAAGGTCGCCAGTGCGCCTTGATTGACTTGCCGCGCCGGGGCCTTGCCCTGGCCGAGCCCCCTTGAGGAGACAACTCCAATGAGCCTGAACATTTTCTGGTTTCTGCCCACGCACGGTGACGGTAAGTACCTGGGCACCTCGGATGGCGCCCGCGCTGTCGATCACGGCTACCTGCAGCAGATCGCCCAGGCGGCCGACCGCCTCGGTTTTGGTGGGGTGCTGATCCCTACCGGGCGTTCCTGCGAGGACTCCTGGCTGGTCGCAGCGTCGCTGATCCCGGTGACCCAGCGGCTGAAATTCCTGGTTGCCCTGCGCCCCGGCATCATTTCGCCCACCGTGGCGGCACGCCAGGCGGCAACCCTCGACCGGCTGTCCAATGGCCGCGCGCTGTTCAACCTGGTGACCGGCGGTGATCCGGACGAACTGGCCGGCGACGGCCTGCACCTGAACCACCAGGAACGCTATGAAGCGTCTGTGGAGTTCACCCGTATCTGGCGCAAAGTGCTGGAAGGCGAGGTGGTCGACTATGACGGCAAGCATATCCAGGTGAAGGGCGCCAAGCTGTTGTACCCGCCGATCCAGCAACCACGCCCGCCCCTGTATTTCGGCGGCTCCTCCGAAGCCGCCCAGGACCTGGCTGCCGAGCAGGTAGAGCTGTACCTCACCTGGGGCGAGCCGCCGAGCGCGGTTGCGGAAAAAATCGCCCAGGTACGTGAGAAAGCCGCTGCCCAGGGCCGCGAGGTGCGCTTTGGCATCCGCCTGCACGTGATCGTGCGGGAAACCAACGAAGAAGCCTGGGCTGCCGCCGACAAGCTGATTTCGCACCTGGATGACGACACCATCGCCCGTGCCCAGGCCTCGCTGGCGCGCTTCGACTCGGTCGGCCAGCAGCGCATGGCGGCGCTGCACAACGGCAGCCGCGACAAGCTGGAAGTCAGCCCCAACCTGTGGGCTGGCGTCGGCCTGGTGCGTGGTGGTGCCGGTACCGCGCTGGTCGGGGATGGCCCGACCGTTGCGGCGCGGGTCAAGGAATACGCCGCGCTGGGCATCGACACCTTCATCTTCTCCGGTTACCCGCACCTGGAAGAGTCGTACCGGGTGGCTGAGCTGCTGTTCCCGCACCTGGACGTGCAGCGCCCGGAGCAAGCCAAGGCCGGCGGCTACGTCAGCCCGTTCGGCGAGATGGTGGCCAACGACATCCTGCCCAAGTCCGTTGCGCAAAGTTGAGGGCCTGGCCATGAGTCGTGCAACTTCCAATAGCCTTGGCCAGCGCCTGGCACCGTGGGCGCTGCCGGTCCTGCTGCTGGCCGCCTGGCAGCTGGCGGTCAGCGCCGGCTGGCTGTCGACCCGCATCCTGCCGGCGCCCAGCGCGGTGGTCAGCGCCGGCGTCGAGCTGGTGCGCAGTGGCGATATCTGGTCGCACCTGGCGATCAGTGGCTGGCGCGCCGGGCTGGGCTTCGTCATTGGTGGCAGCATCGGCCTGGTGCTGGGCTTCATTACCGGCTTGTCGAACTGGGGCGAACGCCTGCTCGACAGCTCGGTGCAGATGATCCGCAACGTGCCGCACCTGGCGCTGATTCCGCTGGTGATCCTGTGGTTCGGTATCGACGAGTCGGCGAAGGTTTTCCTGGTCGCGCTGGGCACGCTGTTCCCGATCTACCTGAACACCTATCACGGCATCCGCAATGTCGACCCGGCGCTGGTGGAGATGGCGCGCAGCTACGGCCTGTCCGGCTTCAGCCTGTTCCGCCAGGTGATCCTGCCGGGGGCCTTGCCATCGATCCTGGTCGGCGTGCGTTTTGCCCTGGGCTTCATGTGGCTGACCCTGATCGTTGCCGAAACCATCTCGGCCAACGCCGGCATCGGCTACCTGGCAATGAACGCCCGCGAATTCCTGCAGACCGACGTGGTGGTACTGGCCATCGTCCTGTACGCCGTGCTCGGCAAGCTTGCCGACCTTGCTGCGCGGGGCCTGGAGCGCGTGTGGCTGCGCTGGCACCCGGCCTATCAAGTGGCGAAGAAGGAGGGCGCATGACTGTGCTCAAGGAACAGCCGCCACGCCTGTTGCGTGGTATCCCGCTGGCTGCCAGCGGCCTGCGCAAGACCTTCGGCCAGCGTGAAGTGCTCAAGGGCATCGAGCTGCATATCCCGGCTGGCCAGTTCGTCGCCATCGTCGGCCGCAGTGGCTGCGGCAAGAGCACCTTGCTGCGCCTGCTGGCCGGCCTCGACCAGCCTACGGCAGGCCAGCTGCTGGCTGGCGCCGCAGCGCTGGAAGAGGCCCGCGAAGAAACCCGCCTGATGTTCCAGGATGCGCGCCTGCTGCCGTGGAAGAAGGTGATCGACAACGTCGGCCTGGGCCTGTCCGGCGACTGGCGCCCGCGTGCGCTGCAAGCCCTGGAGGCCGTTGGCCTGGCCGACCGTGGCAACGAATGGCCGGCAGCGCTCTCCGGTGGCCAGAAGCAGCGCGTGGCCCTGGCTCGGGCGCTGATCCACCAGCCGCGCCTGCTGCTGCTGGACGAGCCGCTCGGTGCACTGGATGCACTGACCCGTATCGAGATGCAGCAGCTGATCGAACGCCTGTGGCGCCAGCACGGCTTCACCGTGCTGCTGGTCACCCACGACGTCAGCGAGGCGGTTGCCGTGGCTGACCGGGTGATCCTGATCGAGGACGGTGAGGTCGGGCTCGATCTCACTGTCGACCTGGCACGGCCCCGGGCGCGTGGTTCGCACCGCCTGGCCGCGCTGGAGAGCGAAGTGCTCAACCGTGTTCTGTCGGCCCCGGGCGCTGCGCCCGAGCCGGATCCTGTCGCCCCTCTGCCCACGCAATTGCGTTGGGCGCACTAATACCCCGGAAGTCCCTAGAGAAGGAATGAAATCATGACCATCAAAGCCATCAACGTCCGCAATCAGTTCAAAGGCACCGTCAAGGAGATCCTCGAAGGCCCGGTCCTGTCGGAAATCGACGTGCAGACTGCCTCGGGCATCGTCACCTCGGTCATCACTACCCGCTCCGTGCGTGAGCTGGAGCTGCAGGTGGGCAGTGAAGTGATTGCCTTCGTGAAATCGACTGAGGTGTCTATCGCCAAGCTGTGATGGGGTTCAGGGGGCTGCTTGGCAGCCCTGCCCCCTCTAACAGGCAGCTGTAGGAGCGGATTTATCCGCGAAGCAGGCGACGCGGTGGCTGGCACCGGCTGTGCCGGTGATCGCGGCTGAAGCCGCTCCTACAGGTGCAGCGTCAATTTGAAGTCAACGCGGCTGGCTCGCCGGCGATGAGGCCCCTGAAACTTAGCGCTTGGCCAGAAACGGCGGCAGGTACAAGCCCAGATACGCCTCGCACACGCGCTTGCCTTCCTCGGCCATGCGCGGGGTGATTGCATCATGCAGTTGCACCGAGCGCGCATACACCCGGTCGCTCAGCTCCATGGCCAGGGCGAACACATCCACATCCAGCGGCATCACCGGCAGATGGAAGTGCTGGTCGAACAACTTGTGCATCAAGTCGCCCAGCTCCATGTCGTGCTGCCGATCGGCCTGCACCACTTCGCTCAACCCATGCTGAGCCAGAATCAGCTGCCGCGCTGCCGCATCCTCGTTGTAGATATCCAGCATGCGCTGTTCGATCAACCGTGACAGCTCATGCCAGGTGGTGAAGGCGTGGCTGTCGATCGGTGCGCTCAGGGCTTCGCGAAAGGCACGGTGCACATCGGCGGTCAACGCTTCCAGCAAGGCCGGCACGCTGGCGAAAAAGTGGTACACCGACGATGGCGGTATCTGCGCGCGCTCGGCCACGCTGTAGATCGACAGCGCGGCCACCCCCTGTTCGGCCAGCAGCTCGCGTGCCGCCGCCAGGATCGCCGCGATCCTGGCCTGGCTGCTGGCGCGCGGCTTGCGCGGGGTGGCGCTGCGGTTCATCAGTTGCTGATCGCCAGGATACTGGCCTGGTAGGCGCCGACGAACAGGTCGAAATCGCCCACCTCCTGCTGCTCCAGGCGCGACTGCTCGGCGAGCGATTCGCGGGCGAGGGTCTCGAAGGCCTGCTGGCGCTCGACCGGTAGCGGCTGCTCACGGAAGGTTTCGGCGTGGATCTGGCTTTGGCGCAGGGCGAACTTGACGAAGCTTTCGTCATGCTCGGTCATGCGCGCCAACACCTGGGCCGATGGCGTCAGTGAGGCGTCGTCAACCTTGGCCTGCTGCGCATCCAGGGCTTTGGCGTGTTCGTCACCGCCATGTGCCTGGTCGAGCAGGTCGGCCAATTGGCGGATGCGCCCGAGCAGCTCGCCAGCCCAGTCCTTGAGGCCGATCGGCTGGCCATTGCGGCGCAGTTCCAAGCCAGGGCGACGGCCTTCCTTGACCACGGTCAGGAAGTTGTTGGTGCATTGGCCGCATTCGCCATTATCCAGTTGCGGGCTGTCTTCCAGCGCGCAGAACAGCAGGAACGCATCGAGGAAGCGCGCCTCGGTCAGGTCGATGCCCACCGGCAGGAACGGGTTGATGTCCAGGCAGCGCACTTCCACATACTGCACGCCACGCGAGGTCAGGGCCTGGATTGGCCGCTCGCCGGTGTAGGTGACGCGCTTGGGGCGGATGTTCGAGTAGTACTCGTTTTCAATCTGCAGGATGTTGGTGTTCAGCTGCACCCACTCGCCGTCCACGTGTGTACCGATCTCGACGTAGGGCGGGTAGGGCGTGCCGACCGCCTTGCGCAGGCTGTCGGTGTAGCTGGCCAGGTTGTTGTAGCACGGCGTGAGGCCGGCCTGGGCGTTGCTCTGGTAGCCCAGGTCGCTCATGCGCAGGCTGGTGGCATAGGGCAGGTACAGGGTTTCGGCGTCGAGCTCTTCGAGCTGATGCGGACGGCCACGCAGGAAGCCTTTGTCCAGGGCCGGCGAGGCGCCGAACAGGTACATCAACAGCCAGCTGTAACGGCGGAAATTGCGAATCAGCGCGATGTAGGCCGACGACTGGTAGTCGCGGTCGCTCTCGCTGCTGCCTTCGGCGCTGCGCAGCAGTGGCCACAGTGCCTCCGGCAAGGAGAAATTGTAATGGATACCGGCGATGCACTGCATGGTGCGGCCGTAGCGCAGGGCCAGGCCCTTGCGGTAGACGTGCTTGAGCTTGCCGATGTTGGAGCTGCCGTATTCGGCGATCGGGATGTCTTCCTCGGCCGGCAGCGTGCACGGCATCGATGGGCTCCACAGGTATTCGTCGCCCAGCTTGCTGTAGACGAAACGGTGGGTCTCCTCGAGGCTTTCGAGCACCTTGGCCGGGTCGGGCAGGGCCGGGGTGATGAACTCCAGCAGCGACTCGGAATAATCGGTGGTGATCTGCTCGTTGGTCAGCGCCGACCCCAGGGCTTGCGGATGCGGCGTCTGGGCCAGGCGACCTTCGTCGGTCACACGCAGGCATTCGCGCTCAATACCGTGCAGGCACTGCTTGAGCAGGGGGAGATTGGCGCCGAGCAGGCTCAGGCGGCGGTTGAGGAGGTCGCTCAAGATGTATTCCTTCACGCGTCAGTCGCCCCAATATGGGGGTAGAAAAGACGGTCTACAAGGGTAGTGGGAAAAGGAACTGGCGTTGTCGCCTGGTTTATGCGGTTCCGGCATTGCACAGCGCCGACTTCGGAGGCCGCTTCGCAGCCCCCAGTTTGTTGCCGAAAATACCGCACATAGCGGTTGGTGAGCTAGAGAACCGCGAAGGTTCCTTGCGCTTTCGCCACCAGTTTGTCGCCTTGGACTACGTCGGCGTCGACTACCAGGGTGCGCCGCCCGGCGTGCAGCACGCGAGCCGTGCACAGCACTTCGCCGTCACTGACGGCGCGCATGTAGTTGATCTTGCACTCGATGGTCACGCTTTGCTGGTCAAAGCCATGGCTGGCCGAGCAAGCCAGGCCCATGGCGATATCCACCAGGCTGAAGATCGCCCCGCCGTGCAGTTTCTGGCCACGGTTGCGCAAGTGCGGCCCGAGGGCCAGGGCTACCTCGGCAACACCTGTCTCCAGGTGCTGCAGGCGGCAGCCGAGTAGCTGGCTGAAGGCGCTTTCGACGTATTCGCCGGGTACGTCCATCACTTCTTCTTCAACTGCTTGGCGTTGGCGAACAGTGCAGCCATGGCATTGTTGGCCGGCGCGGCGGTGGCAGTTTCACGCTGGCGCGGTACCTGCTGCTGGCGGTTGCCGCCGGTGCCACGGTTGCCGCCGCGGTTGCCTTCGACCTTTTCGCCCGGGGTGTCGCTCATGCGCATGGACAGGCCGACGCGCTTGCGCGGGATGTCCACTTCCATGACCTTGACCTTGACCACGTCGCCGGCCTTGACCGCCTCACGCGGGTCCTTGACGAACTTCTCCGATAGCGCCGAGATGTGCACCAGGCCGTCCTGGTGCACACCGATGTCGACGAAGGCGCCGAAGTTGGTGACGTTGGTCACCACGCCCTCGAGGATCATGCCCGGCTCCAGGTCCTTGAGGTCTTCGACGCCGTCCTGGAAGTTGGCGGTCTTGAACTCGGGGCGCGGGTCACGGCCAGGCTTGTCCAGTTCCTGCAGGATGTCGGTGACGGTCGGCAGGCCGAAGGTTTCATCGGTGAACTGCTTCGGGTCCAGGCGCTTGAGGAAGCTGCTGTCACCGATCAGCGAACGGATGTCGCGGCCGGTGTCGGCGGCTATGCGCTGCACCAGTGGGTAGGCTTCAGGGTGCACTGCCGAGGCGTCCAGCGGGTTGTCGCCGTTCATCACGCGGAGGAAGCCGGCGGCCTGTTCGAAGGTTTTCTCACCCAGGCGGCTGACTTTTTTCAGCGCCGCGCGGGTCGCGAACGGGCCGTTGGCATCGCGGTGGGCGACGATGTTCTGCGCCAGGGTGGCGTTGAGACCGGAAATACGGGTCAGCAGCGCCACCGAGGCGGTGTTGACGTCGACCCCCACGGCGTTCACGCAGTCCTCGACCACGGCGTCCAGGCCACGTGCCAGCTTCACCTGGGACACATCGTGCTGGTACTGCCCGACGCCGATGGATTTCGGGTCGATCTTCACCAGCTCGGCCAGCGGGTCCTGCAGGCGGCGGGCGATGGAAACAGCGCCACGGATCGACACGTCCAGGTCCGGGAATTCGCGGGCAGCCAGCTCCGAGGCGGAGTACACCGAAGCGCCGGCTTCGGAAACCATGACCTTGGTAATCTTCAGCGCTGGATACTTCTTGACCAGCTCGGCCACCAGCTTGTCGCTTTCGCGGCTGGCGGTACCGTTGCCGATGGCGATCAGCTCCACCGAGTGCTTGGCGCACAGCGCGGCCATGATGGAAATGGTACGGTCCCAGTCGTTCTTCGGCGCGTGCGGGTAGACCGTGGTGTGGTCCAGCAGCTTGCCGGTGGCATCGACCACGGCGATCTTGCAGCCGGTGCGCAGGCCCGGGTCGAAGCCCAGGGTCGCGCGCGGGCCGGCCGGGGCGGCCAGCAGCAGGTCGTGCAGGTTGTGGGCGAAGACATTGATCGCCTCGCCTTCGGCGTTGTCGCGCAGTTCGCCGAACAGGTCGGTTTCCAGGTGGGTATACAGCTTGACCTTCCAGGTCCAGCGCACCACCTCGCCGAGCCACTTGTCGGCCGGGCGGTTACGGTTCTCGATACCGACGTGGTTACCGATCATCAGCTCGCAGGGGTGCAGGGTACCGGGCAGTTCTTCACCAACCTTGAGCGAGGCGCTCAGCACGCCCTCGTTGCGCCCGCGGAAAATCGCCAGGGCACGGTGCGACGGCGCGTTGCGCAGCAGTTCGTCATGGGCGAAGTAATCGCGGAACTTGGCGCCTTCCTCTTCCTTGCCGGGCACCACGCGGGCGCTGAGCACGGCTTCCTGCTTGAGGAAGCTGCGCAGCTTATCGAGCAGGGCGGCGTCTTCGGCGAAGCGTTCCATGAGGATGTACTTGGCGCCTTCCAGCGCCGCCTTGACGTCGGCCACGCCTTTGTCGGCGTTGACGAAACGTGCGGCTTCGCTTTCCGGGGCCAGGTCAGGGTTGTCGAACAGGCCATCGGCCAGCTCGCCGAGGCCGGCTTCGAGGGCGATCTGGCCCTTGGTGCGGCGCTTCTGCTTGTACGGCAGGTAGAGGTCTTCGAGGCGGGTCTTGGTATCGGCCAGCTTGATCTCGCGGGCCAGTTCCGGGGTCAGCTTGCCCTGCTCCTCGATGCTGGCCAGGATGCTGGCGCGGCGCTCGTCGAGTTCGCGCAGGTAGCGCAGGCGTTCTTCCAGATGGCGCAGCTGGGTATCGTCCAGGCTACCGGTCACTTCCTTGCGGTAACGGGCGATGAAGGGCACGGTCGAGCCTTCGTCCAACAGGCCCACGGCCGCCTCGACCTGCTGGGGGCGTACGCCCAGTTCCTCGGCGATACGGCTGTTGATGCTGTCCATGTAAACCACCTGACATTGATGAATACGGAGGGCGCCTGTGGGCCTTTCGCCCGGCGGCGCTGGATGAAAGCCGCGCATTATACCCATCGCAACCGCCTTGCGGTGATGGCGCCCGGCCAGCCGGAACTGGCGCCCGGGGAAAAATCTGCTAACAATGCTCACGCAACGTGCAGCAATGGCTACGCCATAATGCGCGGCGATACCAGAGGAGTAATTCATGACCGGCACGCCAAACACCGCTGAAGGTGAAAAGATTCTCATCGTCGATGACGACCCGGGGCTGAGCAGCCTGCTGGAGCGTTTCTTCGCCAGCAAGGGCTACCGTGCCCGCGCGGTGCCCAACACCGAGCAGATGGACCGCCTGCTGCAGCGCGAGGTGTTCAACCTGGTGGTGCTCGACCTGATGTTGCCCGGTGAAGACGGCCTGTCGGCATGCAAGCGCCTGCGCCAGCAGAACAACCAGATCCCGATCATCATGCTTACCGCCAAGGGCGACGAGCTCAGCCGCATCAAGGGCCTGGAACTGGGCGCCGACGACTACCTCGGCAAGCCGTTCAACCCGGACGAGCTGATGGCCCGGGTCAAGGCCGTGCTGCGCCGCCAGGCCCCGAGCGTGCCGGGTGCGCCGGGCAGTGAAGACGAGTCGGTCACCTTCGGCGACTACGAGCTGTCGCTGGCTACCCGCGAACTCAAGCGTGGCGACGAAGTGCACATGCTTACCACCGGTGAGTTCGCCGTGCTCAAGGCACTGGTCATGCATGCACGCGAGCCGCTGACCCGCGACAAGCTGATGAACCTGGCCCGTGGCCGCGAATGGGATGCGCTGGAGCGCTCCATCGACGTGCAGATCTCGCGCCTGCGCCGCATGATCGAGCCGGACCCGTCCAAGCCGCGCTATATCCAGACTGTCTGGGGCGTGGGCTACGTGTTCGTACCGGACGGAAACGCCGGCAAATGATGCCTCGCCGTCGATGAAGACACCGCTGTGGTTTCCGCAAAGCTTCTTCGCCCGCACGCTGTGGCTGGTGTTGATCGTCGTCCTGTTCTCCAAGGCCTTGACCCTGGTCTACCTGTTGATGAACGAGGACGTGCTGGTCGACCGCCAGTACAGCCACGGCGTCGCGCTGACCTTGCGCGCCTACTGGGCTGCCGACGAAGAAAACCGCGACAAGATCGCCGAAGCGGCAGGCCTTATCCGGGTTACCGGCTCGGGTGTACCCGAGGGCGAACAGCACTGGCCCTACAGTGAAATCTATCAACGGCAGATGCAGGCCGAGCTGGGCGATGATACCGAGGTGCGCCTGCGTATTCACGCCCCACCGGCGTTGTGGGTCAACGCGCCCAGCCTGGGCCCCGGTTGGCTGAAAGTGCCGCTGTATCCGCACCCGCTGCGGGGGCAGAAGATCTGGAACGTGCTGGGCTGGTTCCTCGCCATTGGCCTGCTTTCCACCGCCTCGGCGTGGATCTTCGTGCGCCAGTTGAACCAGCCGCTCAAACGCCTGGTATTCGCTGCTCGCCTGCTCGGCCAGGGGCGCAGCGTGCGCCTGCCGATCAGCGATACGCCCAGTGAGATGACCGAGGTGTACAAGGCCTTCAACCAGATGGCCGAGGATGTCGAGCAGGCCGGGCGCGAGCGCGAGCTGATGCTCGCCGGGGTGTCCCACGACCTGCGCACCCCGCTGACGCGCTTGCGCCTGTCGCTGTCATTGTTGAACAGCGACAGCGAGCTGAGTGAAGACATGGTCCGTGATATCGAGGACATGGATGCGATCCTCGATCAGTTCCTGGCCTTCATTCGCGATGGCCGTGACGAACCGCTCGAAGAAGTCGACCTGGCCGACCTGGTGCGCGAAGTGGTGGCGCCTTACAACCAGCCGGAAGAACGCGTGCGCCTGTGCCTGGAGCCGATTCCGCCGTTCCCGCTGCGCCGGGTTTCGCTCAAGCGCATGCTCGGCAACCTGATCGGCAACGCCTTGCACCATGCCGGCAAGGGGGTTGAGGTGGCCGCCTACGTGTCGGGCGACGAGAGTGCGCCGTACGTGGTGCTGAGTGTGCTGGACCGTGGCACAGGGATCGACGAGTCGGAGCTGGAAACCATCTTCAACCCGTTCATTCGCGGCGACCGGGCGCGCGGTGGCAAGGGCACCGGGCTGGGGCTGGCGATCGTCAAGCGGATCGCGGCGCAGCATGGCGGCAATGTGGAGCTGCGCAACCGCTCCGGGGGCGGGATCGAGGCGCGGGTAAGGCTGCCTTTGGGGCTGTTGCTGCCACGTAATGCCGTTTGATTACCGGGGCCGCTTGGCGGCCCTTTCGCGACGCAAGGCCGCTCCTACAAAGAGTGCGCGACCTGCTGTAGGAGCGGCCTTGTGTCGCGATGGGCTGCAAGGCAGCCCCAGGCTCTCAACCCTTGCCCTTGGTCCGGGTCTGATTAGGCCCGCCATTCTTCTCCAGATGCTCGATGATCATCGCCGCCACGTTCTTGCCGGTGGTCACCTCGATGCCCTCCAGCCCCGGTGACGAGTTCACCTCCATCACCAGCGGCCCATGGTTGGAACGAAGGATATCCACACCCGCCACGCTCAAGCCCATCACCTTGGCCGCGCGGATGGCGGTCATGCGTTCTTCCGGCGTGATCTTGATCAGGCTGGCCACGCCGCCACGGTGCAGGTTGGAACGGAATTCGCCGGGTTTGGCCTGGCGTTTCATCGAGGCGATGACCTTGTCGCCGACCACGAAGCAGCGGATGTCCGCGCCGCCAGCTTCCTTGATGTACTCCTGCACCATGATGTTCTGCTTCAGGCCCATGAACGCCTCGATCACCGACTCGGCCGCCTTGGTGGTTTCGCACAGCACCACGCCGATGCCCTGGGTGCCTTCCAGCACCTTGATCACCAGCGGGGCGCCGTTGACCATCTGGATCAGGTCGGGGATATCGTCCGGCGAGTGGGCGAAGCCGGTAATCGGCAGGCCGATGCCACGCCGCGACAACAATTGCAGTGAGCGCAGCTTGTCCCGCGAGCGGGCAATCGCCACCGACTCGTTGAGCGGATATACACCCATCATCTCGAACTGGCGCAGCACTGCGCAGCCATAGAAGGTCACCGAGGCGCCGATGCGCGGGATCACCGCATCGAAACCTTCCAGCGGTTTGCCGCGGTAGTGGATCTGCGGCTTGTGGCTGGCAATGTTCATGTAGGCCCGCAGGGTATCGATCACCACCATTTCGTGGCCCCGCTGGGTTCCGGCTTCGACCAGGCGGCGGGTGGAATACAGACGCGGATTGCGCGACAGCACAGCGATCTTCATGCAGCACCTGTGACAGGGGAAAGGGTGGCCGGGAAGGCCGGTTTGTCTTGTACGTATTTCAGCCCGGGGTTGACCACCAACTGGCCGTGGATCAGCGCCTTGGAACCCAGCAACAGGCGGTAGCGCATGTTCTTGCGGCAGGCCAGGGTGAACTCCACCTCCCACACACCATCGCCCAATGCCAGTGACGTGCGGATGACATAGCGGGTCTGGGCCTGGCCATTGGAGCTCTTGATGGTCTTCATGGTCACCAGCGGTGCCTCGCAGCGACGGTGGCGCAGTTGCACCACCGAACCCAGGTGGGCAGTGAAGCGGACCCAGGGCTGGCCGTCGCGTTCGAACGGTTCGATTTCGGTGGCATGCAGGCTGGAGGTGCTGGCGCCGGTGTCGATCTTGGCGCGCAACCCGGCCACGCCAAGGTCGGGCAGGGCTACCCACTCGCGCAGGCCGATCACTGTCAAATGGTCAAATGTCTTCACGAAACGCACCCTGCTGATGAGGTGTTGAACTGTAAGCACGGCGGGGATTTTTTGCATCCGCTCGTTACGGTAGTACAGTTCGATGAAACACAGCGTTCGAGGTAACGGGATGGCACAAAAAGCCGAAGAAGACGACAAGGTCCGCCTGGACAAATGGCTGTGGGCGGCTCGCTTCTACAAGACCCGCGCACTGGCCAAGGCGGCGATCGAGAGCGGTAAGGTGCATTGCCGGGGCGAGCGCTGCAAGCCGGGCAAGGAGCCGCGGGTAGGCGACGAGTTCGTGCTGCGCACCGGGTTCGATGAACGCACGGTGGTGGTAAAAGCACTGTCGGTGGTGCGGCGTGGGGCGCCGGAGGCGCAGACGTTGTACGAGGAAACCGAAGAGAGCGTGCGCCGCCGTGAGCAGGCGGCAGAAATGCGCAAGGCGGGCGCCCTGGGGGTGACGACCGATGGCCGGCCGACCAAGAAGCAGCGGCGGCAGATTCACCAGTTGCATGGCAGTTTCGATTGAAAGGGGCCGCGTTGCGGCCCATCGCGGGCTTGCCGGCGATGGGCTGCGCAGCAGCCCCATGGCCTCACCGGGTGACGGCCATCCGTCCGACCAACGGTAATTTGCCCAGCAGGTTGAACAACGGCGCTGTCCAGCGCATCAGCGCCGCACTGCCCTTGGCCGCCAGCGGGGTGTAGTAGCTCCAGCCCAACGCCAGCACGGCCATCAGCAACCCGCCGATGTAGTCATCTTGCCCCCAGTGGGCACCAGCTACCAGGCGCGGCAGCATGAACAGCAGCGCCAGCCCCCAGATCACCAGGTACTGCACCAGGCGGCGGCTGAACACGCTCATGAACAGCGCCCAGATCAGCAGAACCGAGGCGTGGTCGCCGGGAAAACTGTTGCTTGAGCGGTCCTTCAATTCCCAGGCCTTTTCCAGGTTCGGATAGTAATCGCTCAGGTGCACGACGTTGTCGAACACCATCGATGGGCTGTCGTGTTGCCAGCCCATTGCAGCCACCCACTTGGAAAACAGTGCGCGAATCACCACTAAGAGGACAAGCGTGACCAGAAAGCCGAAAAAGGCCTGGCGAACCTGTGCCGCCTTGAACACCCAGTCGCCGCGGATAAGCACTGCCAGCAGGATCAGGCCAACGACGATGTCGAATGGGCGCAGGCTGCCGAGCGTCCAGATGTAGCGCCAGACGGTGCTTTCCGCCAGCGGGGCATTCAGGCTGTGGAACAGCCATTCGTCGAAAGTCAGGCACAGGATCTGGCCAACGGGCCATAACCAGAAACACAGTAGAACGATGGGAAGCAGCGTACAGGCTGCCAAGGGCCCGAAGGACCACCTTGCTTGGAACAGTGGTGGATTGTCCATAAAATACCTCTATTGCAAACAGGACGCGGAGCGCATCGTAAGCGCTCTATAACGGGGTTCTCGCTCGATTTCCGACAACCCTTGTAACCATTTTGTCATTATTCTCAGATAGCCAAAACCTATGAGCGACTTGCCTGATACCGATTTCACCCAACGTTTCATCTTCGACGAGCGCGATGTGCGCGGCGAGTGGGTGTCTCTCGATGACAGCTACGCCGCGGTGCTGGCGCGTCATGAGTACCCGCAACCGGTGCAGACGCTGCTCGGCGAACTGATGGCCGCCACTGCCCTGTTGGTCGGGGCGCTGAAGTTCGACGGCCTGCTGATTCTGCAGGCGCGTTCGGCCGGGCCGATCCCGCTGCTGATGGTCGAGTGTTCCGGTGACCGCGACATCCGCGGCATGGCCCGCTACGAAGCGGAGCAGATCCCGCCCCACGCGACCCTGTCGGAGTTGATGCCCGACGGCCACCTGACCCTCACCATCGACCCGGTCAAGGGCCAGCGCTACCAGGGTACTGTCGACCTCAATGGCGACAACCTGGCAGAGTGCTTCACCAACTATTTCGTGCAGTCGCAACAGCTCAATACCCGTTTCTGGCTGCATGCCGAAGGCGGCAAGGCCCGTGGCCTGCTGCTGCAGCAATTGCCGCGCGATCGCCAGCCCGACGACGAAGAGCGCGAAGCAAGCTGGCAGCACGTGGTCGCCCTGGCCACCACGCTCAAGGCCGAGGAGTGGGCCTTGGGCAACGAAACCTTGCTGCACCGCCTGTACCACGAAGATGCCGTGCGCCTGTTCGACATCCAGCCGTTGCGCTTCAATTGCAGTTGCTCTCGTGAACGTTCCGGCAATGCGCTGGTCAGTCTGGGCGAGCAGGACGCCAAGGCGTTGGTGGAAGAGTGCGGCGGGCAGGTCGAGATCGATTGCCAGTTCTGCAACGAGCGCTATTTCTTCGACGCCAGTGACGTGGCGCAACTGTTTGCCGGTGGCGGCACGGACGTAGCCTCAGAAACTCGTCACTGAAACGTTTAACTACAGGATAATTTCCTGTCGAATTGCGCAAAAGCGCAGTTCTGACAGGAGGGGCCTACTTTTTTTGGGCGTTTCTGGCATAATCCGGCCACTTTTTTCGCTGTAGTAGTTTTTTCGAGACAACTACAAAACGTTTGGAGCACTCGGCCTCGGGCCGGATGGGGTATCTCATGACGCAAGCCAACAACACCGTGTACACCGACCTGAGCGTCGATGAGCTGGTAAAAGAAGCGCTGCAACGCGGTGAAGGCGTACTAGCCGATACTGGCGCACTGGTCGTGGAGACTGGTCACCGTACTGGCCGTTCGCCGGCTGACCGTTTCATCGTCGAAGAACCTTCCACCCAGGACGCCATTGCCTGGGGCCCGATCAACCGCAAGTTCCCGGCCGACAAGTTCGATGCCCTGTGGGACCGCGTCGAGGCGTTCAACAACGCCCAGGATCACTTCGTTTCCTACGTTCACGTAGGGGCGGCTGCCGAGCACTACCTGCCGGTGAAGATGACCACACAGACTGCCTGGCAGAACCTGTTCGGTCGTTGCCTGTTCATCAACCCGGAGCAGTACAACCCGGCTGGCCGTGGCGAGTGGCAGATCCTCAACGTGGCCAACTTCGTCTGCGAGCCGGAGCGTGACGGTACCAACTCCGATGGCTGCGTGATCATCAACTTCGCCCAGAAGAAGGTGCTGATCGCTGGCATGCGCTACGCCGGCGAAATGAAGAAGGCCATGTTCTCGGTGCAGAACTTCCTGCTGCCGGCTGCCGACGTGCTGCCGATGCACTGCGCCGCCAACATCGGCGAAGCAGGCGACGTGACCCTGTTCTTCGGCCTGTCCGGCACCGGCAAGACCACCCTGTCGGCCGACGAAAGCCGTTACCTGATCGGTGACGACGAGCACGGCTGGGGCGAGGGCGTGGTGTTCAACATGGAAGGTGGTTGCTACGCCAAGTGCATCGACCTGTCCGAGAAGAACGAGCCGGTCATCTGGAAAGCCATCAAGCACGGTGCAGTGCTGGAGAACGTCGTTCTCGACGCCAACAAGCACGCCGACTACACCGACGTCAGCCTGACCCAGAACAGCCGTGCGGCCTACCCGCTGGAGCACGTGGCCAAGCGTTCCGAAGCGAACCTGGGCGGCGAGCCCAACGCAGTCATCTTCCTGACCTGCGACCTGACCGGTGTTCTGCCTCCGGTGTCGATCCTGAACAACGAGCAGGCGGCCTATCACTTCCTGTCCGGCTACACCGCGCTGGTCGGTTCCACCGAAATGGGCTCGGGCGGCGGCATCAAGTCGACCTTCTCTACCTGCTTCGGCGCTCCGTTCTTCCCACGCCCGGCTGGCGAGTACGCCGAGCTGCTGATCAAGCGTATCAACGGCTTCAACTCCAAGGTCTACCTGGTCAACACCGGCTGGACCGGCGGTGGCTACGGCGTTGGCAAGCGCTTCAGCATCCCGACCACCCGTGCCGTGATCGCTGCGATCCAGAGCGGCGCGCTGGTCGGTGCCGAAACCGAGCACCTGGACATCATCAACCTGGACGTGCCGAAAGCTGTTCCGGGTGTTGAAACCGAGCTGCTCAACCCGCGCACCAACTGGGCTGACAAGGCTGCCTACGACGAGGCTGCCAAGGGCCTGGCCAAGCTGTTCATCGAGAACTTCAAGAAGTTCGACGTGTCCGACGCCATCAAGGCCGCTGGCCCGCAGCTGTAAGCTGAAGCCGGTTGCAACGAAAGCCGCCCCTCGGGGCGGCTTTTTTGTTTCTTCCGGCCGACACGCGCCCCTTGTAGCAGCGGCCTTGTGTCGCGATGGGCTGCAGGCAGCCCCGCCAGTTCTGCATCCACGCTGAAATCCAGGGGCCGCTTGGCGGCCCATCGCGACACAAGGCCGCTGCTACGCAGAGCCGGTGCAAGCAGCGGAAATCAGGTTTTTCTGTTTCACTGTCAGCATCCGTTGCGAAGACAAGAGCCAGCCAGATGACCGAATCCCCTCAACGCACTGCCTTCTGCCACTTCCACCCCATCCTTACCCGCCCGCAGGACAACGACCTCAATGGCCATATCGCCGGGGCTACCGTGCATGGCTTCTTCGAAACTGCAATCCAGGCATTTCTTGTCGAACAGGCCGAACTGGACCTGCGCGACGGCGAGCTGGCAGCGTTCGTGGTCAGCTCCGCAGCGGATTTCTACGCGTTGCCGGGCTTTCCGGACGTGCTGGAAGTCGGGTTGGGGGTGACGCGCCTGGCGGGCAGTACGGTGGAGTACCGCCTGGCGCTGTTCCGTCCGGGCGAGCCGGAGGCCTGTGCGGCAGGGACGGTGGTGCAGGTGTTCATCGAGCGCGCCAGCGGCCGGCCGGTAATGCTGGCGGAGACGCTGCAGATGATCCTGTCCGGCGTCATGCTGGAACAGCCGGCATAAAAAAGCCCCGCTGGCAGGGGCGGGGCTTTTGTTGCCGGGGCAGGGCCCTCAGGCGTTAGTCGCGCCAGTGGCGTCTGTGCTTGCGATGGCCGTAGTGGTTGCCATTGTCCCAGTGACGACGGTCGTCGTCATAGCCACGACGGTAGCGGCGGCCATCGTGGTAATCATCTTCGTCGGCCTCCTTGCCCAGGTAGTTACCCAGTGCGCCACCGGCACCACCGCCGGCTGCCGCGCCAATGTAGCTACCGGTAGTGCCGCCGACCGAGCGACCGACCACGTTACCGCCAGCAGCGCCCAGCGCGCCGCCGATTGCAGCCTCGCCACGCTGGCGTTTGTCGGCACCCAGGGCGCCACCGGCTGCACCGCCCAGGCCCGCACCAATGGCGCCGCCTGTGCTACCACCGATGGAGTTGCCCACGACAGAGCCCAGTACCCCACCCAATGCGCCGCCAATGCCGGCCTCGGTGGTGCCGCCTGCCATGGCAACGCCGCTGAGCAAGCTGAAAGACAACAACAGTATCGAGGAGTACTTCTTCATCAAGAGAGCCTCATAGGGATGACGAGGCGAATTTGAGGCTAACAAGCGCGCCTGGCAATGGAAATCCGACGAGTAACACGAGTTGTACACAATTCTCTAAGTTACTGTATTTGCTGTGAAACTTTATCTATTTTTCGCTGTCTGAGACTTTTATGACGAAGCCCTGAACCGCACTGGAACAGGGCTTTTTTCGTTTTTGGCGTTGGGGCTGTTGGCCTCTTTGCGGCTAACTGCTTCTACAGAAACACCACGACTCAGGCCTTGTGATTTTCCCTGTAGGGGCTGCAGCCGCGATTACCGGTACAGCCGGTGCCGTCCACCGCGTCGCCTGCATCGCGGATAAATCCGCTCCTACACACGGCTTCGACTTGACGCTGCACCTGTACATGCGGCTTTGGCCGCGAACAGGCCGGCGCAACCTAGAGGATTCGCCCGTCGCCCTGCGCCCGCTCCAGCTTGATGGCGATGAACTTCGATGTCGGCGTGTAGCTGCCGTCGCCAACACTCTCCAGCGGTACCAGGGGGTTCACCTCAGGGTAATACGCCGCTGCCTGTCCGGCCGGGATGTCGAAGGCCAGCAGGGTGAAGCCCCGCACCCGGCGCACATGCCCGTCCCCCCACAACGACACGATGTCGACCTTCTGCCCCGGCTGGAAACCCAGGCGAAGGATGTCGGCTTCGTTGACGAACAACACTTCGCGCTGGCCGCGCACACCGCGGTAGCGGTCGTCCAGCCCGTAGACGGTGGTGTTGTACTGATCGTGCGAGCGCATCGACTGCATGATCAGGTCCGGCAGTTGGCCGCTGGCGCGTACACGCTCGTCGAGCAGCGTGTCCGGTAGCCGGTTGGCCTTGAAATTGGCCCGGCCGGTGTTGGTCTTCCACTCGCGGGTGGCGGCGCTGTTGCCCAGGTAGAAGCCGCCCGGCTGGCGCAGGCGCTGGTTGAAGCCGGCAAAGCCGGCGATGGTGTCGCCGATCAGGTCACGAATACGGTCGTAGTCAGCCACCAGCCAACGCCAATCAACCGGGTTGTTGCCCAAGGTAGCGGCGGCAATACCGGCGATGACCGCGGGCTCCGAGCGCATCTGTGGCGATAGCGGTTGCAGCTGGCCATTGGACGCGTGGACCATGCTGAACGAGTCTTCCACCGTTACCGCCTGCGGCCCTTCGGCCTGCAGGTCGATATCGGTACGCCCCAGGCACGGCAGGATCAGCGCCTGCTTGCCGTGCACCAGGTGGCTACGGTTGAGCTTGGTGCTGATGTGCACGGTCAGTTCGCAGTTGCGCAGCGCCTGGGCGGTACGTTCGGTATCCGGCGTCGCCTGGGCGAAGTTGCCACCGAGGCCGATGAACACCTTGGCGCGGCCCTCGAGCATGGCGTGAATCGCCTCGACGGTGTTGTGGCCCTGCTGCCGTGGTACGGGGAAGCCAAAGCGCTTTTCCAGGGCATCGAGCAGCGCCTCTGGGGGGCGTTCGTTGATGCCCATGGTGCGATCACCCTGCACGTTGCTGTGGCCACGCACCGGGCACAGGCCTGCGCCAGGTACGCCGATATTGCCGCGCAACAGCTGCAGGTTGACGATTTCCTGGATGGTCGGCACCGAATGGCGGTGCTGGGTGATGCCCATGGCCCAGCACATGATTACCCGTTTGCCCCGGCAATACATGCGTGCAGCCAGTTCGATGTCGGCCAGGGGCAGGCCGGACTGCGCCTGGATGTGTTCCCATGGGGTGGCATCCACCACCGCCAGGTAGTCGTCGACGCCATGGCCGTGCTCGGCGATGAAGGCGTGGTCGAACACCGCCGGCTCGCCCTTGGCCTGGGCTTCGCGCTCCCACTGCAGGACGAACTTGGCCATGCCGCGCAGCATCGCCAGGTCGCCGCCCAGCGCCGGGCGGAAGAACGCCGTATTGGTCGGACGGTCGCTGTTGGTCAGCATTTCCAGTGGGTGCTGAGGGTGCTGGAAGCGCTCCAGGCCACGCTCCTTGAGCGGGTTGACGCACACCACCTGGGCGCCACGCTTCACTGCATCGCGCAGCGGGTCGAGCATGCGCGGGTGGTTGGTGCCCGGGTTCTGGCCCCAGACGAAAATCGCATCGGCGTGTTCGAAGTCGTCGAAGGTGACGGTGCCCTTGCCCACCCCGACGCTTTGCGCCAGGGCCACACCACTGGCCTCATGGCACATGTTCGAGCAGTCGGGGAAATTGTTGGTGCCGTAGGCGCGCACGAACAGCTGGTACAGGTATGCCGCTTCGTTGCTGGCGCGGCCTGAAGTATAGAACTCGGCCTGGTCGGGGCTGGCCAACTTGTTGAGTTCGCGCCCGATCATGGCGAAGGCGGCATCCCAGCTGATCGGCAGGTAGCGGTCGCTGGGGGCGTCATAGACCATCGGTTCGGTCAGGCGCCCCTGGTATTCAAGCCAGTAGTCGCTCTGACCTAGCAGCGAAGTGACGCTGTAGCGGGCGAAGAAGGCCGCGTCGACGCGGCGCTTGGTCGCCTCCCAGTTCACCGCCTTGGCACCGTTCTCGCAAAACTTGACCATGCCGCTCTCGGGTGAGTCGCCCCAGGCGCAGCCTGGGCAGTCGAAACCGCCGTTCTGGTTGGTCTTGAGCAGCGCGCGAATGTTCTTCAGCGCGTTATCGCTGCCGACCCAGGCCTTGGCCACGCTGCGCAGTGCACCCCAGCCACCGGCGGGGCCGTGGTAGGGCTTGTAGCGAGGAGGGGAGGCTGGGGCGTTTTCCGGGAAGTGCTGGTACGAGGTCACGACTGTTACGCCTCCGCCGCGGGGCTATAGACCCGCGGTGCGCTGTGCTTGGGCAGATGGATGAGATTGAGGTTGTGTTTGCGCGCCCATTGCAGGGCAAGGCCGGTGGGCGCCGACAGGCTGACCAGGGTCTGGATACCGGCACGCAGCACCTTCTGGATCAGCTCCAGGCTGCAGCGGCTGGTGACGATGGCCAGGCCGCCCTGGCTGTCGATGCCCTGGCGCAGCAGTGCACCGATCAGCTTGTCGAGGGCGTTGTGCCGGCCGATGTCTTCGCGGCCGAGCAACAATTCGCCGTTGCGGTCCATGAACAACGCCGCGTGCACCGCGCCGCAATGCTGGCCAAGGGGTTGGAAAGCATCGATGCGTTCGCGCAGCCCGACCAGCCATTGCGCAGGCGGCAAAGGGGCGTCAGGCAGCTTGGCCAGGTCCGGCAATGCCTGCTCCAGCGCTTCGACTCCGCACAGGCCGCAACCACTGGTGCCGGCCAACTGGCGGCGCTGGTTCTTCAGGTTCCAGAATGCACGGCTGGAAATCTCCAGGTCGGCATACATCGCCGAGCCACTGCCGGAGAGTTTCAGGTCGTAGATTTCGGCAGTGCCTTCGACAATGCCGCTGCCGACGCTGAAGCCGACCGCGAAGTCCTCCAGGTCGGTGGGGCTGACCAGCATCACTGCCTGGTTCAGGCCGTTGTAGGCGATGGCCAGGGCCACTTCCTCGGCCAGCGGGGTGCTGTCGCGTCGGGCGTCGTTGAGCTGGACGTAATCGTAGGTGTTGCTGGCTGCGGGCATGGACAGGGGCGAGGCCGCGCAGAGCGGAGGCTTGCTTTTCATCGGGGCTGGCTGTTCACCGGAGCTATCGGCAGCTTTTTGATAGCACAAGCCTAGGCGTGCGGGCCGGCGGCGTCTAATCGCTAGGGTCTATGCCTTGATAGAGCGCGTCGATGGAAGATGCGGGTGGGTCGGCGGAGTCTTCGCCTAGACTTCACTGTCCAACGGTTTCACGTCAACAAGGAGAGTGTCATGAGTCTGTTCAGTTTTGTGAAAGAAGCGGGCGAAAAGTTGATCGATCTGCTGACCCCCGGTAATGCCAACGCCGAAGAGCAGCTGAAAAAGCACGTGGAAAGTGTCGGCCTGGGTAACCCGAACATCAAGGTCTCGGTAGAGGGGGACAAGATCATCCTCCAGGGCGAGGTGGCCAGCCAGGAGGAAAAGGAGAAGATCATCCTGGCGGCGGGCAACATCAGCGGTGTCGCCAGTGTGGATGACCAGATCACCGTAACCGGGCCGGTGGCGCAGGCGGCGCGGTTCGTGACCGTGGAGAAGGGCGACACGCTGAGTGCCATCTCGAAGAAGGTGTACGGCGACCCCAACAAGTACCAGAAGATCTTCGAGGCCAACAAACCGATGCTCAAGCACCCGGACAAGATCTACCCAGGGCAGGTGCTGCGTATTCCTGACTGATCTCCACAGCCGCTAGCGGCCTCTTCGCGGGCATACCCGCGAAGAGGCCCTCACAGGCCTGCCAATAGCTCCCGGTAGTCCTCGACCGCAGCAAATTCTTCGGTATCCCGCGGCCCCGCCTGGCTATCGGGCTGGCGCACCGCCAGCAAGTGCCCCACGCCGAACCGCCGCGCACTGCGCAGGATCGCCAGGGTGTCATCGATGAACAGGCTGCGCTCCGGCGCAAAGCCGATGTCCGCCTGCAAGGCATCCCAGAATTGCGGGCTTTCCTTCGGGTAGCCATAGTCGTGCGAGCTGATCAGCCGCTCGAAATACGGCGTCAGCTCCACCCGCTCCAGCTTCAGCGACAGGGAATCCCGGTGCGCATTGGTGATCATCACCACGCGCTTGCCGGCCTGGCGAATGGCCGCCAGGAAGGTGTCGGCATCTGGGCGCAGGGCGATCAGGTCGGCGATTTCCCGTTTCAGCTCGCGAATCGGCAGGCGCAGCTCGCGGCTCCAGAAGTCCAGGCAATACCAGTTCAGCGTACCGGCGTTACGCTCGAACAGTGGCTGCAGTTCCATTTCCGCCATGGCCCGGCTCACCCCGTGCAGCTCGGCATAGCGCTGGGGCAGGTGGTCCAGCCAGAAGCGGTTGTCGTAATGCAGGTCGAGCAAGGTGCCGTCCATGTCCAGCAGGACAGTATCGATGGCAGACCAGGGAAGAACAGGCATGGGAAATTCTCGATCAGTCGGCAAGCCACGGTATAGTAACCCGTTCACGCCAAGGAGCCGCCCCATGCGCCAGAAACCCACCGTCCTCAGCCGCGAAATCGTCGCCAGCAGCCGCCTGTTTCGCGTCGAAGCCGTGCAATTGCGTTTCAGCAATGGCAATGAGCGCACCTACGAGCGCCTGGTGGGGCGCGGCAATGGTTACGGCGCGGTAATGATCGTGGCCATGCTCGACGCCGAGCACGCCGTGCTGGTGGAAGAATACTGCGGCGGCACCGATGAATATGAGCTGTCGCTGCCCAAGGGCCTGATCGAGCCGGGCGAGGACGTGCTGGCGGCAGCCGACCGGGAGCTCAAGGAAGAGGCCGGTTTTGGCGCGCACCAGCTGGAGCACCTGACCGAGCTGTCGCTGTCGCCCGGCTACATGAGCCAGAAGATCCAGGTGGTGCTGGCCAGCGACCTTTACGAAGCGCGCCTGGAGGGCGACGAGCCGGAGCCGATGCGGGTCGACAAGGTCAACCTGCGCGAGCTGTCGGCCTTGGCCATGCACCCGCAGTTCACCGAAGGTCGTGCCCTGGCGGCGCTGTACCTGGCGCGTGACCTGCTGATTCAGCGGGGGCTGCTGGAAGCATGAACGACCTGCAACTGATGCACGAAGTGGTCAAGCTGGCGCTGAAGGCCGGCGAGGCGATCCTGCCGTTCTGGCGTGCCGATGTCGCCGTGACCAGCAAGGCTGACGATTCGCCGGTGACCGCCGCCGACCTGGCGGCGCACCGGGTGCTTGCCGATGGCCTGCTGGCCCTGGCGCCGCAGATTCCGCTGCTGTCGGAAGAAGACTGCAATATCCCGTTGGCCGAGCGCCAGCGCTGGCAGCGCTGGTGGCTGGTCGACCCGCTGGACGGCACCAAGGAGTTCATTGCCGGCAGCGAGGAATTCACCGTCAACATCGCCCTGGTGGAAAACGGCGAGGTGGTGTTTGGCGTAGTCTCGATGCCAACCAACGGGCGCTGTTACTTCGGTGGCCGTGGGCTGGGCGCCTGGCGTGCGCAAGCCGGTGAAGCCGCTGAGCCAATCCAGGTACGCAATGCACCGCCGCTGGGAGAGCGCTTTACCGTGGTGGCCAGCCGTCGGCATTCCAGCCCGGAGCAGGAAGCGTTGTTGGCCGGGCTGGGCGCTGCGTTGGGTGAGCTGGAGCTGGCCAACATTGGCAGTTCGTTGAAGTTCTGCCTGTTGGCGGAAGGTAGCGCCGATTGCTATCCGCGCCTGGCGCCGACTTCGCAGTGGGATACGGCGGCGGCCCAGGGAGTGGTGGAAGGCGCCGGGGGCGAAGTGATCGGGCTGGACGGCCTGCCGTTCCGCTACCCGCCACGGAAGTCGTTGCTCAACCCGCACTTCCTGGCGTTGCCGGCCAATGCACAATGGCGCCAGGCCTTCCTGAGCCTGATCTGACCGCCGCACATGATCGTGTAGGAGCGGCCTTGTGTCGCGAAAGGGCCGCAAAGCGGCCCCGGCAATTCGGGCGGCGAAGCTGAAACCTTGGGGCCGCGTTGCGGCCCGATCGCGACACAAGGCCGCTCAGGGTTTCAGCGGTGCAGGACGTACTGCCCGCTGAACCTTACCGCCGGCTCGTCACTACCGGCATTGCTCACCGTGGTTTCCAGCGTCAGCCGCGCCCGCCCGCGACGCTGGTACATCGTCACGAAGCGTTCCCAGGTCTTTTCGTCCGGCGCCGCGCAACGTGCCACCGCCGCCCCGGTCACCGGCAGCGGATAATTGATCTGCCCCTCCTGGATGACGATATGCCCGTCATCGATCCCCAGCTCGCGCAGGCGCAGGTGCAGCCAGCCCCAACCCACCAATACGGCCGCGCAGTACAGGCTGCCACCGAACATGGTGCTCTTGTGGTTGACGTTGGCCGCCAACGGCAGTTGCAGGCGCAGGGTGTGCTGCTGCCAGTCGAGCACCTCCAGGCCCATTTCGCGGGTCAGCGGGATGTCGCCGTGCAGCACGGCCTGGAGATACTGGCTATCGCTATTCATCAACGGTGGTCCTCATGATCGTCTTGCCCGCCGCTGCCACCGTCAAAGCTCAAGCCATGCTTGCGCAACTTGTCGTGCAGGGTCTTGCGGGGAATGCCCAGCGCTTCGGCCAGGCTGCGCATGGAGCTGTGGGGCTGGGCCAGTTCGGCGGCGATCAGCGAGCGCTCGAACTGCTCGACCTGCTCGCTGAGGTTGCCGCTCAGCAGGGGTGCCGCCGGCATCGCGGCAGGCGCTGCCTGGCCATCCAGGGCCAGCTCCAGGCCCAGGGCGAAACGTTCGGCGGCGTTCTGCAATTCGCGCACGTTACCGGGCCAGGCGTGGCGCAGCAGCATGGCGCGCTGGGCCGGCTGCAGGGTGTGCGGGGGCAGGCCATGGCGCTGGCTGGCGGCGTCGGCGAAGTGCTGGAACAGTACCAGGATGTCATCACCGCGTTCGCGCAGCGGCGGAATACGCAGCGGCGCCACGTTCAGGCGGTAATACAGGTCGGCGCGAAAGCGCCCCTGGTCGGCGGACTGGCGCAGGTCTTCCTTGGTCGCGGCGATGATGCGGATGTCCAGCGGGATCAGCTGGTTGCCACCCAGGCGTTCGACTACCCGTTCCTGCAGCAGGCGCAGCAGTTTCACTTGCACATCCAGGCTCATGCTCTCGATCTCGTCGAGGAACAGCGTGCCGCCATTGGCAAACTCGAACTTGCCGATGCGGCGCTTCTGCGCACCGGTGAAGGCACCGGGCTCATGGCCGAACAGCTCGCTTTCGACCACCGATTCGGCCAGGGCGCCGGCGTTGATCGCCACGAACGGGCCGTCGCGGCGGCTGGACAGGTCGTGCAGGGCGCGGGCCACTACCTCCTTGCCCGCGCCGGTCTCGCCCAGGATCAGCACGTCGGCACGGGTGCCAGCCAGGGCGCCGATCTGCTCGCGCAGGCGCTGCATGGCCGGCGACTGGCCGACCAGGCGGGTGGCCAGTTGCTGGCGGTCGCTCAGGGCCAGGCGCAGGCTGCGGTTGTCCAGCACCAGGCGGCGCAAGGCCAGGGCGCGGCGTACGCTGTCGAGCAGCGCGTCACTGGCGAAGGGCTTTTCCAGAAAGTCATAGGCGCCGGCGCGCATCGCCTGCACCGCTAGCGGCACATCGCCGTGGCCGGTAATCAGCAGCACCGGCAGCTCGGCGTCGCGGCCATGCAGCTGTTCCAGCAACTGCAAGCCATCGATACCGGGCATGCGGATATCGCTGACCACTACCCCAGGCCAGTCGGCTTCGATGCGCTCGGCCAGGCCGTGGGCATCGGCCAGCGCGACCACCTTGAGCCCGGCCAGGTCCAGGGTCTGGCTCAGCGCCTGGCGCAGGTGCGGGTCGTCGTCGACCAGGATCACCTGGGCTTGGCTGTCGATGAGTGTCTCGGTGGTCATGCCGAGGGGTCCTCCGAATTGGGCAAAGTAGCGCCAGGCGCGGCCACACGCAGCTGCAAGGTCAGCAGTGCGCCACCTTCCGGGTGGTTGGCCAGCAGCAGTTCACCGCCCAGGGCGCGCATCAGGCTTTCGCAGATGGCCAGGCCCAGGCCCAGGCCCTGGGTGCGGGTCTTGGTGGTGAAGAATGGCTCCTTGGCGTGCTCCAGGGCCTGGCGGCTGAAGCCGGGGCCGTTGTCGCGAATGTACAGGTAGACGCAGTCGTCGCGCTGCTCGGCACTCAGCCACAGGCGGCGGGGGTTGGCCTTTTCGGTCAGGGCATCGAGGGCATTGGCCAACAGGTTGCCGAGCACCTGGCGCAGGCGGGTCTCGCCAGCCTGGACCCACAAGGTGGCTTCCGGCAGGTCGCGAATCAGCTCCACGGCCATGGCGCGCCGACGCTTGGCCAGCAGCGCGAGGGCATCGTCCAGGGCCGGCTGCAGCGCCACGCTCTCCGGTGCATGGCGGTCACGGCGGGCGAAGGCGCGCAAGTGGGCGATGATCGAGGCCATGCGCCCGGTCAGCTCGCCGATCAGCTTGAGGTTGCCGCGGGCATCCTCGATGCGCTGGTGGTCGAGCAGGATTTCGGCGTTTTCCGCGTAGCTGCGGATGGCCGCCAGCGGTTGGTTGAGTTCGTGGCTGATGCTGGCCGACATGGTGCCGAGCACCGAGAGCTTGCCGGCCTGTACCAGCTCGTCCTGGGCGCGCACCGCCTCCTGCTGGGCGTTCTCGCGCTCCAGCACGGCACGCTTGAGGCGGGTGTTCAGGCCTTCCAGGTCGGCGGTGCGCTCGGCCACGCGTTGTTCCAGTTCCTGCCGGCCACGGGCCTCGAAATCGATACGGTCGATGTAGTGGCGGCGCCGTTGCATCACCAGGCCGGCCAGCAGCATCAGCACCAGCAAGGTGCCGGCACCGATGGCCATCACCGTTTGCACCGAGCGGTCGACCAGCATGCGCGGGGCAAGGATGCTGACCTGCCAGCCGGTTTCCGGGATGTCGCGGGTCTGGGCGATCCACGCTTGCGGGTTGAGCACCAGCGGTTGCGGGGCCTGGGTCGGGTAGGGCTGGATGGCGATGATGGCCTGGCGCTCGGCCTCGCTCAGCGGGCGGGTGGCACGGAAGCGCCAGTCCGGCCGTGAGGTGAGGATGACCACGCCATTGTGGTCGGTCAGCAGCAGTTGCTCGGGGGTACGGCCCCACAGGGTTTCGGTGTGGTCGAGGTCGACCTTGACCACCAGCACGCCAACGATGCGTTCACGGTCGCGTACCGCAGCGGCAAAGAAGTAGCCACGCTTGGCCGATGTGGTGCCCTGGCCGAAGAAGCGCCCCAGGCGGCCGGCCATGGCTTCGTTGAAGTAGGGGCGGAAGGCGAAGTTGCGGCCGACGAAGCTGTCGCGCTTGTCCCAGTTGGAGGCGGCCAGGGTGTTGCCGTTGATGTCCATCAGGTACATCACCTCGGCGCCGGTCTGCTCGACGATGCCTTTGAGCAGGCGGTTGGCGTTGGTCACCGCCTCCAGGCGCAACGGGTCGGCCAGCACGCTGCGCAGCGCCGGCAGGTCGCCGAGGATCTGCGGCAAGGTCTCGTAGCGGTGCAGGGTACCGAGCAGGTTGGCCACGTACAGGTCGAGGGTCTGGCGGTTCTGCGAGGCCAGCTCTTGCTGGTAATAACGTTCGGCCAGGTGATGCAGAGGCCACAGTAACGGGGCCAGGCACAGGGCCAGCAGGGCCAGGCTGCGCCAGCGCGGACGGCGAGGGGGCGTGGGTTTTGCAATCATCACGTAGAGGCGCCAGGAAAGTCTGACGCAATTATGCGCTAGTTAAGGCAGCAGTTCCGCCTTTGCCCATGAACTGCCGACCTTGTCCTTGTCCGACAGCAACGGTGGCTGTTCCAGCCCCCAGTCGATGGCCAGGTCTGGGTCATCCCAGCGGATACAGCGCTCGGCGACTGGGTTGTAGTAGTCGGTGGTCTTGTACAGGAACTCGGCGGCGTCGCTCAGCACTGCGAAGCCATGGGCAAAACCGGGTGGAATCCATAGCTGGCGATGGTTGTCGGCGGACAGCTGCACCGCCACCCACTGGCCGAATGTGGGCGAACTCTTGCGCACATCCACAGCAACGTCACGGATCTCGCCCTGCACCACGCGCACCAGCTTGCCCTGGGTGTTTTCCACCTGGTAGTGCAGGCCGCGCAGTACCCCCTTGATGGAGCGCGATTGGTTGTCCTGGACGAACGTCGTCGCCACGCCGGTCTGCCGGGCGAACTCACGGGCGTTGAATACCTCGAAGAAGAACCCACGGCTGTCACCGAAGACCTTCGGCTCGATGATCAGGACGTCGGGGATTGCGGTGGGGATGATATTCATGACGGATCGCTGGCCGGTTTGCCTACGTAATGACCCTAGCTGTACTCGACGGTTTTGTCCGCCCTGCGCTGCAACGGCTTCACAAGGCCCGGCTATGGTATGTGCCTTGGGATAGCCGGATGCCTATCGATTGATATCGGCTTAAAGGCGCTGATCGGTCACTTCGACTTCCTATATGATGCTTTAAATGTCGATATATATCGGTTATAAATGGACAAACGCCCCAGCACAGTCCGGCTCAGGGCCATCACAGAGGTCAACCATGAAAACCCTCAACTCCACCCCCCGTGCCGATGGTTTCCACATGCCCGCCGAGTGGGCCCCGCAAACCCAGGTATGGATGGTCTGGCCAGAGCGCCCGGACAACTGGCGCCTGGGCGGCAAGCCGGCACAAGCTGCCCATGTGACCCTGGCCAAGGCGATTGCCCGCTTCGAGCCGGTCACCGTCGCGGTTTCTGCTGCGCAGTACGAAAATGCCCGTCGCCAACTCGACCAGCCGAACATCCGCGTGGTCGAGATCAGCAACGATGACGCCTGGGTGCGTGACACCGGCCCGACCTTCGTCATCAACGACCAGGGCGAAGTACGCGGCGTGGACTGGGGCTTCAACGCCTGGGGCGGCTTCGATGGCGGCCTGTATGCACCGTGGAACCGCGACGAGGAACTGGCGGCCAAGGTGCTGGAAATGGAGCGCTGCCAGCGCTACCACACCGAAGGCTTCGTGCTCGAAGGCGGTTCGATCCATGTGGACGGTGAAGGCACCGTGATCACTACCGAAGAATGCCTGCTCAACCGCAACCGCAACCCGCACCTGAGCCGCGAGCAGATCGAAGCGGTATTGCGTGACCACCTGGCGGTGGACACCGTGGTCTGGCTGCCGGATGGCCTGTACAACGACGAAACCGATGGCCACGTCGACAACTTCTGCTGTTACGTGCGCCCGGGCGAAGTGTTACTGGCCTGGACCGATGATTCCAACGACCCCAACTATGCACGCTGCCACGCTGCCATGGAGGTGCTCAAGCGCACCCGTGATGCCAAGGGCCGTGAATTCATCGTGCATAAAATGCCGATCCCGGGCCCGCTGTTCGCCACCGCTGAAGAATGTGCCGGTGTCGACCAGGTGGCCGGCAGCCAGGAGCGTGACCCATCGGTGCGCCTGGCCGGCTCGTACGTCAACTTCCTGATCGTCAACGGCGGCATCATCGCGCCAAGCTTTGACGACCCAGCAGATACTGAGGCCAGAGCAATCCTGGAAAAGGTTTTCCCCGATCATGAAGTGGTGATGATCCCTGGCCGCGAGCTGTTGTTGGGCGGTGGCAATATCCACTGCCTGACCCAGCAGCAGCCAGCGCCGATCAAACGTTGAGCGCAGCGTGAATGAAGAGGCCCGTCACCTGACGGGCCTTTTTCATTTCCGGGCGATGTCCGGTGGCGGTGCTGGCATATCTTTTGTATTGTTTTCAAGTGGATAGCCAGATCGGTGGCCCGGCAAGGCCGTGCTATCGATCTGTAACAATACATAAGTAGATTTGCCGTCCACGGGCCTAGGAGTACGTGTAGAGATGAATGCAGCAAGTGAGTCGGCTTTGCGCCCATCGGCAGTGAATCACCAATCGCTCAAGCTTGTGGCGAAGTGGTTGAAACACCATGGAAGCATCAGGGTCAGGACGACCGACCCACGACATCTGCTTGCCGGGCGATATCCCCAAGGCCTGATCAGCGAAGCAGAAATGCAGGCGCTGATGGCGGTGTGGCACTGATCGGTTGTTTGAACCTGCCGGCCCCTGTGGGAGCGGGCTTGCCCGCGAAGGGGCCGGCACAGGCAACAGGCATCTATGAAGGTACAACCCTCGGCCAGCCCCCACCCTGGCCACTTCTCGCTTCACCCTGCCGTCCCACAGCACACGCCCCTGCGTCTTGCCCTGCACCTAGGCCCTCGCCCCACAATCAGTCCGACTTTTCCTACTCAAGATAAATTGCCTGCTGATAGCGCAACGCTAGGCAGAAATGCACTCGGCTTGCCCACATTTTGGTTATATCAACCTTCATTTCACGATTTTTTGACATTTGTAAACGCGCACGGCTAGGATTCGGCCAACGCCTGCTGGCCATCATCGTGGCCACGCAGCTGCCAGAGCCGCCGTGTAACTACCGGCAGGCCTTCCAGTCTGGATCCGCATAGCGTCGAACCTACGAAGGGGCGTTGGTTCCTGGCGTCATATTGCAGAGCGTTTTTGATTAGGAACAAGGAAAACAACATGTTGAAAACCAGGATCAGCCTGGTCGCCCTGGCGATGATCGCCGCGACCCAGGCACAGGCCAATGACCAGGCCGACAGCAAGGGCTTCATCGAGGACAGCCACGCCAACGTCCTGCTGCGCAACGCCTACATCAATCGTGACAAGAAGCACGGCACCGACGACCAGATCGAATGGGGCCAGGGCGTCATCGCCAACTTCTCCTCCGGCTTCACCCAGGGCACCGTCGGTGTCGGCGTCGATGCATTCGGCCTGTACGCCGTGCGTCTGGACGGCGGCAAGGGCCACAACGGTGGTGCCGGTGTCGACTTCTTCAAGCCTTCGGACTTCAAGGACGAGAACGACAACGCCAACTCGCCGCACAACCTGGCCCGTGCTGGCGCTGCAGTGAAGTTCCGCATCTCCAACACCGTGCTCAAGTACGGTGACCAGATGCCGGCACTGCCAGTGCTGCAGTACGACGATGCCCGCCTGCTGCCAGAAAGCTTCACCGGTACCCTGATCACCTCCAAGGAAATCCAGGGCCTGGAACTGAACGCCGGCCGCTTCACCCAGGAAGCGCGCAAAAGCGCCGAGCGCCGTGATGGTGGTGGCCTGAAGTCGATCAACGTGCTCGGTGGCAGCTACAAGTTCACCGACAACTTCACCGCTTCGCTGTACACCGCCGACAACGAAGACGTGATGAAGAAGCACTACCTGGGCCTGAACTACGTCTTCCCGATCGCCAGCGACCAGTCGCTGACCCTGGACTTCAACGGCTACAAGTCGGACATCGACGACAAGTTCGTCAAGAGCGCAGAGCTGAACGGCGACTCCAACACCATCTGGAGCCTGGCCGCCACCTACGCCTATGGTGCGCACTCGTTCACCATCGCCCACCAGCGCAGCACCGGCAGCACCGGCTACAACTACGGCTGGTACCAGAACGCCGGTGGCGTGGGTGACGGTGGTTCGACCATCTACCTGGCCAACTCGTACTGGTCCGACTTCAACGCCGAAGACGAGCGTTCCTGGCAGCTGGGCTACGGCCTGGACTTCGGTGCCTACGGCATTCCGGGCCTGACCTACAAGCTGGCCTACGTGGTGGGTGACAACATCAATACCCGCAACCTCGACAACCCGCAGGGCTTCGGCGAAGGTAAAGAGCGCGAGATCTTCAACCAGATCCGTTACGTGGTGCAGGACGGCCCGGCCAAGGACCTGTCGATCAAGCTGCGTAGCTCGTTCGTGCGTACCAACAACGCCGTGCAGCAGAACGGTTACTTCGACGACGGCAACGAAGTCCGGGTATTCGTTGAGTATCCGATCAGCATCTTCTGATCCTGATCTGCAGCCTGTCGCCACACAAGTGCACGCTCCCCTTGTAGGAGCGGCCTTGTGTCGCGATGGGCCGCACAGCGGCCCCCGGCCTCACGCCAGCTCCACCTCCCTGCGCCGCCCCCCTGCAACCCTCACCTCTCCCTCACCCGTCTCCGGCGCAAAACTGTCGCTACGCGCCATCCGCCACATTCGCGCATAGAACTCGCTTTCGATCGAGCCCCCCAGCAACTCGCCCGGCTTGAGGAACGTGTGCAGGTCCGAGAACAAGCCGATTTCGCTTGAGCTGATCCGCCGCGCCAGGTGCTTGGGTTTTAGCTGCGAAGGATGCTCCAACCCCGCAGCGGCCAGCATTTCTGCCAGCGCATGCAAGGTATTGCGGTGGAAGCTGGCAACCCGTTCAGCCTTGTCCGGCACCACTAGGGCGCGCTGGCGCAGCGGGTCTTGCGTCGCCACCCCGGTCGGGCACTTGTTGGTGTGGCAGCTCTGCGACTGGATGCAGCCGATGGCGAACATGAAGCCGCGCGCGGAGTTGACCCAGTCAGCGCCGATAGCCAGCACACTGGCGATGTCGAAGGCGCTGACGATCTTGCCCGCTGCGCCAATGCGAATGCTGGAGCGCAGGTTCAGGCCGACCAGGGTGTTGTGCACGAACATCAGGCCCTCGCGCATCGGTACGCCCATGTTGTCGCTGAACTCGCGTGGCGCCGCGCCGGTACCGCCTTCCTTGCCGTCGACGACGATGAAGTCCGGGGTAATGCCGGTGGCCAGCATTGCCTTGGCGATGCCCATGAATTCCCACGGGTGGCCCAGGCAGAACTTGAAGCCCACCGGCTTGCCGCCCGACAGCTCGCGCAGGCTGGCAATGAACTGCAGCAACTCGACCGGCGTGCGGAAGGCACTGTGCGCCGCTGGCGATATGCAGTCTTCACCCTCGCGTACGCCCCGCGTCTGGGCGATTTCGCGGCTGACCTTGTGCCCCGGCAGGATGCCGCCGTGGCCCGGCTTGGCGCCCTGGCTGAGCTTGACCTCGATCATCTTCACCTGCGGCGAGCGGGCCTGCTCGGCGAAGCGCTGCGGGTCGAAGCGACCGTCCTCGGTGCGGCAGCCGAAGTAGCCACTGCCGATTTCCCAGATCAGGTCACCGCCATGTTCGCGGTGGTACGGGCTGATACTGCCTTCGCCCGTGTCATGGGCAAAACGGCCCATGCGTGCACCACGGTTGAGCGCCGCGATGGCGTTGGCGCTGAGCGCGCCGAAGCTCATCGCGGAAATGTTGAAGATCGACGCCGAGTAGGGCAGGCGACACTGCGGCCCGCCGATGGCGATGCGAAACGAGGCAGGGTCCGGCGTGTTTACCGGCAACATGGAATGGCTGATGAACTCGAAGCCGGGCTTGTAGGCGTCGTTGAGCGTGCCAAAGGCTTTTTCGGCGCTTTCGTTCTTGGCCCGGGCGTAGACCAGCGAGCGCTGAGCGCGGGAAAACGGCAGCTTGTCGTCGTCGCCCTCAATCAGGTACTGGCGGATTTCCGGGCGGATGGTTTCGATCAGGTAGCGGATGTTGCCCAGGATCGGGTAGTTGCGGCGCACGGCATGGTGGCTTTGGCGCAGGTCGTTGAGGCCGACCAGGCTGAGCAACGCGGTGATCAGCGTGATGGGCCACAGCCAGGCATGCGTGTGTAGCAACGGCAGGCTGGCGAGGGTGAATAGTAGGCAGAATGCGAGGCAGGCGTAGCGGCTGGGTAGGGAATGTTTCATGGGTCCATCACAGGCGGGATGACCCGGCCTAGGATAGGCAAAGCAGGGTTAGGGAAAACCTGGGGAATCGGTAAAAGACTGTTGCATGGTTGTCATGGCTCTGGCCTGGACGGGCGCCGATTTAATGCATGGTTTGTCAGGGCTTGGGGGCTGTTCCATGCTCGCGGTCGATCGGTTTTTCCAGTTGGTTATCGAAACTGTCCCAGTCTTCGCCGAACAGTTCTGCTGGATGCATGGTCCGGCTCGCGCCGTTGCCGCATGCGAGTGCCTTGGCTGGGCAGTAGAGGTCGCAGCCCCAGCAGATGCGTTCGGGGTGGCTGGGGTTGGTGGGGAATTTCTTGGCCATGGTGAGCTGCCTCGATGGGGGCTGATCTCAGGCTAAGTCATCTGTCTGGAGCGGGCTTGATTGGGGTCAAGTCTGGGGAGGGAGCGAGCGGAGTGTACTTAAAACAAAAAAGGCTCACCTTTCGGTGAGCCTTCTTTGATACTGCGTATGGTGCCGGCACCAGGAATCGAACCCGGGACCTACTGATTACAAGTCAGTTGCTCTACCATCTGAGCTATACCGGCAGTGGGGCGTCATTATAACGATCGGTTGGCGCCTGTAAACCACTTCCTTGCGATTGTTCGCAAATGACCTAAGTTACCGGTCTGAAAGAAGAATTTTCCTACCAGCCGCGGTGGATGGTAGTGACGCTTGGCTCGGTTTTGCCCGGGTTGAAGAACAGCTTGTCGTTGTCGCAGCCACGCTTGCGGCAAGGGCTTTCGGTGCGCAGGGGCAGGCCGTTGTCGCCGCCAAGCTGCATGCCGGGGTGGTTCCAGCCCAGGCTGCTGCGGGGTTGGGGCGGGGTGCTGCTGGCGCAGGCGGTCAGAGCCAGGGTGAGGCACAGCAGGGCGAGGGGCTTGGTCTGGGTCACGATGGTCGGGTCCGTTAGTCCATTGTCGGTTCTGGCGCAACGCCAGAAGGTCGCGGGGCTGGCGGGCAGCGCGCGACGTCACTTTTTAATGATTTGGGGGCGGATGATACACCGTTGCGGTGGTTGAGCATTAGCCTTGTGTTGTCTGGTAGGGCCTCATCGCGGGTGAACCCGCTCCTACAGGTACCGCGTCGCTGTGAAGATAGAGGTCAGACAATTCTGAACTTGGGGGCAAATGCTTCAAGGTTTGGGGGCCTCGGACCTATCCTACGCGCGCCGCTGAAGTATCGCTGTTGTCGGGGAAATGGCTCACGGATACCGTTTTCGGGTCGCTCTGGCGACCGGGTGTGAGAACCCGATTACGAATTTAGCGGCTGCGTTATGGCGACCGTGCGCGGGCAGACTTCGGTCTGGCCGAGGCTTCCTATATTCACTCGGTTTCTCACCCCGTGCACGGTTGCCGCCCTTCGTTCCGTGAGAAGAACGAAGGTGGTAACTCCTTGAGGAATATAGGAGTTTGAAAATTGAAAGATTCTGATCTCAGCAGTCCCAAGCCAATCACCACCGCAGGCGTGGAAACCTTCCTCGCAGCCGGCAACCCGTCCCTCAACCTGCTACGCGTCGAGCCCGGCGTCCCGGCCGATGCTGTCTACGAGCACGTCTCGATCCTGATGGGCTACATCAAGCACCTGGTGCGCGAAGGGGATATGGAGGATGACCATAAATTCCTCGGTGCGGCCGACTATTTGTGCGACATGGCCAAGGCGCTGATGAACGATGTCGAGATTGCCAGGAACAAGGCGCACTGAATCCTGACGCGGACGGGTGTGTGTAGGAGCGGCCTTGTGTCGCGATGGGCTGCGAAGCAGCCCCCAGTACTCTCTGTAATTACGCTAAAAGCGGGGCCGCTTTGCGGCCCATCGCGACACAAGGCCGCTCCTACAGGGATTGCGTTGGCAGCTGTGGTCGCTAACCACAACGAATGTTTATGCACAAGTGGCATTGACGGCCTGCGCGAAACGCATGCCGGATCGGCATTCCGCCGGTCTTTGCGCAAACGCCTGTTTTTACTGGGCTTGAAGTACTGGGCGGAATAAGCCAAACGCTTGAAATAGCGCTTGGATCCAACAGCTAATCAAAAGCTTGTACACAGAGTTATCCACAGGTTGTACTGCGGCTAACGGTCGCGTTCGGCGAGAATCAGCAGGTTGCGTGGAGTCAGTGGATAGTCACAGAACAGGCCCAGTTGCACGTTATAGCCGCGTTCTTCCAGAAACAGGGCGCGATCCAGTACCAGCCACAGCTCCAGCGGCCGACGGAACAGGTTGCGCACGCGCTCCAGGTTACGGACCTCGGCCAGGCGTTGCCAGCCGGCTGCTTCCAAGGCCGCCCAGTCCGGGTTGCCGGTCAGTTGCAGTTGCTTGAGCGCGGCCAGGTCGCGGCAGTATTGCTCGAAGGGCTTTTCCAGCCAGGCCACAGGCAACGAAGGCGTCGGTAGGTATTCGGCGCTCTGGCGCTGCTGGCGTTGCAGCAGGTCGAAGCCCAGGCGCCGGGCCATCGAGGTGTCGCGCTGGCGCCGCACGCGGGCGCCGGCGGTGACGGTTTCGCTCAGCGGCAGGCCCAGGTCGTCCAGCGACAGCTGCAGGATGGACGCTTGCGCGGCTGTGGATAACGGCTGGTACTGCTGCGCCGCAATTCGGTTGTAGCAGCAAGGGGCCACGGCCAGCTGCCGGCAGCCTTGCTGGCTGGCCAGCTGCATCAGGCGTACATGCAAGTCGCCACAGGCGTGCAGGGCGACCACGGTTTTGTCGTCTGCCAGGTGGCGGGCGCTGTCGTCGGCCATCACATCCTGGTGCAGGTGCAGCGCCGGCAGGTGATGGTGCGCGCTCAGGGCCTGGCCGGCGGCGACCAGGTCGGCGTCGTATTCCAGGCAGGTCAGCTGCTGGCCGGGCTGCAGCAGGCGGCGGCCGAGGTGGCCTTTGCCGGCGCACCAGTCCAGCCAGTGGCGGGGCTGCGCGCGGAAGCTCAGGTGGCTGGCGAAGGCTTCGATCTGCTGCCATTTGCGACCGGGGACGGCAACGTCGAGGCGGTGGGCGGCAGGGGGCAGGTCGGTGGCCGGGAGATTGCCAAGGGTAGCGAGCTGTTGGGCTTGCCGGGCCAGTTGTGGGAATGGGGCGGGCAAGTCCTCGGTGACGCTTTCGGTCTCTGCGTCTGCTAGGGAGCATTGACGCAGGTGTGCGGCAAGTTCTGGATGCGCGGTTTCCCACTCCAGTTGCAGGGTAGTGAAGGGGCGGGGTTTCCACAGCTGCTGGTGCTCGATCAGGAACTGGTCGAGGGCCTGGAAGCGGGTGCTTAGGTGGTGGCTGTGGAGGTGGCTGGGCATGGCAAGGATGTGTGGTGGTTTTGAGGGCCTCTTCGCGGGCACGCCCGCTCCCACAGGTATAGCGCCACATTCAAGGTTGGCGCTACACCTGTGGGAGCGGGCATGCCCGCGAAGCAGTCAGTGAGGTTTCAGCGGCCTTGGCAGGCATCCACACGCAGCCAGCGCTCCAGCAGCTTGAAGCCCTGCACCAGCACGAACGAGATCACCAGGTAGAACACCCCGGCGGCAAAGAAGATCTCTACCGGCAGGTAGGTGCGGGCAATGATGGTACGGGCCATGCCGGTCAGTTCCAGCAGGGTCACGGTACTGGCCAGGGCGCTGGCCTTGAGCATCAGGATCACTTCGTTGCTGTACGCCGGCAGGCCGATGCGCGCGGCGCGCGGCAGCATGATGTAGAACAGCGTCTTGCCACGCGACATGCCCAGCGCCCGTGCCGCCTCGATCTCACCCTTGGGGATCGACTGCAGCGCGCCGCGCAGGATCTCGGCGATGTAGGCGGCGGTGTGCAGGGTCATGGTCAGCACCGTGCACCAGAACGGATCGCGCAGGTAAGGCCACAGCGAACTCGAACGCACCATGTCGAACTGCGCCAGGCCGTAGTAGACCAGGAACAGCTGCACCAGCAGCGGCGTACCGCGGAAGAAGAAGATGTAGCTGAACGGCACGGCGCGCACATACCAGTGGCGCGAAGAGCGGGCGATGCCCAGCGGGATGGCCAGGATCAGCCCGGCCACCACGGCGATGGCTACCAGCTCCAGGGTCAGGGTGGCACCCTGGGCCAGGCGCGGCAGCCATTTGATGATCACTTCCCAATTCATTACACGGCCCTCGCAAAGCCGCGAGCGGCGCGTTTTTCCATGAAGTGCATGCCGGTCATGGCGATGATGGTCAGGCTCAGGTAGATGCAGGCGGCGACCATGTAGAAGGTGAACGGCTCCTTGGTCACGGTCACGCCGATTTGCGCGTGGCGCATGATTTCTTCCAGGCCGATCACCGACACCAGGGCGGTGTCCTTCATCAGGATCATGAACAGGTTGCCCAGGCCGGGCAGGGCGATACGCCACATCTGTGGCAGGATGATCCGCGACAGGATGCGGCCCTTGGACAGGCCCAGCGCCAGGCCGGCTTCGCGGTGGCCCTTGGGGATCGCCAGGATCGCGCCACGGAACACTTCGGTGGCGTAGGCGCCAAAGCACAGGCCCAGGGCAATCACGCCTGCCGCGAAGGCGCTGAGCTCCAGGCCCGGCATGTTCAAGGCTTCACCGAGGGCATTCATCAAGCCGACGGTGCCAAAGTAGATAAGCAGGACCCACAGCAGTTCGGGCACGCCGCGCACCAGGGTCGAATAGAAGCCGCCAAGCCATTGCAAAGGCTTGACCGAGGAAGTCTTGGCCAGGGCGCCGAGCAGGCCCAAAACCAGGCCCAGCAGCAAGGCGCAAAGCGCCAGTTTTACGGTCATCAGGGTGCCGGCCATCATGGCCGGACCGAATCCGTGCAGGTCGATATTCATGGGCAGGTCATTCTAGGGACTGGCGCGCCGCAAGGGCGCGCCAGTCTGGGCGGGTCATTCGATGCTGAACGGGAAGTACTTGTCGTTGATCTTCTTGTACGTACCGTCGGCCTTGATTTCTGCCAGGGCTTTGTTCAGGTCGTTGCGCAGCTTGTCGTCGCCCTTGCGCACGGCAATGCCGATCTTGTCGCTGTCCATCACCGGCTCGCCCTTGAACTCGAAGTTCGAGCCGTCCTTGCTCTTGAGCCATTCGTACTGCACGTACTTGTCGGCCAGGATGCCGTCGATGCGGCCGGAGACCAGGTCGAGGTAGGCGTTTTCCTGGGTGTCGTACAGCTTGATCTCTACGTCATCGCCGTAGTTGTCTTCCAGCCAGGTGCCGGCCAGGGTGGCGCGCTGGGTGCCGATCACCTTGCCCTTGAGCGAGGCCTTGTCGGTCTTGAAGTCGACGTTCTTCGGCGCGATGAACTGCAGCTTGTTGGAGTAGTACGGGTCGGTGAAGTCCACTGCCTGCTTGCGCTCGTCAGTGATCGACAGCGACGACACCAGGAAGTCGAACTTCTTGGCATTCAGCGCCGGGATGATGCCGTCCCAGTCCGAGGTGACGACCGAGCATTCGACTTTCATCTTGGCGCACAGGGCGTCGCCGATGTCCTTGTCGAAGCCGACCACGTTACCGCTGGCATCCTTGTTGTTGAACGGTGGGTAGGCGGCTTCGATACCCATGCGCAGTTTTTCTGCGGCCATGGCGTTGGCCGACATCACCAGCGTGGCAGCAGCTGCCAGGAGAAACTTCTTGTAAGTGTGCATGTATTGCTCCGTTAACGGTGGCTGGACATGAATTGCTTGCAACGCGCCGAGGTCGGGTTCTCGAACACCTGCTGCGGCGATCCCTGCTCTTCGACCAGGCCCTGGTGCAGGAAGACGACTTCACTGGACACATGCCGGGCAAAGCTCATCTCGTGCGTGACCAGCAGCATGGTACGGCCTTCTTCGGCCAATGCGCGGATAACGTTTAGCACTTCCTGGACCATTTCCGGGTCGAGCGCCGAAGTTGGCTCGTCGAACAGGATGACCTTGGGCTTCATGGCCAGGGTACGGGCAATGGCGGCACGCTGTTGCTGGCCACCGGAAAGCTGGGCGGGGTAACTGTGGCGCTTGTCGTAGATGCCGACCTTGTTCAGCAGCGCTTCGGCGGCTTCGATGGCCTCGGCCTTGCTCTGGCCAAGTACGCGGCGTGGCGCCTCGATGATGTTGTCGAGGATCGACATGTGCGGCCACAGGTTGAAGTTCTGGAAGACGAAGCCGATCTCGCTGCGCAGGCGGTTGATCTGGCGATTGTCGGCGGCGACCAGGTCGCCGTTCTTGGCGGCCTTGAGCTTGAGCGCTTCACCGGCGACGAGGATTTCGCCCTGGTGCGGGTTCTCGAGCAGGTTGATGCAGCGCAGCAGGGTGGACTTGCCGGAGCCGGACGACCCCAGGATGGAGATCACGTCACCGTCGCGTGCGGTCAGCGAAATGCCCTTGAGAATTTCCTGCTCGCCGTAGCGTTTGTGCAGGTTGCGGATTTCCAGCGCGGGCGTGGCCTGAGCCATGTGCGGTCCTCATTGTGTTCGGGTGCGTTCCCAGCTGTTGGCGGCCTTCCTGGCGAGCGCCAAGCTAGCATAGCGGTATCGCGGCGGCCAACAGGGGCGCCAGGTGCTCGGGGCGCTGGTGGGGCAGTTTGTCGCATCGCTGCAGCGCAACGTCGCGCGGATGTCCGCGAAGGTCTCGCCCAGCACCAGAGCCTTGATGAAAAAAGGCGCGATGGTGCCAGCTTTGGCCGGCTCAGGGAAGCGCTTTTAGACCATTCGCGGGTAGATCCGCGCCGCCAAGGCTGCCGCGCCGGTGAAAACAGGTGCACCTGCACGGGCCTTTATAAGGTGTTCGGTTGTACCTGTGGGTTGCACTTTTTTGCCTTGCAGCGGTGCAAAGGTGTTACCGAGGAGCACCTTTGGTGCGTTTGTAAGTGGGTATTTCAGTAATCCGAAGATTTGATGCCCTTTCGGTCAGCTCTTGGCCGAAAGCCCTCCGAACCGCGTGCTGAAAGGCCTGCCGGGCTTTCTGACGAACGCATTCAGCACATGGCGCGCTTATTGCCAGCAGGAAACCGCCGATTGCAGCGACGCCCAGGTCAACCCTTGGCGCGCTTTGTAACCGCAGTCGGGTGGTCCACTCCTTACAAAGGTAGTTTTATGAGCGGTAACAATTCCAATGACCTCGCTCAGGGGCTCAAACAACGGCATGTGACCATGCTGTCCATCGCTGGCGTGATCGGTGCCGGCCTTTTCGTTGGCTCCGGCCACGCCATTGCCGCTGCCGGCCCTGCCGTGCTGCTGGCTTACGCTGCTGCCGGTACGCTGGTCGTACTGGTCATGCGCATGTTGGGTGAAATGGCGGTCGCCTCGCCTGACACCGGTTCGTTCTCTACTTATGCCGACCGCGCCATCGGGCGCTGGGCCGGTTTTACCATCGGCTGGCTGTACTGGTGGTTCTGGGTGCTGGTGATTCCGCTGGAAGCCAACGCCGCCGCGGCCATCCTGCATGCCTGGTTCCCTGCGGTCGACCTGTGGGCGTTCTCCCTGGTGATCACCCTGGCGCTGACCCTGACCAACCTGTGCAGCGTGAAGAACTACGGTGAGTTCGAGTTCTGGTTCGCCCTGCTCAAGGTGCTGGCGATCATCGGCTTCATCGCCGTGGGTTGTGCTGCCTTGTTCGGCTTCGTGCCAAGCAGCCAGGTCAGCGGTGCCAGCCACCTGTTCGACACTCAGGGCTTCATGCCCAACGGACTGGGAGCGGTGCTGGCAGCCATGCTGACCACCATGTTCTCGTTCATGGGTACCGAAATCGTCACTATCGCCGCGGCCGAGTCGAAGGACCCGGGCAAGCAGATCAGCCGTGCTACCAACTCGGTCATCTGGCGTATCTGCCTGTTCTACCTGGTGTCGATCTTCCTCGTTGTGGCCCTGGTGCCGTGGAACGACCCGGCGCTGGCCGAAACCGGTTCCTACCAGACCGTGCTGAGCCGCATCGGCGTGCCGAATGCCAAGCTGATCGTCGACATCGTCGTGCTGATCGCGGTAACCAGCTGCCTGAACTCGGCGCTGTACACCTCCTCGCGCATGCTGTTCTCGCTGAGCAAGCGCGGTGACGCCCCGGCCATCGCCCAGCGCACCACCAAGTCGGCTACCCCGCATGTGGCTGTGCTGCTGTCTACCGCAGCGGCGTTCCTTTGCGTGTTCGCCAACTTCGTGGCCCCGGCCCAGGTGTTCGAGTTCCTGCTGGCCAGCTCCGGTGCCATTGCGCTGCTGGTGTACCTGGTGATTGCCGTGTCGCAGCTGCGCATGCGTGCCCAGCGTGAGGCCCGCGGCGAGAAGATTACCTTCAAGATGTGGCTGTTCCCGGGCCTGACCTGGGCGACCATCGCCTTCATCATTGCCATTCTGGTGGTGATGGCGCTGCGTGAAGACCACCGCGCCGAAATCATCGCGACCGCGCTGCTGAGCATTGGTGTGGTGGCGGCGGGCTTGCTGGTGCACCGCAAGCGTGAAGCTGCCGGGCGGGTAGCGCTGGATAACTGACCCGCGCTGGCTGCAAATGAAAAGGCCGCGTCCTGTGCAGGGCGCGGCCTTTTTTGTTGCCTGTTCCGGCCCTTTCGCGGGCTTGCCCGCTCCCACATGGGTGGCGTTGCCTTCAGGCTGGCGGTGAACCTGTGGGAGCGGGCAAGCCCGCGAAGAGGCCGGAACAGGCTACCTGGCCCTGTCAGCCAAACTGCTTCTGTTGTTGCTGCTGCTTGGCAACCAGCTCCGATGCCGCGACATAAGCTGCCTGGAATTCGTCGCTTTCCAGCCAGGCCATGGTGGCCTCTTCGTCTGCACCGTCCAGCCATTTGCGGTAGGCGTTGAACACCAGCACGATGTAGTCGGTGGCGTGTTCTTCCTTGTGCCCCTTGAGCACCAGGCCCAGCAGCGGGTCTACCAGGAACACCGAGATCATCGGTACCAGGCCGCCCTCCTGGGCTTCCTTCATCTTCTTGAACAGCGCATCGTAGCTGCCCGACTCCATGGCCTTGTTGTACACCTGCTCGATGCTGGCACTGTCGCCGGCACTGGCTTTGACCGCCTGGCCGCTGCGTACCATGCGGTTCTGCTTGGCCTTGCTGGCGGCGCGCTTGGCGCGTTTCTGTTGCTTGGTAGGGGTGGCCATGGGGCAAATCCTGAGGCTGCTGGAAATTGCGCGTATTGAAGCGCAATTGCCGGATAAACCCAAGCCGTGTGCCGCCGCGGGGCGATGCTCTCTGCGATGGACATGCCTCCAGCTTATGCCCGCTACCTGAACTGCATAACGTCTCTGCACCGTCATCCCTGTCTGGGTGGCGGCTCACTGCTATGTCAATCGGCGTTTGCAAAACGCGCGCAGCTGCGCGGAAGGAGAGAGCCATGAAGCATTTCTATCTTGTAACCCTGTATGGCTAGGACGAGGAGGGTAAACTTTTTTATGCGACCGGTTTCGCCAAGTGCGACCGACAGTCGATCACAAAGGCTGACGTTGCGGCAATTAGCGAAAAAGCCCAGGAAGACAGTGAGTTTCCGCTTGATCTGCACGGAATCTCCTATATGGGCTGCATGACCCAAGATGCTTTCGAGCATCTTCGTTGCATGACAGGCGACTAAGATGCGCCCGCAGCCCGTCTCGGGCTGCGGCGTCTGTCGATGGCAGGTCGGGCGTCAGCCTGCTGGCCGTGGTGTCTCGTCTTCTTCGAAACCACGTGAAGCCCGGCCTACCAGCTGCGGGTCGGGGGCGTGTGCCACCTGCGGGTCCTTGCCCGGGTAGTCCAGCGAATGCAGGAAGTGGCGGATACAGTTGATCCGCGCCCGTTTCTTGTCATCGGACTTGATCACCGTCCAGGGCGCGTCGGCGGTATCGGTATGGAAGAACATCGCCTCCTTGGCGGCGGTATAGTCCTCCCACTTGTCCAGCGACTTGATGTCGATGGGTGACAGCTTCCAGTGCTTGAGCGGGTCGTCCCGGCGCGAGATGAAACGGCGCAGTTGCTCTTCGCGGTTCACCGAGAACCAGTACTTGAACAGCAGGATGCCGCTGTTGCACAGCATGCGTTCCAGCTCCGGCGCCTGGCGCATGAACTCCAGGTACTGCAGTGGCGTGCAGAAATCCATCACCTTCTCGACCCCGGCGCGGTTGTACCAGGAGCGGTCAAAGAACACCATTTCACCCGCCGTGGGCAGGTGCTGGATGTAGCGCTGGAAGTACCACTGGCCTTTTTCCTGATCGGAAGGCTTCTCCAGGGCCACGATGCGCGCACCGCGCGGGTTGAGGTGCTCCATGAAACGCTTGATGGTACCGCCCTTGCCGGCTGCATCGCGCCCTTCGAACAGGATTACCACGCGCTGGCCGGTTTCCTTCACCCAGCTTTGCACCTTCAGCAATTCGATCTGCAGCGCGTGCTTGGCCTTTTCATAGTCCTGGCGGCGCAGCCGGGTGCGGTAGGGGTAGCTTTCTGGCAGGCGGGCTGAAGTGCTGTCTTCGTTGCTGCCTTTGGGTGCCGTGGCCACTTCCAGGGCTGCGGGTTGCTGGCTGACACGGGTGATGCTCGGCTCCGGCTTGCGCTGGCGTGGGCGGCGGGTGCGGGCTGGGGCGGCAGCAGGTTCGCTGGGGGCGGGGAGCAGGAGGGGGGATTCTTCGCTCATGACGGTCCTTGCGGGTCGATTCGGATGGCCATCTGGCATTCTAGGATGAGCGATTAATGGCATTTTGATGCTGGTCAACAGCGTATGGATAAACAGTTTGAAACAGCTGCAAATTGAATGTAGTGTGAACTACGGTTTACATTTTTCTCATGCACACATTAATTCAAACCGAGACCTACCGAAGGTGGTTCGCTGCTCTGCGTGATCCACGGGCAAAGGCTCGTATCAACGTCAGGTTGCGTCGAGTGGAGCTCGGGGTGATGGGGGACTGTAAGCCCGTTGCTGTGGGAGTATCCGAACTCAGGATCGATTATGTTCCGGGCTATCGGGTGTATTTCGTTCAACGAGGCTATGAGGTGATCATCCTCTTGGCGGGTGGCGATAAGGCCAGCCAGGCCAGAGATATCAAATCTGCCCTCAAGCTCGCACGCGACCTTTAGGAGGCTGCCATGACAGATATCAAGCTGAGCAAATGGGACGCTGTGGACCATTTTAAAACAGAGGAAGACATGGCCTTGTACCTTGAGGCGTGTCTGGAGGAAAACGACCCGGCACTGCTTGCTGCTGCTTTGGGCGATATCGCCCGTGCCCGAGGCATGGCTCAGTTGGCGCGTGACACCGGCCTGACACGGGAAGGGCTGTACAAGGCGCTGTCTGCGGAAGGTAACCCGAGCCTGGCAACCATCATGAAAGTGATGGCGGCGCTGGGGGTAAGGCTTCATGCTGAGCTGCTGCCGCGCGCTGCAGGATAAGGTTCATGGGATGGTAGCAAGGCCGGTAGGCTGCCATGCCTTGCGCAAAAATCGCAGACAACAAAAAACCCGCACTAGGCGGGTTTCTTGTTGTCGCTTCGGGTAACTTTGCAACCACCAGAAGCTGAAGGTGGTGCCCAGAGACGGAGTCGAACCGCCGACACGAGGATTTTCAATCCTCTGCTCTACCGACTGAGCTATCTGGGCGACGAGGTGAATTAAATAGACTTTCAGACCGCTCGTCAACGACTTTTTGAAAAAATTTTAAATTAATTCCGTCGCTTACGTTCCGTGGGGTCATTCCGAGGGCGGCACGTAGCCTTCCGCCTGGGCGTATTCTTCGCCGGCGAAAAACTTGTCCATCTCGCCCTGGAGGAATTTGCGGTCCTCGGCGTTCATCATGTTCAGGCGCTTTTCGTTGATCAGCATGGTCTGGTGTTTCTGCCAGTCGGCCCAGGCCTTCTGCGAGATGTGTTCGAAGATGTCCTGGCCCTTGGCGCCGGGGTAGGGCGGGCGCTCCAGGCCTGGCAGTTCTTCTTTGTACTTGCGGCACATCACGGTGCGGGTCATCGGGCGTCTCCTGCAATCAGTTCGTCGGCCGCGCGTTTGAGCAGCTTTTTCACCGGGGCGGCAAGGCCCAGGCGCGGCGGGGTGGCGAGGTTATACCAGAGCCAGTCGGCCTCGGCCACGTGCTGGCCGAGCGGGTCGACGCGCACCAGCCAGGGCTCGATCGCCAGCTGGAAGTGGCTGAAGGTATGGGTCAGGCCGTCCATGGCGCGGCTTTCGGCCAGGCGCAGGCCGTGCTGGTAGGCCAGGTCGTCGAGCTGGGCGATGTCGTCCAGTTCCGGCAGGCTCCACAAGCCACCCCACAACCCGCTGGACGGGCGGCGGTAAAGCAGGATGGCGCCTTCGTGGTTGGCCAGCAGCGGCATCAGCGTGCGCCGTTGTGGCAGCGCCTTGCGCGGCTTGGGTTCCGGGTAGCGGGTTTCTTCGCCATGCAGGTGCGCTTGGCAGCCGCGCCGCAGTGGGCAGATCAGGCAGCTGGGCTTGCTGCGGGTGCACAGCGTGGCGCCCATGTCCATCATCGCCTGGGTGTAGTGGTTGGCGCGCTGCTGCGGGGTAAAGCGCTCGGCCGTGGCCCACAGCTGGTTGGCCACCTTGGGCTCGCCAGGGTAGCCGGCCTGGGCGGTGTAGCGGGCCAGCACGCGTTTCACGTTGCCGTCGAGGATCGGTGCGCGGATGCCCATGCTGATGCTGGCGATGGCGCCTGCGGTGGAACGGCCGATGCCGGGCAGCTCGGTGAGCTGCTCGACACTGCGCGGGAATTCGCCAGCATGCTGCTCGACCACGATCTTCGCGGCCTTCTGCAGGTTGCGCGCCCGGGTGTAGTAGCCCAGGCCGGTCCACAGGTGCAGCACCTCGTCCTCGGGCGCTTCGGCCAGGGCCTGCACGGTCGGCAGGGCCTGCATGAAGCGGTCGAAGTAGTTGAGCACGGTGCTGACCTGGGTCTGCTGCAGCATGATTTCCGACACCCACACCCGGTACGGGGTGATGCCCTGCTGCCAGGGCAGGTCGTGCCGGCCGTGCTCGTCATACCAATCCAGCACAGCGCTGGAGAACTGCTCTGGGGTCATCGCTTGAACAGCCCCTTGAGCGCGTCTTTCACTTCCGGGCTCACTTTGTCTCCGAGTTTTTCATCGAGCTTTTCCTGCAGGCGGTTGCCGGCCAGCTTGGCGGCAACCTTGCCCAGGCCGTCCTGGTCCAGGCGGCAGGCCTTGGCGCCCAGCTCCAGCGGGCCGCGGCAACGCAGTGGCACTTCCACGCCAACATAGCGTTCGTTGACCTGGCAGGCCGGGTCGGGCATGGCGCGCTGGTCGCCTTCGACAATCACGCCGACCTTGTAGTCCATGCCTAGCACGCGCAGGTCGAGGTCCCCCTGGCCGTTGACGGTAAGGCCTGGGATGCGCGCCTTGAGGTCCGGGTTGCTGGCGACCCCATTGCGTACCACCAGGCTGCCGCGCAGCTCCTGGAAGGGGGTGTCCTTGCCGCGAGGCTCGCCGTTCAGCGATTTGCGGTTGAGCGTGGCGATGGCCTGGCACAGTTGCTGTTCCAGGTTGGCATTGACCAGCACGCCGTCGTTGATGACGAAACTGGCGTTGCCGTTGAGGGTATCCACCAGGGCCTTCTGGCTGTTGCCGGTGGCGGTCAGGTCGCTGGTCAGGGTCAGCAGGCCTTTGACCGGCGGCTGCTGTTCCTTGCCCTCGGTCTTGATGAAGTGCTCCACCGGTACCCGCTGGATGTTGGTGTTGACGCCCAGTTGCGGCACGGCAGGGCGAACATCGACGGTGCCCTTGGCCTCGAACGTGCCGTTGTACAGCCCGCCACGCAGGGTTTGCAGGGTCAGCAGGCCGCCCTGGCCGATGGCCTTGAGCTGGGCATCGGTGATCGGCAGTTTATCCAGGGTCAGCGCGCCGAAGGCCAGGTCGGCCTGCAGGTCGAGGGCGCGCAGGCGGTCGACCGGCAACAGCTTGTCGTCGCTCCAGGCTACCTGGGTGGGGGCGTTGGGCAGCGGCGTGGTGCCGGCACCGGCGACCGCGCTGGCTTCCTGCTGCTTGACCTCGGCCTGGCGCGCGGCAGTGGCACCCTTGGCCTGCTCGCTCTTGGCCGGCAGGTAGCGGTCGGCGTCGAAGCTGTCGCCCTTGAGCTGCAGGCGCAGGGCTTGCTTGGCGAAATCCTCGACGGCCACGCGGCCGGTGAAGGTGCTGTCGTCCAGCTTCACGGCCAGGTCTTCCAGGGCCAGGCTGTTCGGCGTGCCTTGCAGGCGGGTGACCATTTCCAGCCTGGAGAAGGCTGCCGGGTCGTTGCTGGCCGGTAGTGGGCGGCCAATGCTGTCGAGGAACGTGCGCAGGTCGAACTGGGCGATGGACAGGCCGCCGCTGAGCTGGGGTGCCTTGTCCAGGTCACGCAGGTTCAGCTCGCCCAGGGCGCGCAGCTGGTTGGCCGATACTTTCAGGCCGCTCCACGAGGCGACATTGGCGCCCAGGTCGACCAGCAGTTGGCCCTGCGCGGCGAAGGTTACAGTCTTGCCGCCGGTTGGCTCGCCCGAGGTTTCGCCCGACAGGCGCATGTCTTCGAAGTTGTAGCGCTTGAGCTTGCGGTCGAAGCGCAACTCGCCGGCCAGCTCGGTGCGGGCCTTGATGTTCGGCTGGCTGGCGCTGAGGAAGGCGCTGGCCTTGAGCGGAATGTTCGCGCCTTCGTGGACCGGGCCGGTGCTCAGCTGGATGCTCTCGGCGCTGTAGCTGTGGCCGGTCTTGGCATCGGTGTACTGCACGCGGGCGTTGTTCACGGTCAGGCTGTCGATATCCAGCTTGACCGCGCGGTCGTTGCTGGGGGCCGGTGCAGGCTGTTGTTCGGCGGGTGCCTGGGCCGGGGCATTGGCCTGCGCGCCGGCGTCCTGGGCGGGCAACGGCTTGCCGATGTCTTCCCAGTTGCCATGGCCCTGTTCGTCACGCGCCAGGGTCAGGTTCAGGCCCTCGACGCGCACGTCGCTCATCTGTACTTCGCGGCGCAGCAGTGGCAGCACACGCACCGACAAGCCCAGCATCTGCAGGTCGGCGAACGGCTCCTTGGGTTTGTTCAAGGTGGCGATGCTTGCTTCGTGCAGCTCCAGGCCCAGCCATGGGAACAGGCTCCAGCCAATGTCACCGTTGAGGGTGAGCTCGACGTGTGCCTTGTCGCGCGCCAGCTGGCGAATCTCGTCTTTGTAGTCGTTGGGATCGAACAGGTGGGTCAGGGCGAAGCCCAGCGCCACGATGATCAGCAGCAACCCGAGAAGCCCAAGTCCCAGGATTTTGCCGAACGCTTTCATGGGCGAGTCCTTGTAGTCGTTTGAAATTCAAGCGCCAGAGTATAGCGCCGCAGTGGTTGTCCCTGCGTATTCGACTAGAGATACAGGGCATTTCCTACGTGTGCATCAGAGAGTAAGGCTTTCGACAACCACGATTTTGCCAGTTCCGCATGTTTCGCCGGCACTGGCCTAATCACCTTCCAGCCAGCGCCCCACAGGCTGCACAAACCTCGCTGGCTGTTGCGTCCCGGTGGGCGCCGGCTTGCCGACGGTAGGGTCGGAACAGGCAGCATGACCGTTTCAGCCGAGCGAAAATTTGCAATATCAGATTGCCTTCACGCTACTTGATGCTGCTACCCTTGCGCCGCTTTGCCTGCATTCCCCCTATAAGAAGGATCCTATCCCATGAGCAGTACCGTCGCGGCGGGGGCCCTGGTCAGTGCGCCAGGCTTCCTGTCGAAGGAGCGCATTATCGCCCGCCCGGGCTTCAACCGCTGGCTGGTTCCGCCGGCCGCCCTGGCCATTCACCTGTGCATCGGCATGGCCTATGGCTTCTCGGTGTTCTGGCTACCGCTGTCGCAAGCCCTCGGCATTACTGCCCCGGTCGCCTGCGCGGCGGACATGGGCTTCATCGCCCGCATGTTCAGCGCCGAATGTGACTGGCCGATCTCGATGCTGAGCTGGATCTACACCTTGTTCTTCGTCTTCCTCGGTTGCTCGGCGGCGGTGCTGGGCGGCTGGCTGGAACACGCTGGCCCGCGCAAGGCCGGGCTGGTGTCGGCGCTGTGCTGGTGTGGCGGCATGCTGATCTCGGCCATGGGGGTGAAAACCCACCAGCTGTGGCTGATGTGGCTGGGCTCCGGTGTAATCGGCGGTATCGGCCTGGGCCTGGGCTACATTTCGCCAGTTTCGACCCTGATCAAATGGTTCCCGGACAAACGCGGCATGGCCACCGGCATGGCGATCATGGGCTTCGGTGGCGGCGCCATGGTCGGTGCACCGCTGGCCACGGCGCTGATGGGGCACTTCGGCAACGCGCAGGAAGTGGGGGTGTGGCAGAGCTTCGTGGCCATGGCGGCGATCTACTTCGTGTTCATGACTGCCGGCGCCCTGGCCTATCGCGTACCGCCAACCGGCTGGAAGCCCGAAGGCTGGACTGCGCCGGCGAAAAAGGCCGGCAACACCATGGTCACCGACCGCCACGTGCACGTCAGCGTGGCGTGGAAAACCCCGCAGTTCGCGCTGATCTGGCTGGTGCTGTGCCTGAACGTGTCGGCGGGTATCGGCATTCTCGGCATGGCCTCGCCGCTGCTGCAGGAAGTGTTCGCCGGCAAGCTGCTGGGCAACGGGCTGAGCTTCAGCGAGCTGAACAGCGCCCAGCTGGCGCAGATTGCCGCGATCGCCGCCGGCTTCACCGGCCTGCTGAGCCTGTTCAATATCGGTGGGCGGTTCTTCTGGGCTTCGTTCTCCGACTATATTGGCCGCAAGAACACCTACTTCGCCTTCTTCGCACTTGGGGTTGGCCTGTACAGCCTGGTGCCGAACATGGGCCACCTGGGTAACGTGGCGCTGTTCGTGGCGGCGTTCTGCATCATCCTGTCGATGTACGGCGGTGGCTTCTCCACCGTACCTGCCTACCTGGCCGACCTGTTCGGCACGCAGATGGTCGGTGCCATTCACGGTCGCCTGCTGACTGCCTGGGCGGCGGCGGGCGTGCTGGGGCCGGTGCTGATCACCTACCTGCGCGAGTATCAGCTGGCCGCCGGGGTGGAACGTGCCGCGGCTTACGACATGACGCTGTACATCCTGGCCGGCCTGCTGGTGCTGGGCTTTGTCTGCAACATGCTGGTGCGCCCGGTAGCCGACAAGTACTTCATGAGCGATGCCGAGCTGGCCGCCGAGCGGGCGCTGAGCCACGACAAGGGCGCCGATGGCGTGCAGTCGCTGGAGTGGAAAGCAGCGCCGGGTAGCCTGCCGCTGGTGCTGCTGGCCTGGGCGGTGGTGGTTGTGCCGTTGGCCTGGGGGGTGTGGATTACCCTGCAGAAGACGGCGGTGCTGTTCCATTGATGGAATCATCCGGTACCCACGGGTAACGTGATGATGTAGGAGCGGCCTGGCGTCGCGATGGGGCGCGAAGCGGCCCCAGGGTCTCGGCGCTGATGCAGAAATCGCCGGGGCCGCTTTGCGGCCCATCGCGACGCAAGGCCGCTCCTACAAACAGTCCCGTGTTAGTCGGTTGTATAGACCTGTAGCACTAATCAGCCCCGTAATTCCTCGCCATGCCATATGTCATCCGCGTTTCAAGCGGGCGCGTTCTGGGCCTATAATGAAGCCCTTTTCGCCCAATGATTTTGCGGAGCTGGTGATGGTTGAACGTAAGGCGTCCGTCGAGCGCAACACCCTGGAAACCCAGGTCAAGTGCTCGATCAACCTCGATGGCAGTGGCAAGGCCCGATTCGATATCGGTGTGCCTTTCCTTGAACACATGCTGGACCAGATCGCCCGCCATGGGCTGATCGATCTGGATATCGAGTGCAAGGGTGACACGCATATCGACGATCACCATACCGTCGAAGACGTCGGCATCACCCTGGGCATGGCATTCGCCCAGGCCATCGGTGACAAGAAGGGCATCTTCCGCTACGGCCATGCCTACGTGCCGCTGGACGAAGCGCTGTCGCGCGTGGTCATCGACTTTTCCGGTCGCCCGGGCCTGCAGATGCATGTGCCCTACACCCGCGCTAGTGTTGGTGGCTTCGATGTCGACCTGTTCCAGGAATTCTTCCAGGGCTTCGTCAACCACGCCCTGGTGACCCTGCACATCGACAACCTGCGTGGCCACAACACCCACCACCAGATCGAAACCGTGTTCAAGGCATTCGGCCGCGCCCTGCGCATGGCCATCACCCTCGACGAGCGCATGGCCGGGCAGATGCCTTCCACCAAAGGGTGCCTGTAAATGCAGACGGTAGCCGTAATCGACTATGGCATGGGCAACCTGCACTCGGTGGCCAAGGCGCTCGAGCATGTAGGTGCCGGCAAGGTACTGGTCACCAGCGACGCCGCGGTCATCCGCGAAGCCGACCGCGTGGTGTTCCCGGGGGTGGGCGCGATTCGCGACTGCATGGCTGAAATTCGCCGCCTGGGCTTCGACAGCCTGGTGCGCGAAGTCAGCCAGGACCGCCCGTTCCTGGGTATCTGCGTAGGCATGCAGGCGCTGCTGGAGCACAGCGAAGAAAACGACGGTGTCGATTGCATTGGCCTGTTCCCCGGCCAGGTGCGCTTCTTCGGCAAGGACCTGAAGGAAGACGGCGAACACCTGAAGGTGCCGCACATGGGTTGGAACGAGGTCGGCCAGACCAACCACCACCCGCTGTGGCATGACATCCCCGACCGTGCGCGCTTCTATTTCGTGCACAGCTACTACATCGATGCCGGCAAGCCGGCGCAGGTGGTCGGTCGTGGCCATTACGGCGTCGACTTCGCTGCAGCGCTGGCCGATGGTTCGCGCTTTGCCGTGCAGTTCCACCCGGAGAAGAGCCATACCCATGGCCTGCAGCTGCTGCAGAACTTCGTCGCCTGGGACGGGCGCTGGTAAATGAGCAGATCGAAGACCAAGGCCCCAGTCATCACCCTGGCCCCCGAGCAGGAGCGCGCCGCGCTCGACACGCTCAAGCGCTTCCTCGAAGACCGTTTCGAGTTGACGCTGGGTTCGTTCGAGGTGGCCGAGGTCCTCGATGTGTTCAGCAAGGAAATTGCACCCCATTACTACAACAGGGCGATTGCCGATGTTCAGCTGCACCTCAAGGAGCGGTTCGACAGCATCGAAAGCGATCTGTGGGCGCTCGAGAAGCCCTGAAACCCCAAGAACAGACAGGTTCCCAAGATGCTGATTATCCCCGCTATCGATCTGAAGGACGGTGCCTGCGTGCGCCTGCGCCAGGGCCGCATGGAAGACTCCACGGTATTTTCCGATGACCCGGTGAGCATGGCCGCCAAGTGGGTCGAGGGTGGCTGCCGCCGCCTGCACCTGGTCGACCTCAACGGCGCCTTCGAAGGCCAGCCGGTCAACGGTGAAGTGGTTACCGCCATCGCCAAGCGCTACCCGACCCTGCCGATCCAGATCGGTGGTGGCATCCGCTCGCTGGAAACCATCGAGCACTACGTCAAGGCCGGTGTCAGCTACGTGATTATCGGCACCAAGGCGGTCAAGCAGCCAGAGTTCGTTGCCGAAGCGTGCAAGGCCTTCCCGGGCAAGGTCATCGTTGGCCTGGATGCCAAGGACGGCTTCGTCGCCACCGACGGCTGGGCCGAAGTCAGCTCGGTGCAGGTCATCGACCTGGCCAAGCGTTTCGAGGCCGATGGCGTCTCGGCGATCGTCTACACCGACATCGCCAAGGACGGCATGATGCAGGGCTGCAACGTGCCGTTCACCAAGGCGCTGGCAGAAGCTACTTCGATCCCGGTGATCGCCTCGGGCGGCATCCACAACCTGGGCGACATCAAGGCCCTGCTGGACGCCAAGGCCCCAGGCATCATCGGCGCCATCACCGGCCGTGCCATCTATGAAGGCACCCTCGATGTTGCCGAGGCCCAGGCCTTCTGCGACAACTACCAAGGCTGAGGACTGAACCATGGCACTGGCCAAGCGCATCATCCCTTGCCTGGACGTGGACAACGGCCGGGTGGTCAAGGGCGTCAAGTTCGAGAACATCCGTGATGCCGGCGACCCGGTGGAAATCGCCCGTCGCTACGACGAGCAAGGTGCCGACGAAATCACCTTCCTCGACATCACCGCCAGCGTCGATGGCCGCGACACCACCCTGCATACCGTCGAACGCATGGCCAGCCAGGTATTCATCCCGCTGACCGTGGGCGGTGGCGTGCGTACCGTGCAGGACATCCGCAACCTGCTCAATGCCGGTGCCGACAAGGTCTCGATCAACACGGCCGCGGTGTTCAACCCGGAGTTCGTCGGCGAGGCGGCGGACCGTTTCGGTTCGCAGTGCATCGTCGTGGCCATCGATGCCAAGAAGGTGTCCGCGCCGGGGGAAGCACCGCGCTGGGAAATCTTCACCCACGGCGGGCGCAAGCCGACCGGGCTGGATGCGGTGGAGTGGGCGAAGAAGATGGAAGGCCTGGGGGCTGGCGAAATCCTGCTGACCAGCATGGACCAGGACGGCATGAAGAGCGGCTTCGACCTGGGCGTCACCCGCGCGATCAGCGATGCGCTGGGTATTCCGGTCATTGCCTCGGGGGGTGTGGGTAACCTGCAGCACCTGGCTGACGGCATTCTGGAAGGGCATGCCAGTGCGGTACTGGCGGCCAGCATCTTCCACTTTGGTGAGTACACGGTGCCGGAAGCCAAGGCCTACATGGCTTCGCGCGGGATCGTCGTGCGCTGAAACAGTGATTGGGGCTGCTTTGCAGCCCATCGCGGCTGAAGCCGCTCCTACAGGGACCGCGCAAATTTCCAGGCTTGCGCGGTCCCTGTAGGAGCGGCTTCAGCCGCGATGGGCCGCAAGGCGGCCCCAATTGCATCACCCGTGGTTCTTGCCGAGCAAGGCGTGGTAAAGCTCGGTATCCCCAAGAATCCCAACCACCTTGTCGTTGTCCTGCAACACCAGCTTGTTGCCGGTCTGATAACGAATCTGTAGCGCCTCGCGCATTCCGATATCGGCATTGACCAATGTTGGGCGGCGGCCCAGCAGCTCCACATCCTGCCCGGGTGCCCAGTTCTGCAGGTCAAGCCCGTTCTGCCCTTGGCGTGCGCGCTTGATCGAGCCACCTTCGCCAAGGTCCAGCCACGAGTCGATGCCAGGATCGATGCACACCGAGCCGTTGACCCGCTTGCACTGGTCCAGGCTGCGCATCAGGCTGCGACCGCAGAGTACGTTCAGCGGGTTGGTATGGGCAACGAAGGTGCGTACATACTCGTCGGCCGGGTTCAGCACGATCTCTTCCGGCTTGCTGTACTGGATGATCCGCCCGTCCTTCATGATCGCGATGCGGCTGCCCAGCTTCAGCGCCTCGTCCAGGTCGTGGCTGACGAACACGATGGTCTTGCTCAGCTTCGCCTGCAGGCCCAGCAACTCATCTTGCAGGCCCTGGCGAATCAGCGGGTCGAGTGCCGAGAACGGTTCGTCCATCAGCAGGATGTCGGCATCCATCGCCAGCGCCCGGGCCAGGCCCACGCGCTGCTGCATGCCGCCAGACAGTTCATCCGGCTTCTTGTTGCGCCACTGGGTCAGGCCCACCAGCTCGAGTTTCTCGTCAACCAGCTTGCGCCGTTCCTTTTCAGGGCGGCCCTGCATTTCCAGGCCAAAGCTGATGTTCTCGCGCACCGTCAGCCAGGGCATCAGGGCAAACTTCTGGAACACCATGGCAATGCGCTTGGTGCGCATCATCTTCAGCTCGGCCGGGGTGCAGTGGGCAATGTCGATGTGCTTGCCTTCGTGCTCGACGAACAGCTTGCCGCGGCTGACGGTGTTGAGGCCGTTGATGCAGCGCAGCAGGCTCGACTTGCCGGAGCCGGACAAGCCCATCAGTACGCAGATCTCGCCCTTCTGGATGTCCAGGTTGGCCTTCTCGACACCCACCACCAGGCCGGTTTCCTTGAGGATCTGCTCGCGGGTCTTGCCCTGGTCGAGCAGTGCCAGCGCCTCGCGCGGCTTGCTGGAGAAGATGACGTCGACGTCTTCGAATCGAATGATGCTCATGCTTCACCCCTTACCGGCAGGTCCGGTTGCTTGCAGATACGGTCGAGCATGATCGCCAGCAGCACGATCGCCAGGCCCGCTTCGAAGCCCAGGGAGATATCAGCGGTGTTCAGTGCGTTGACCACAGGTTTGCCCAGGCCGTCAGCGCCGACCAGGGCGGCAATCACCACCATCGACAGCGACAGCATGATGCACTGGGTTACGCCGGCGGCGATGCTTGGCATCGCGTGCGGCAGTTCGATACGGGTAAGCAGCTGGCGGCGCGAGCAGCCGAACGCCTTGCCGGCGTCCATCAGCTCCTGCGGCACGTCGCAGATGCCCAGGTAGGTGAGGCGGATCGGCGCGGCGATGGCGAACACCACGGTCGAGATCAGCCCCGGTACCACACCCAGGCCGAACAGGGTCAGGGTGGGAATCAGGTAGACGAAGGTGGGGACCGTCTGCATCAGGTCGAGTACCGGGCGCATGGCGGTGTAGAACATCGGCTTGTGCGCGGCGACGATACCCAGCGGCACGCCTATGGCCACGCACACTACTGTGGCGAAGGTGACCTGCGCCAGGGTTTCCATGGTTTCCTGCCAGTAACCCAGGTTGAGGATCAGCAGGAACGACAGGGCAACGAATGCAGTCAGCGCCCATTTGCGCTGGATCAGGTGCGCCAGGGCGGCGAACAGGGCGATTAGGACGAACGGGTTGAACCAGGTCAGGGCACTGGTGACGCCATGGATCATGAATTCCAGGCCTTGCGCGATGGCGTCGAAGTAACTCGCGCCGTTCTGGGTAAGCCATTCGACGAACGACGCGATGTACTGCCCCAGGGGTATTTTCTGATCGATAAGCATGATAGCGAGCTTCCACCTGCATAGATTGAACTCAACCCAGGGCAGACACGATCTGCCCTGGGGTAGCGCTATTGCATATTGCGTTATTGCGTCAGTTTGGCCTTGGCCGCCTCGAGGCCGGGCTTGCCGTCCACGGTAGTCACGCCGGCCAGCCAGGCTTCCAGCTTGCCAGGGTTCTCCTTGAGCCACTTCCTGGCGGCCGCCTCGGGTTTCATCTTGTCGTCCAGGACATAGCCCATCATGGTGCTTTCATCCTTGAGCTCGAACGACAGGTTCTTCAACAGCTGGCCAACGTTGCTGCATTCCTGCACATAGCCCTTGCGGGTGTTGGTCAACACGGTCGCCTTGCCGAAGTCGGGGCCGAAGAACTCGTCCCCGCCGGTCAGGTACTGCATCTTGAAGCGCGTGTTCATCGGGTGCGGTTCCCAACCGAGGAACACGATGGCCTCGCCGCGCTTCTGTGCGCGGTCGACCTGCGACAGCATGCCGGCCTCGCTGGACTGCACGATCTTGAAACCAGCGTCCTTCAGGCCGAAGGCGTTCTTGTCGATCATGCTCTGGATGGTGCGGTTGCCATCGTTGCCGGGCTCGATGCCGTAGATCTTGCTGTCCAGTTCCTTCTTGAACTTGGGAATGTCGCTGAAATCCTTCAGCCCCTTGTCATACAGGGCCTGGGGCACAGCCAGGGTGTACTTGGCGTTTTCCAGGTTGGCGCGCACGGTTTCTACAGTGCCGGCGTCGCGGTATTGCTTGATGTCGTTCTCCATGGTCGGCATCCAGTTGCCGAGAAACACATCCAGGTCCTTGCCGGTGGCCAGCGACTTGTAGGTCACCGGTACCGAGATCATGGTGGTGTGTGCCTTGTAGCCCAAGGCCTCGAGCACAACGCTGGTGGTCGCGGTGGTGACCGTGATATCGGTCCAGCCGACGTCCGAGAAGCGTACCGTCTGACACTGCTCGGGCTCGGCGGCCTGGGCCAGCAAGGGTGCGGACAGCAACGCAGCCAGCAACAGCGATGGTGAACCTTTCATGGATGGACTCCTGTGGATTTGTCTTCGGGTTCGCGTGGGTCGCCGGGCTTTCTCAGGGTCCGGTCGACCAGGCCTGCAGAGGGCAGGATGCGTGGCCGTGCTTTACGAGTCGCTTTCGATAATCCTCCAGCGCCGGGCAATCGCCTACTGGTAGGGTCGTAACCAGTACGGAACGGGTCGTATCCAGTACAGGCGATGTCGCTTATGGATTTTTCCATCCCCCTAGGCGCATTTTTGCGTCACCAGGGCGCCCTGAAACGGCATGGAAAGGTTGGCTCCCCATGCAAAAACAGCGCGGCGCTGCTGGACAAAAGTACGTCGGTTGCAGACGGCGAGGGGGACGACAAAAGCCCGATGATGCGTGCATTCAAGGCGGCCCGCTGCTTCAGCCTAGCAGCTGCCGCGCCCTGCGCATGGCGCGCAGAGACAAGCCCATCAAGAGGTGATTCGACAATGGCCATCAGCGTGTTCGACCTGTTCAAGATCGGTGTCGGGCCTTCCAGCTCCCACACCGTCGGCCCCATGCGTGCCGGCGCCCTGTTCGTCCAGGGCCTGCGCGACCGCGGCGAGCTGGAGCGTGTGAAGCGGATCGAAGTGCGCCTGTATGGCTCGCTGTCGGCCACCGGGGTCGGCCACGGCACCGACAACGCCACCATCATGGGCCTGATGGGCGAATGGCCTGACGCCATTGACCCGACCCAGATCGCGCCGCGTATCGCCGACCTGCGGGAAACCCGCACGCTGCTGCTGGACAGCCGCCTGCCCATCGAATTCGTCTGGGCCCGCGACATGCTGCTGCTGGACGAGAACCTGCCGTACCACCCCAATGCCATGACCCTGATTGCCGAAGGCGAGCAGGGCGAGCTGCACCGCGACACCTACTACTCGGTGGGTGGTGGCTTCGTGGTCGATGCCGCCCAGGCCGCCAGCGGCGTGCTGGACGCCGACCAGACGGAGCTGCCGTACGACTTCAACAGTGCCGCTGAACTGCTGCGTCTGTGCAAGCAAAACGACCTCAGCGTGTCGCAATTGATGATGGCCAACGAGAAGGTCTGGCGTAGCGAGGAAGAGATTCGCGCTGGCCTGCACAAGCTGTGGGAGGCCATGCAGGAATGCGTAAACAATGGCCTGAAGTACGAAGGCACGTTGCCTGGCGGCCTTAATGTGCGCCGCCGCGCCGCCAAGCTGCATCGCAACCTGCAGGAGATCGGCAAGCCCAACGTGATTGGCTCGACCATGAGCGCCATGGAATGGGTCAACCTGTTCGCCCTGGCGGTCAACGAAGAGAACGCCGCCGGCGGGCGCATGGTCACGGCACCGACCAACGGCGCTGCCGGCATCATTCCGGCGGTGCTGCACTACTACATGCGCTTCAGTGACGCGGTGAACGAGTCCAGCGTGGTCGACTTCTTCCTCGCTGCCGCTGCGGTGGGCATCCTGTGCAAGAAGAACGCGTCGATTTCCGGTGCCGAAGTTGGTTGCCAGGGTGAAGTCGGCTCGGCCTGTGCCATGGCAGCTGCCGGGCTGGCCGAAGTGCTGGGTGCGACCCCGCCCCAGGTGGAAAACGCCGCTGAAATCGCCCTGGAGCACAACCTGGGCCTGACCTGTGACCCGGTTGGCGGGTTGGTTCAGGTGCCGTGCATCGAGCGCAACGCAATTGCTGCGGTAAAAGCCATCAATGCGGTGCAGATGGCTTTGCGTGGTGATGGCGAGCACTTCATTTCCCTCGACCAAGTGATCCGCACCATGCGTGATACCGGGGCCGACATGCACGACAAATATAAAGAGACCTCGCGCGGTGGCCTGGCGGTCAGCGCCATTGAATGCTGAGTTGTCGAGCCCTCTCAAGGGCCTCATCGCGGCTGAATCCGCTCCTGCAGGGTCATGCATTCCTGGTAGGAGCGGATTCATCCGCGATGAGGCCCTTGAACGTTTCAAGTGCGCCGCGCCCTGTTTCAGTGCGTGGTCTACGCTGTCCGATCGTCGGGTGTCGCTATCAGTACGAGCATTGTCGGTGACACTCAATAGTGTCGTTTCTGGGCAACCAACCCTGCGCGTGTCACCAAATTGCTCAGCAGTTACACGCAAGGCGCTAGCACGGCGGTTTGCAAAGACTTGCCAACTTGATCGAAGCACCTGATTTGCCGAATAAAGGCGTCGTTTTCAGGTTTTTTTGGATGGCCGTTCAATTTCAGGCACGGCCTTTGCGTTGAGATTGGCACAAGCCCCTTGCACATGAGGCGGGGGTAATAACAAGAAATGAATGCCCGCCTGAGGCATACCCTGCATTTGTGTGAGGAGAAATCGCGATGACGTCCTACACCTCCGGGAATCCAACCCAGAACCGCACAGCACCCCAGTCCATCGGGTTTCTTCTATTGGACAATTTCACCCTGATTTCGCTGGCCTCGGCGGTCGAGCCGCTGCGCATGGCCAACCAGTTGTCCGGTCGCGAGCTGTACCGCTGGCACACCCTGACCGTCGACGGCGGCCAGGTGTGGGCCAGCGACGGCCTGCAGATCACCCCGGACGCGGCCATGCACAGCGCCCCACCGATGGACACCGTCATCGTCTGTGGCGGCGTCGGCATCCAGCGCACCGTTACCCGTGAGCATGTCACCTGGCTGCAGGCCCAGGCCCGCCAGTCGCGCCGCCTGGGTGCGGTGTGCACCGGCAGCTGGGCGCTGGCCTGCGCCGGCCTGCTCGACGGTTTCGATTGCAGCGTGCATTGGGAATGTCTGGCGGCCATGCAGGAAGCCTACCCGCGGGTGAACATGAGTACCCGCCTGTTCACCCTGGACCGTAACCGCTTCACCAGCTCTGGCGGCACTGCGCCGCTGGACATGATGCTGCACCTGATCAGTCGCGACCATGGGCGCGAGCTGTCGGCGGCGATCTCGGAGATGTTCGTCTACGAGCGTATTCGCAACGAGCAGGACCACCAGCGCGTGCCGCTCAAGCACATGCTCGGCACCAACCAGCCGAAGCTGCAGGAGATCGTCGCGTTGATGGAGGCCAACCTCGAAGAGCCGATCGACCTCGACGAACTGGCGGTGTATGTGTCGGTGTCGCGTCGCCAGCTCGAGCGGCTGTTCCAGAAGTACCTGCACTGTTCGCCGTCGCGCTATTACCTGAAGCTGCGCCTGATCCGCGCCCGTCAGCTGCTGAAGCAGACGCCGATGTCGATCATCGAGGTGGCCTCGGTATGCGGCTTCGTGTCGACCCCGCACTTCTCCAAGTGCTACCGCGAGTATTTCGGCATTCCGCCGCGTGACGAGCGTGTGGGTTCCAACACCGCGCAGCAGGTGGCCATGATGCCGATCCCGCAGGCCATGACCCTGTCGCCGCACAGCGGGCCGATGGCGGCCCTGAGCCAGGCGCGCAACGAGTCGACCTTTGCCAGTGTGAGGCTCTGAAACGGCACTGGCCCCTTCGCGGATAAACCCGCTCCCACAGATACTGCACTGCTTTCAAGTTCAGTGCAGTACCTGTGGGAGCGGGTTTATCCGCGAAGAGGCCAGTGCAGGAAAGTTCGGTCAGGCGCGCTGGTTGAACTGCGCCAATGCCGGCAACAGCTGTTTGTCGATGGCCTGGCGCACCGCCGGCAGGATCGTCGCGCTACCGGTATACATCTGCTCCACCATGCCCTTCAGCGCTCGTGCATTAGGCTCGGTCAGCCCGCGCACCACCGCCTCGCAGGCCTGCTCGGCGCTGGCACCGGCCGGAATGTCGAACCCGCGCGCGCGCAGGTGGCCTGCCAGGTCGTCCTGGTCAATCAAATCCGCATGCATCATGGCTGTTGTCCCTTTTATCGCTAAGAGAGTGCTGCTGTGATTTACGACCGATTCTGTGACGCTGGCGACATACCCGCAACCACAGAATGGCGCCATGGCTGCTTTGGCTAAGAACAGGTCGTTTCCGGCTAAATCGAGCTGCCATGAACTGCGCAAACTCAAGCCATCTACCGCAACGGAGGGTTTGGTCACCCTCGTTCGTGCAACGTGGATGCTGCTCGCTCTTGGCCCCGGTTGCTCACGGCTTCCCGGGGCTATTTTTTTGCCTTGAATGTGTTGCGCACCCGTGTAGGAGCGGCCTTGTGTCGCGATGGGCTGCAAAGCAGCCCCGGCAGTTTCTGCATCGATGCTGGAATTCTGGGGCCGCTGCGCGCCCCATCGCGACACAAGGCCGCTCCTACAGCGGCTTGGGGTTCAAGCCCATCACCCGGCCCAGGTACTCGGCTGCTGGCAGATCCTGTTGCTGGTCCACCAACCCCTGCAGCAACCCCACACTGCGCTCACTGAACGGCGCCGACTTCGGCCCGGCCAGGTCCACATGCAGCAGCATCTGCTCGCTGGCCGCCAACGCCTCGTCGACGCCTGCCCGGTGCAGGCTGTGGTAGACGTGCAAGCGCTTGCGATCGAAGCCGATGATCTGGGTCTGCACCCACACCTCGCTGCCCAGCTTCACTTCGTGCAGGTAGTTGATGTGCGCTTCCAGGGTGAACAGCGAATTGCCGCTTTGCCCCCGGCTGTCGGCATCCAGGCCGATGCGCTCCATCAGTGCATCGGTGGCATAGCTGAAGATCAGCAGGTAGAAGGCATCGCGCAGATGCCCGTTGTAGTCGACCCAGTCCTCCTGGACCGGGGTGCGGTAGGTGATCAGTGCGGGCATTACAGGGTCCTCAATCGCCGAAAGCCATGCCGTGCTTGGCCTTGCTGGTTTTCACGGCGTCCAGCACGGCCAGCAGGGTGTCATCACGATAGCGCTCCAGCGCGGCGATGCTACGTTCGCCCAGCTGTTCCGACGTGCCTTCGACCACGTCGTCGATCAGTTTGTCGGTCAGCTCCGGTGCTGGCAGGTAGGTCCACGGCAGCTTCAGCGCCGGACCGAACTGGGCCATGAAGTGGCGCATGCCGGCGTCGCCTCCGGCCAGGGTGTAGGTCAGGAACGTGCCCATGAACGACCAGCGCAGCCCGGCGCCGAAGCGGATCGCATCGTCGATTTCGCCGGTGCTGGCCACGCCGTCGTTGACCAGGTGCAGGGCTTCGCGCCACAGCGCTTCCAGCAGGCGATCGGCGATGAAACCGGGGACTTCCTTGCGCACATGCAGCGGGCGCATGCCCAGCGCGGTGTAGATGGCCTTGGCCGCTTCGATGGCCTCGGGCGCGGTGCGTTTGCCGCCGACGATCTCTACCAGTGGCAGCAGGTACACCGGGTTGAACGGGTGGCCGACCACGCAGCGCTCGGGGTGGGTGGCCGATTCGTAGAACTCGCTGGGCAACAGGCCCGAGGTGCTGCTGCCGATAATGGCGTCGGGTTTGGCCGCGGCGCTGATTTTCGCGTGCAGGTCGAGCTTCAGGTCCAGCCGCTCCGGCGCGCTTTCCTGGATGAAGTCGGCATCACGCACGCATTCCTCGATGGTGGCGACGAACTTCAGCCTGTCCGGGGAAGCACCCGGCGCCAGGCCTTGCTTGTGCAAGGCCGGCCAGGCATTGGCAACACGCTTGCGCAGCGCCTGTTCGGCGCCGGGCGCCGGGTCCCAGGCGACCACGTCCAGGCCGTGGGCCAGGGCGCGGGCGACCCAGCCGCTGCCGATCACGCCGCTACCCAGGGCAGCGAAGGTGTTGATCTGGGTGATGAAGGTCATGGTGTTCTCCTGAATGGATCAGCGGCGTTTGAGGTTCATCTTTTCCCGGCCTTCGGCCGGGGTAAGCACACGGGCACCAAGGCGCGAAATGATTTCCACCGCGCGCTCGACCAGCTGGCCGTTGCTGGCCAGCACGCCACGGTCCAGGTACAGGTTGTCTTCCAGGCCCACCCGCACATTGCCACCCAGCAGCACCGCCTGGGCGGCCATCGGCATCTGCATGCGGCCGATGCCGAAGCCGGCCCAGGTGACATTGGCCGGCAGGTTGTCGACCATCGCCTTCATGGTGGTGGTATCGGCCGGCGCACCCCAAGGAATGCCCAGGCACAACTGGAACAGCGGGTCGTCGAGCAGGCCTTCCTTGATCATCTGCTTGGCGAACCACAGGTGGCCGGTGTCGAAGATTTCCAGCTCGGCCTTGACCCCCAGTTCGGTGATGCGCCGGGCGCCGGCCCGCAGTTGCGCCGGGGTGGAAACGTAGATCGAATTGCCGTCGCCAAAGTTGAGGGTGCCGCAATCCAGCGTGCAGATCTCCGGCAGCAGCGCTTCGACGTGCGCCAGGCGTTCGAGCGGGCCGATCAGGTCGGTACCCGGGCCGAATTCCAGCGGCGTTTCGCCTGGGCCGATTTCCAGGTCGCCGCCCATGCCGGCGGTGAGGTTGACGATGATGTCCACGTCAGCTTCGCGGATGCGTTCCATGACTTCGCGGTACAGCGCCACGTCGCGGCTGAAGCGGCCGGTTTGCGGGTCGCGAACGTGGCAATGGACCACGGTGGCGCCGGCTTTGGCGGCTTCCACGGCGGCTTCGGCGATCTGCTTGGGGGTGACCGGGACCAGGTGGCTTTTCGAGGCGGTGTCGCCGGCGCCGGTGAGGGCGCAGGTGATGATGACGTCGTGGTTCATGGTGGGTTCCTTGTGATAGCTGTGTTGGGCTTTTCGCGGGCGCGCCCGCTCCCACAGGATCTACGTGACCCTGAGTGTGTCGCTGTACCTGTGGGAGCGGGCATGCCCGCGAAGAGGCCGGATCAGTTGGCGGTGAGCTTGAGGTTGTCCGCCGCCGGCTGGCCGTCGAAGGTGGTCACCCCCTCAAGCCAGCGGGCCTTGTCCTGTGGGTGATCCTTGAGCCATTGGCGAGCCGATTCCAACGGGTCCTTGTGGTCGAGCAGCGGCTGCATCATGCGGCTCTCGTCTTCGGCGCTGAAGTTCAGGTTGGCCAGCAGGCGGTGGGCGTTGGGGCAGCGTTCGGCGTAGTCCGGCGCGGTCACGGTCCAGACCGTCGCGCGGCCTTCGTCAGGGCCCAGGGCGTCCTGGCTGTCGCCCAGGTAGACCATGTCGATATTCACGTTCATCGGGTGCGGCGCCCAGCCGAAGAACACCACGGCCTCCTTGCGCCGTACCGCGCGGTCGACGGCGGCGAGCATGCCGGCCTCGCTGGACTCGACCAGCTGGAACTTGCCCAGGCCGAACTGGTTCTTGGCGATCATCGCCTTGATCTGGGTGTTGGCGCCGGAGCCTGGCTCGATGCCGTAGATTTTCCCGCCCAGCTCCTTTTCGAACTTGTGGATATCGGCGAAAGTCTTCAGGCCCTTGTCGGCCAGGTACTTCGGCACCGCCAGGGTGGCGCGGGCATCTTCCAGGCTGGGCTTGTCGAGCACCTTGACCTGCTTGGCGTCGACGAACGGGGTGATGGTTTGGGTCATGATCGGGTTCCAGTACCCGAGGAACATGTCCAGGCGTTTGTCGCGGATGCCGGCGAAGATGATCTGCTGCGACGCACTGGTCTGCTTGGTCTGGTAGCCCAGGCCGTCGAGCAGCACCTGGGCCATGGCACTGGTGGCGATGACGTCGGTCCAGTTGACCACGCCCAGGCGGACGTTCTTGCAGGCCGCGGGTTCGGCGGCATAAAGCGGGGAAGCGACGATAGTGCTCAGGGCTACGGACAACAGGCTGCGGCGGATCAAGCGTTGCATGGTGGCTCTCCATCGGCAGGGCGTTTTTTATGGGGGCCGGCCTCTCTGGGCCGTGTGAACACGCTACGCTGCTGCCAGGGTGGAAAATCGCACCCTGGCGACCAACAATTGCACGGAGGCGACCACCTTTGCCGTGGAGCATGCAATGCCGCAAATCATCCATTTCCTGCTGTTGCCCGGTTTCTCGGCGATGGGCTTCATCAGTGCCTTGGAGCCACTGCGGGTGGCAAACCGTTTCCAAGGCCCGTCGTACAGCTGGCAGGTGCTGAGCCTGGATGGCGGCGCGGTGCAGGCCAGCAATGGCATGTCGGTGAATGCCGATGCGGCGCTGACGGCGGCCGGGCCTGGCGGCGTCCTGTTGATCGTGGCCGGTTTCGACCCCCTGGCCTGCTACGGGCCGGCCTTGCAACACGCGCTGCGCCGCCTCGACCGCGACGGGGTGATACTGGGCGGCATCGACACCGGTGCGGTGGTGCTGGCCGAGGCCGGCCTGCTGGATGGCCACCGCGCCACCGTGCATTGGGAGGCGCTCGAAGCGTTCAAGGAGAACTACCCGAACCTGCAGGCGACCCAGGAACTGTTCGAGATCGACCGGCGGCGTATCACTTGCGCCGGCGGTACCGCGTCGATCGACCTGATGCTCGACCTGATTGCGCAAGCGCACGGCAGTGAACTGGCGGTGCAGGTCTCGGAGCAGTTCGTGCTGGGGCGTATCCGCCAGCGCCAGGACCACCAGCGTATGCAGATCGCCAGCCGCTACGGCATCAGCAACAAGAAGCTGGTAAAGGTGATTGGCGAAATGGAGCGCAACACCGAGCAGCCGCTGAACACCCAGGTGCTGGCCGATGCGGTGCAGGTGACCCGGCGGCAACTGGAGCGGCTGTTTCGCCTGCATCTGGGCGACACGCCCAGCGGTTTCTATTTGCGACTGCGGCTGGACAAGGCCCGCCAGCTGTTGCGCCAGACCGACATGAGCGTCCTGGAGGTAGGGGTGGCGTGCGGGTTCGAATCGGCTTCGTACTTTACCCGCTGCTATCGGGCGCGGTACCAGCGCTGCCCGCGGGAGGACCGTCTGGCCCGGGCGGTTTGATTTGCGCCTGTACCTGCCTCTTCGCGGGCACGCCCGCTCCCACAGGAACCCCGCCGCCCGTGAGCGTTGCGCAGTACCTGTGGGAGCGGGCGTGCCCGCGAAGAGGCCGGTACAGGCTTACTGCTGGCCGATGGACTGCAGGTACTCCGAGCGGTCATCGCTGCGCTGCGCCACACAGGTATCCCAGGCCGCCTGGAATGCCTTGCTGCCAGGCTTCTCGGCAAAGGTCTCGACCTTGCAGTCGGCGTCACGCAACTGCGTCCACAGCTTTTCGGCAGCGTCCATGCGGGTGACCAGTGCGTTCGCCTGGTCGCCTTCGTCGGCATATTGGTCATGGATGCGTTGGATCAGGTCGTCGTACGCCGCTTTCAGCTCGCGCTCGGCAGTCTGCTTGTTGAATGCAGCGCAGGCGTAGGTCTGCTGGTCGGTCTCGACGTTGTCGCAGGGGGTAGTTTCTTCCTCGCCGGCCTGGGCGCCCGACACGACAGCCAGCAATACCAGCCATGCCATTGATTTCATCCGTATTCTCCTCAACAGGCTGACGAATCGCTGGGATTCTCGCTCAGACGACGGCGCTGCGGTAGCTGCCTGAACAAATGTTCATAAAGCGCAGGAAAACGTCGTTATCGAGACTGTCTCTCATCCCCAAACGGCGTAGCCAAGGCGCTGGAACTGGCGCGTTGTCGCGCATTGACGCTTTCGGCAAACCCCCTGTCGTTTTTGCATCGGGGCGCCGTTGGGCACAGGCATATGCTGGCCCCAAAGCGCCGGCACAAGGTTTGGCGCCAACCTATTCAATAAAAGGGGACAGCCTGATGAGCCCAGCCGAACTTCACGCCGACAGCATCGTCATCGACGGCCTGATCATTGCCAAATGGAACCGCGAGCTGTTCGAAGACATGCGCAAAGGCGGGCTGACTGCGGCCAACTGCACGGTTTCGGTCTGGGAAGGCTTCAAGGCAACCGTCGACAACATCGCTGCCAGCCAGAAGCTGATTCGCGACAACAGCGACCTGGTCATGCCGGTGCGCACCACCGCCGACATCCGCAAGGCCAAGGAGCTGGGCAAGACCGGCATCCTCTTCGGCTTCCAGAACGCCCACGCGTTCGAAGACCAGATCGCCTACGTCGACGTGTTCAAGCAGCTGGGCGTGGGCATCGTGCAGATGTGCTACAACACCCAGAACCTGGTGGGCACCGGTTGCTACGAGCGCGACGGTGGCCTGTCGGGCTTCGGCCGCGAGATCGTCGCCGAAATGAACCGCGTCGGCATCATGTGCGACCTGTCCCACGTTGGCTCCAAGACTTCCGAAGAAGTCATCCTCGAATCGAAAAAGCCGGTGTGCTACTCGCACTGCCTGCCGTCGGGTCTGAAAGAACACCCGCGCAACAAATCCGATGCAGAGCTGAAGTTCATCGCCGACCACGGTGGTTTCGTTGGCGTGACCATGTTCGCGCCGTTCCTGGCCAAGGGCATCGACTCGACCATCGACGACTACGCCGAAGCCATCGAGTACACCATGAACATCGTCGGTGAAGACGCTATCGGTATCGGTACCGACTTCACCCAGGGCCACGGCCAGGACTTCTTCGAGTACCTGACCCACGACAAGGGTTATGCCCGTCGCCTGACCAACTTCGGCAAGATCATCAACCCGCTGGGTATCCGTACCGTGGGCGAATTCCCCAACCTCACCGAAACCCTGCTCAAGCGCGGCCACTCCGAGCGCGTGGTGCGCAAGATCATGGGCGAGAACTGGGTCAACGTCCTCAAGGACGTGTGGGGCGAATAAGCCGCTCTCCAAGCCTGTAAGCCCTTGCCAGCAACGCCGGGGCATCCCAAACAAAATTTTTATGGAGTTGAGTTTCCATGGCCAAGATCGCCCCGCAATTGCCAATCGAAGTCGACAGCGAGACCGGTGTCTGGACCAGCGACGCCTTGCCGATGCTGTATGTGCCGCGCCATTTCTTCGTCAACAACCACATGGGTATCGAAGAAGTCCTCGGTGCCGACAAGTACGCCGAGATCCTCTACAAGGCCGGCTACAAGTCCGCCTGGCACTGGTGTGAAAAAGAAGCCGAATGCCATGGCCTGGAAGGCGTGGCGGTGTTCGAGCACTACATGAAGCGCCTGAGCCAGCGCGGCTGGGGCCTGTTCGAGATCCAGGACATCGACCTGGACAAGGGTACCTGCAGCGTCAAGCTCAAGCACTCGGCGTTCGTGTACGTCTATGGCAAGTGTGGCCGCAAGGTCGACTACATGTTCACCGGCTGGTTCGCCGGCGCCATGGACCAGATTCTCGCTGCCCGCGGCAGCTCGATCCGCACCGTGGCCGAACAGGTCTACGGCGGTTCGGAAGAAGGCCACGAAGATGGCCTGTTCGTCGTCAAGCCGTTGTAAGCCGGAGATAGCGTCATGGCATTCGAAGCAATGTTCCAGCCGATTCAGATCGGCAAACTGACCATCCGTAACCGCGTGCTCAGCACTGCGCACGCCGAGGTCTACGCCACTGACGGCGGCATGACGACCGACCGCTACGTGAAGTACTACGAAGAAAAGGCCAAGGGCGGTATCGGCCTGGCGATCTGCGGCGGCTCGTCCGTCGTCGCCATCGACAGCCCGCAGGAATGGTGGTCGTCGGTCAACCTGTCGACCGACCGCATCATCCCGCACTTCCAGAACCTGGCCGACGCCATGCACAAGCATGGCGCCAAGATCATGATCCAGATTACCCACATGGGCCGTCGCTCGCGCTGGGACGGCTTCAACTGGCCGACCCTGATGTCGCCGTCGGGTATCCGTGAACCCGTGCACCGTGCCACCTGCAAGACCATCGAGGTGGAAGAGATCTGGCGCGTGATCGGCAACTATGCGCAAGCGGCACGCCGCGCCAAAGAGGGCGGCCTGGACGGCGTCGAGCTGTCGGCCGTACACCAGCACATGATCGACCAGTTCTGGAGCCCACGGGTCAACAAGCGTACCGACGAATGGGGCGGCACTTTCGAAGGCCGCATGAAGTTCGGCCTGGAAGTGCTCAAGGCCGTACGCGCCGAGGTCGGTGACGACTTCTGCGTGGGCATGCGCATTTGCGGTGACGAGTTCCATCCGGACGGCCTCAGCCATGAGGACATGAAGCAGATCGCCGCGTACTACGACGCCACTGGCATGATCGACTTCATTGGCGTGGTCGGCTCGGGTTGCGACACCCACAACACCCTGGCCAACGTCATCCCCAACATGAGCTACCCGCCGGAGCCGTTCCTGCACCTGGCGGCCGGCATCAAGGAAGTGGTCAAGGTCCCGGTACTGCACGCGCAGAACATCAAGGACCCGAACCAGGCCACGCGTATCCTCGAAGGCGGCTACGTGGACATGGTCGGCATGACCCGTGCGCACATCGCCGACCCGCACCTGATCGCCAAGATCAAGATGGGCCAGATCGACCAGATCAAGCAGTGCGTTGGTGCCAACTACTGCATCGACCGCCAGTACCAGGGCCTGGACGTGCTGTGCATCCAGAACGCCGCGACCTCCCGTGAATACATGGGCGTGCCACACATCATCGAGAAGACCACCGGCGCCAAGCGCAAGGTGGTGGTAGTGGGCGCCGGCCCTGCCGGCATGGAAGCGGCCCGCGTGGCTGCCGAGCGTGGCCACGATGTGACCCTGTTCGAGAAGAAGGACCAGATCGGCGGGCAGATCACCATCGCCGCCAAGGCGCCGCAACGCGACCAGATTGCCGGTATCACCCGCTGGTACCAGCTGGAGCTGGCGCGCCTGAAGGTCGACCTGCGCCTGGGCACCGCTGCCGACGTGGCGACCATCCAGGACCTGCGCCCGGACATCATCGTGCTGGCGGTGGGTGGGCATTCGTTCCTTGAGCAGAACGAGCACTGGGGCGCCGCCGAAGGGTTGGTGGTCAGCAGCTGGGACGTGCTCGATGGCAAGGTGGCACCGGGCAAGAACGTGCTGGTGTACGACACCATCTGTGAATTCACCGGTATGTCGGTGGCGGACTTCATCGCCGACAAGGGCAGCCAGGTGGAAATCGTCACCGACGACATCAAGCCGGGCGTGGCCATGGGCGGTACCAGCTTCCCGACCTACTACCGCAGCATCTACCCGAAAGAAGTGATCATGACCGGCGACATGATGCTGGAAAAGGTCTACCGCGAGGGTGACAAGCTGGTGGCGGTGCTGGAGAACGAATACACCGGCGCCAAGGAAGAGCGCGTGGTCGACCAGGTAGTGGTGGAGAACGGCGTGCGTCCTGACGAGCAGCTGTACTACGCGCTGAAGGAAGGTTCGCGCAACAAGGGCCAGATCGACGTGGAGGCGCTGTTCGCCATCAAGCCACAGCCGATCCTCAGCCAGCCGGGCGAAGGCTACCTGCTGTACCGCATCGGCGACTGCGTGGCCCAGCGCAACGTGCATGCGGCGATCTACGACGCCTTGCGCCTGTGCAAGGACTTCTGATCGCTCCGGCATGAACACCGCCCCCGAGGGCGGGATTGGCCCCCTGTGGGAGCGGGTTTACCCGCGAATGCGTCAGCACTGACAACCTCGTTGCCTGATCGGACGCATTCGCGGGTGAACCCGCTCCCACAGGGTCCGCGCCGCCCTTGAGAGTGGCGCAAGTATCCAGCTGTTGTGGGAGCCTCCCATGTTGAACACCCTTCTACCCATCCTGCTGTTCGCTGCCCTTGGCCTGGCAGTGCTCGGCGCCCTGCGCCGGGTGCGCATGTGGCGGCGCGGCCGGCCATCCAAGGTCAACCTGATCGGCGGCCTGCTGGCCATGCCGCGCCGTTACCTGGTGGACCTGCACCACGTGGTCGAGCGCGACAAGTACATGTCCAAGACCCACGTGGCCACCGCAGGCGGCTTCGTGCTGTCTGCCGCATTGGCAATCCTGGTGCACGGTTTCGGCCTGCAGAGCAAGATCCTCGGCTACGCACTGCTGGTGGCCACGGTGATCATGTTCAGCGGCGCCATCTTCGTCTTCAAGCGCCGCCTCAACCCGCCAGCACGGCTGTCCAAGGGGCCGTGGATGCGCCTGCCGAAGAGCCTGCTGGCGTTCGCCGCGAGCTTCTTCATCGCCACCCTGCCGGTCGCCGGCATCCTGCCTGCCAATACCGGCGGCTGGGTGATGGTCGCCATTCTCGGCCTGGGCGTGCTGTGGGGCGTGTCCGAGCTGTTCTTCGGCATGACCTGGGGCGGGCCGATGAAGCACGCCTTCGCCGGTGCCCTGCACCTGGCCTGGCACCGCCGTGCCGAGCGCTTCGGCGGCGGCCGCTCCACCGGCCTCAAGCCGCTGGACCTGGAAGACCCGAACGCGCCGCTGGGCGTGGAAAAACCGGTGGACTTCACCTGGAACCAGCTGCTGGGCTTCGATGCCTGCGTACAGTGCGGCAAATGTGAAGCCATGTGCCCGGCGTTTGCCGCCGGCCAGCCGCTGAACCCGAAAAAACTCATCCAGGACATGGTCATCGGCCTGGCCGGTGGTACCGACGCCCAGTTCGCCGGCAGCCCGTACCCTGGCAAGCCGATCGGCGAGCATGGCGGTCACCCGCACCAGCCGATCGTCAATGGCCTGGTCGATGCCGAAACGCTGTGGTCGTGCACCACCTGCCGTGCCTGCGTCGAGGAATGCCCGATGATGATCGAGCACGTCGATGCCATCGTCGACATGCGTCGCCACCTGACCCTGGAAAAAGGCGCGACCCCGAACAAGGGCGCCGAGGTACTGGACAACCTGATCGCCACCGACAACCCGGGCGGTTTCGCCCCCGGTGGGCGCATGAACTGGGCCGCCGACCTCAACCTGCAACTGCTGTCGGAGGTGAAAACCACCGAAGTGCTGTTCTGGGTCGGTGATGGTGCCTTCGACATGCGCAACCAGCGGACCCTGCGTTCGTTCGTCAAGGTGCTCAAGGCCTCCGGCGTGGACTTTGCCGTGCTCGGCCTGGAAGAGCGCGACAGTGGCGACGTGGCGCGCCGCCTGGGCGACGAAGCGACCTTCCAGCAGCTGGCCAAGCGCAATATCCAGACCCTGGCCAAGTACAAGTTCCAGCGCATCGTCACCTGCGACCCGCACAGCTTCCATGTGCTGAAGAACGAGTACGGTGCCCTGGGCGGTGAGTACCAGGTGCAGCACCACAGCACCTACATCGCCGAACTGATCGCGGCCAACAAGCTCAACCTCGGCCAGCACAAAGGTGGCAGCGTCACCTACCACGACCCGTGCTACCTGGGCCGCTACAACGGCGAGTACGAAGCCCCGCGGGCAGTGCTCAAGGCGCTGGGTATCGAGGTGCGCGAAATGGAACGCTCCGGCTTCCGCTCGCGCTGCTGTGGCGGTGGCGGCGGTGCGCCGATTACCGACATCCCTGGCAAGCAGCGGATCCCCGACATGCGCATGGACGATATCCGCCAGACCGAGGCCGAGCTGGTGGCCGTGGGTTGCCCGCAGTGCACCGCGATGCTCGAAGGCGTGGTCGAACCGCGCCCACAGATCAAGGACCTGGCCGAGCTGGTCGCCGACGTGCTGATCGAAGAGGACGCGCCTGCTGCCGCCAAGGCGCAAACGGCCAAACGTGAACCTGCGGAGGTGCACTGATGAGCGACATTATCCGCCGCGACCCGCGCGCCGAGTGGATCGCCCGTAACCGTCTGCACCCGCTGCACGCAGCGATGCAGACGCAGCAAACCCGCTGGATGGGGCCGAACGGCCTGATCCGCAAGAACCCTCATGCGATTGCCGCAGGCTTCATCGGCCCGGCCGGCCTCAAGCGCATCGACCGCAGCGGCGCCCAGCAGGGCACCGGTGTGGGCGGGCGGCGCACGGCGGCGGCCGAGGTGCAGCTGCCGCTGCACCAGGTAACGGCGCCGGCGTTCTACATTGCCGTAGTGCCGGACATGGTCGGTGGCCGCCTGAGCAGCCACGACCGCGACCTGCTCGGCCTGGCCCACAGCCTGGCCGGCAGCGACGGTGCGGTATTGGCGGTGGTATTCGGTGAGCACAAGGAAAGCAACTTTTCCACAGCTGGCGTCGACCGCCTGCTGGTCATCGAAGGCGAGGCCTTCGAAGGTTATGCACCGGAGCAACTGGTGCAGGGCCTGCGCGCTGTGGATAACCAGTTCACCCCGCGCCACTGGCTGCTGCCCGACAGCCGCACCGGTGGCGGCGAACTTGGCCGACGCCTGGGCGCGGCGCTGGGCGAGCGCCCGGCGACGCGGGTATGGCAGGTCAAGGATGGCCAGTGCATTGGCCGTGCCGGTGCCGGCCAGCAAGACCTGCAACGCGCCGTGCCGCGCCTGATCCTGGCGGCGGCCGAATGCGCCGAGCCGGTCAGCGAAACCCGCCATGAAGCGCTGCCGGTAGAGTTGTCCACAAGTGTTCCGCGCAGCCTGTCGCGTATCGAGGACCTCGGCTCGGTGGCCGTCGACCCGGCCACCATTGCCATGGCCGAGGCCGAGTTCATCGTCTCCGGTGGCAACGGCGTCAAGGACTGGGACCTGTACCACCAGGCTACCGCAGCGCTGGGCGCCACCGAAGGTGCCTCGCGGGTGGCGGTGGACGACGGCTTCATGCCGCGCAACCGCCAGGTGGGCGCTACCGGTACCTGGGTTACCGCACGGGTCTACGTGGCTGTGGGTATCTCGGGTGCGATCCAGCACCTGCAGGGCATTGGCGCCTGCGACAAGGTGGTGGCCATCAACATGGACCCAGGCTGCGACATGATCAAACGGGCCGACCTGTCGGTGATTGGCGACAGCTCGGCAATTCTCAAGGCACTGATCGAGGCTGTGGATAACTACCGCAGCGGCGGCCAGCGCGACGCGGCATAAGGGCACGAGCATGAGTACGAAAGTGATCAGCCTGGTTTCCATCGGTGCCCACCCCAGCTCTGGCCGCGCGCGCCGCGCCGAGCAGGATGCCCGCGCGGTGGAACTGGGCTTGCAGCTGGCTGGGGATAACTTGCAGGTGGTGCATGCCGGCGACCCTCGCGAAGAGGCGCTGCGCGCCTACCTGGGCATGGGCCTCGACCACCTGGATGTGCTGGAGCAGCCTGCCGGTGCCGATGTGCTGAGCGTGCTGGGCGACTACCTGCGTGACGCCGGGGCACAGTTGGTGCTGACCGGCAGCCAGGCAGAGACCGGCGAAGGGTCGGGCATGCTGCCGTTCCTGTTGGCGGAGAAACTCGGCTGGCCATTGATCGTGGGCCTGGCCGAAGTGGAATCGATCGACAACGGCACCGCCCAGGTATTGCAGGCCCTGCCACGTGGCCAGCGGCGCCGGCTGAAGGTGCGCCTGCCGCTGCTGGCGACTGTGGATAACGCCGCGCCGAAGCCGCGCCAGAGTGCCTTCGGGCCGGCGCGCCGTGGTGTCCTGGCGGCGCGCAACGTGGCCATCGTCGAAGACCAGCTGCTGGTCGAGGCCGAGCTGCAGCCGGCACGCCCACGGCCCAAGCGGCTGAAGGTGATCAAGGCCAAGAGCGGCGCCGACCGCATGAAGGCGGCGACTGCCAAGGCCAGTGGTGGCGGTGGCAAGGTGTTGAAAGACGTTACTCCGCAGGAAGGCGCCGAAGCCATCCTCAAGCTGCTGGTGGAAGAAGGCGTGCTGCGATAAAGCCTCCCGCGGTCCCATGTAGGAGCGGCCTTGCGTCGCGATGGGCTGCGCAGCAGCCCCCAGATCTTGAGCCAGACTCAGGATTGTCGGGGCTGCTGCGCAGCCCATCGCGACGCAAGGCCGCTCCTACATTTGGGGCAAGGCATCGGCCGCGTACTTTGCCCACCAAATCTGTTCGCCAACATGTGGATAAAGTGTTGGCGCATGGCCGCAGGCCTCGTATCACGCTGCCTCCAATGATTTGATCAAAAAACAGTCAGGCTCTGTCGGGGCGCTTGCTTGCCTAGCGCATCAGCCTCTTCCGGTTTTTGCCCACAATCGCTGTTAGCCCCTCTGTGGATAATATGTTCGGCATCGGCTGCGAGCCGCGTATTCAAAGGCGTTGACGGATTTGTTCGAAAAATGATCAAAGCCCTGTTTTTAACCTTCCGAACTTGATAATCAGGGTCTTGCAGCGCTTATCCACAGTTCGCTTGCGAACGCTCGTGCGGTTGCTCACAAACTCTGTTGGTGGCTCTGTGGATAAGGTGTATGAACACCGCTGCACCCGAGCGCGCATGCGGGTTTGACCGAGTTGGTCAAATACTGATCAGTGATTCGCTGGGGCAAGTGTTGCAGGGGGGAAGGGTTACACAGCGGGTTTCAGGCGGGGAGTGTAGAAAGGGGAGTCCCCGCCACCAAACAACGTCCAGTGGCGGGGTTGGGCTTACTGTGCCTGTACTTCCTTCAGGTAAGGTGCTGGCTCCGCCCCCAGGTTGTTCAGCAAGCGCTGGCTGTACCAGTCAATGAAGTTGACCACGCCAAACTCGTAGGTCTTCGAGTAAGGGCCCGGCTGGTATGCGGTGGAGTTGATCCCGCGCTGGTTTTCTTCGGCCAGGCGGCGGTCCTGGTCGTTGGTGGCGTCCCACACCTTGCGCATGCGCTCCGGATCGTAATCCACGCCTTCCACGGCGTCCTTGTGTACCAGCCATTTGGTGGTGACCATGGTTTCCTGGGCGCTGATCGGCCACACGGTGAACACGATCATGTGGTCGCCCATGCAGTGGTTCCACGAGTGCGGCAGGTGCAGGATGCGCATCGAGCCCAGGTCCGGGTTCTTGATGCGGCCCATCAGCTTCTGGCAGGCCTGCTTGCCGTCCATGGTCATCGACACGGTGCCCTTGAGCAGCGGCATGCGCACGATGCGGTTACGCAGGCCATGGCTCTTGTGCAGGTACGGGATCTTCTCGGCTTCCCAGGCGGCGGCCGAGGCAGCCACGTGGTCCTTGAATTCCTGGCTGGCGCGCGGGTCGTTGGTGTCGTCCCATTCCAGCAGGGTTTGCAGCAGTTCCGGGTGCGAACCGTTGCAGTGGTAGCACTCGCGGTTGTTTTCCAGCACCAGCTTCCAGTTGGCCTTTTCCATCAAGGTGGTTTGCACCGCCACCTTGGTGTTCTCCATGTCGTACGGCTCCATGTAGTGGTCCAGGGTGGCCAGGAACTCGTCGATGGCAGGCGGGTTTTCCGCCAGGCTGATGAAGATGTAGCCGCCAGCGACCTTCACGTTCACCGGCTTCAGGCCGTACTGGTTCATGTCGAAGTCGGCACCCATTTCGGTGCCGGCGAACAGCAGGCGGCCGTCCAGCTCGTAGGTCCACTGGTGGTACGGGCAGACCAGCTTGGCCACCTTGCCCTTGTCGCTGACGCACAGGCGCGAGCCGCGATGGCGGCAGACGTTGTGGAAGGCATGCACCTTGCCTTCGGCGCCACGCACCACGATGATCGGGTTCTTGCCGATCTGCAGGGTGATGTAGTTGCCCTTGGCCGGGATCTCGCAGGTCATGCCGGCGATCAGCCACTCCTTGTGGAAGATCTCCTGCATGTCGATCTGGAACAGACGCTCGTCGTTGTAGAAAGGCTGGGGCAGCGAGAAGGTGCGCTCGCGGGTCTGCAGCATTTCGGCTGTCGCCTTGCGTGCAGGTTCCAGTGGATCGCCCAGGCTCAGGGTTGCGGTGACGTCCATCGTGTATTCCTCGGGGCCGTGTGCGGCCGGCAAAAGGTGGCTAATCGTTGTTGTGGTGCCGCAAGGCTGCTTATCAAGAAACAGCGGTTGTTTTGCCGTGGAGTGTGCGTCCGAAGACGTCGTGAACCGTATCCATGGGCGACATGGCCGAATTGAATTACGACTCCGCAGCCCTTGTGGTGCGGGGCTGGTCGCGATAAGCACGCCGATGTCGCTGGCAGGAATGTACGTCGCCTTCAGCTTGCGCATTATCCAAGCCATAAAAGGCCAATAGTCGGCTGCTGGAGATGAACATGTCCGATACCTTCCTCAATCCGGTCACCACCCAGACCTGGGCCAACGGCCGCCACATCGTGCGCTGCGTCAAGGTCATCCAGGAGACCTGGGACGTGCGCACCTTCTGCTTCATGGCCGACCAGCCGATCATGTTCTTCTTCAAGCCCGGGCAGTTCGTCACCCTGGAGCTGGAGATCGAAGGCAAGCCGGTGATGCGCTCCTACACCATCTCCAGCTCGCCCTCGGTGCCCTACAGCTTCTCGATCACGGTCAAGCGCGTACCGGGCGGCCTGGTGTCCAACTTCCTCCACGACACCATGCACGAAGGCGCCGAACTGCCGGTGCACGGCCCGGTGGGGCTGTTCAACGCCATCGATTTCCCGGCGCAGAAGGTGCTGTACCTTTCCGGCGGTGTCGGTATCACCCCGGTGATGTCGATGGCCCGCTGGTTCTACGACACCAACGGCAATGTCGACATGGTGTTCGTGCACAGTGCCCGTTCGCCGAAGGACATCATCTACCATCGCGAGCTGGAACAGATGGCCTCGCGCATCCCCAACTTCAGCCTGCACATCATTTGCGAAAAGCATGGCCTGGGTGAGCCGTGGGCGGGTTACCGCGGCTACCTAAACCAGCGCCTGATGGAGCTGATTGCGCCGGACTACATGGAGCGCGTGGTGTTCTGCTGTGGCCCGACGCCGTACATGAGCGCGGTCAAGCGCATGCTCGAAGCGGTGGGCTTCGACATGAAGAACTACCACGAGGAGTCGTTCGGTGCCACGCCGCCGGAAGCCAAGGCGGACGCGGTGGAGCATGCCGAACAGGCTGCCGATGCGCCGGAACTGGATGCCGCCGACCTCAACCTGGTGGAGTTCATCGGCAGCGACAAGAGTATCCGCATCGCTCCGGGCGAGACCGTGCATGCAGCGGCCGCCAAGGTTGGCCTGATGATCCCGAAAGCCTGCGGCATGGGCATCTGCGGCACCTGCAAGGTGCTCAAGCTGGGCGGCGAGGTGGAGATGGAGCACAACGGCGGCATCACCGAAGAGGACGAAGCCGAGGGCTACATCCTGTCGTGCTGCAGTGTGCCGAAAGGGGATGTGCGGATCGATTACTGATCCGCGATTGCAGGGGCTGCTTTGCAGCCCATCGCGACATAAGGCCGCTCCTGCAGGAGACCGCGATCACCTGTGTAGGAGCGGCCTTGCGTCGCGAAAGGGCCGCAAAGCGGCCCCAGGTCTCTCAAGTACGGAACCGTGCTACCAACCCATTCAGATCCACCGCCAGGCGCGACAACTCGGCACTCGCTGCACTGGTCTGATTCGCCCCAGTAGCGCTCTGCACCGACAGGTCGTTGATGTTCACCAGGTTGCGGTCCACTTCCCGCGCTACCTGCGCCTGCTCTTCCGCAGCGCTGGCAATCACCAGGTTACGCTCGTTGATCTGCGCCACCGCCCCGGCAATGGTATCCAGCGCCAAGCCTGCGCCACGGGCGATATTCAAGGTCGATTCGGCACGCTCGGTGCTGGTGCGCATCGAGTTCACGGCCTCTTCGGTACCGCCCTGAATGCTGCCGATCATCCGCTCGATCTCGCTGGTCGACTGCTGGGTACGGTGGGCCAGCGCCCGCACTTCATCGGCGACCACGGCAAAACCACGGCCGGCCTCGCCGGCACGAGCCGCCTCGATCGCCGCGTTGAGTGCCAGCAGGTTGGTCTGGTCTGCCAGGCCGCGGATCACATCCAGCACCTTGCCGATATCACGCGACTGTTCGGCCAGGTGGGTAACCAGCTTGGCGGTGGCTTGTACGTCACCGCTCATGCGCTCGATGGCACCCACGGTTTCCATGACCAGGTCACGGCCATCGCCTGCCGAACGGCTGGCTTCGCTGGAGGCTTCCGAGGTGCTGACGGCATTGCGTGCCACCTCTTCGACGGCGCTGGTCATCTCGGTCACCGCCGTGGCGGCCTGTTCGATTTCGTTGTTCTGCTGCTGCAGGCCACGGGCGCTTTCGTCGGTGACGGCGTTCAGCTCCTCGGCAGCCGAGGCCAGCTGCGTGGCCGAGCCGGCGATCAGCTGCAAGGTGTCGCGCAGCTTGTCCTGCATGCGGGCCATGGCGCGCAGCAGGCGGGCAGCTTCGTCGGTACCCTCGGCATGGATGACGTGGGTCAGGTCGCCGTCGGCGATCTGTTCGGCGCATCTGAGCGCCTCGTCGATCGGCTTGACGATGCTGCGGGTCAGCAGCAGGGCGCAGGCAAAAGTCAGCACGGTGGCGGCGACCAGCAGGGCGATCACCAAGGAGAAAGCCACGTCATACTGGTTGGCAGCTTTCGCGTTGGTGTCACGGGTCTGCTCGGTGTTGATCTGTACCAGGGTCTCCATGATCTTGTTGATCTGCTCGGAGTTGGCCTGCAAGTCACGGTTGAGCACATCTCTCAGTTCGTCGAGGCGGCCGGCCTGGTTCAGGCTGCGCATGCGCGCCTCGAGCTGGCGGTACTGGTTGAGCGCCTGGACGTACTGGTCGTACGCGGCCTTTTCGTCAGCGGCAGTGATCAGCGGCACGTAGGTTTCGCGCGCGCGGTCGATCTGCTGGTTGCGCTGCTCCATCAGGTTGAGGATTTCCTGCTGGCTTTGCGGGTCGCGGTTCACCAGCAGGCGGTAGGAGAGGCTGCGCAGGCGCAGGTTCAGCGCGCTGATCTCATCCAGCGTCTTGATGGCCGGGACGCTGATTTGCTCGATGACCAGGCCGGCCTGGCGGATGTTGCCCATCTGCATCAGGGAGAAAGTACCGAGGCCGAGCATCAGCAGGCCGATAAGCGAAAAGCCCAGCAGTGCGCGCGGGGCAATGTTCATGTTGCGTAATGACATGGTGGGCAGATCCAGGAAAGTGAAGGAGAGGCACCCAGTGCGACAGAATGTGTCTCTTTGAGTATCGGTCGTGACCGGCCAGTCTTGAGTGTGCGCCTGACAAAATCCCGAGTTGGCCCAGGTGTTCCTGACCGGCGGTTGACCCAGGTCGGAACAAGGGGCCGGTTACCCTGTCAATCTGCGGGTTCGACACGTTGTGAATCCGATATTTAATGGCGACGGGCGGCACTTTTCTTTATCGTGTGCGCCCCCCGCAACAACCTGAGATAGACCCATGCTGGAAGCTTCCCTGAATCAAATCGAGCAACTGGTCAACGACCTGCTGCAGAAGAACGCCCAACTGACCGAGCAGAACGCCGCCCTCGGCCAGGAACTGGCCCAGGCCAAGGAAGAGAACGAGACCCTGCAGCTGTCGCTGATGGAGCAGGAAGAGAAGCACGGCAGCACCGCCGCGCGCCTGCAGGCGCTGATCGAGCGCGCCAACGCTGGCGTCGTCGGCGCATGACACTACGTGCTCAGCCGATCAATGTCGTGTCGATCCTCGGCAACGACTATTCGATCAAGGCGCCTGAAGGCCAGGAAGCAACCCTGGCCCAGGCCGTGCAAATGCTCAACACCGCCCTGGCCCAGACCAAGCGCCAGTACCCGACCCTGATCGGTGACAAGTTGCTGGTGCTGGCCGCGTTGAACCTGTGTTCGCGACAGATCGAACTGCAGGATGAGCACCGCAAGACGCTGGAGCGTACCCAGGCGCAGATAGATGCCACCGTGGACACCATCGTCCGGACTATCGCCGAACAATGACGGCCTGATACCGAGGTGCCTGTGAGAGCGAGCGTGTCGAGGCTTCGAACCACCGCAAACACCGGCGCAGCCGGTGCCAGACACAGTGATGAAGCAATCCTGGGCATCCCCGCTGGCACGGGCGAGAAGCTGTTGTTCTAGATCACTGGATTAACTGGATACGCAAGTGTATACACTCACCGCAAAACAATAATTATGCGGGGAGCAGGGGCATGCGTATCTGGCGTAAAAGCATCCAGTGGCAGTTGATCACCAGCATGGGCGCCGCCCTGCTGGTGAGCATTCTGGTCGTAGTCATCATTTTCACCGTGGCGCTCAATCGCCTCACCGAACGCTACCTGGTGGGCAGTGCCTTGCCGGCCAGCATCGAGGCCATCCGCAACGACATCGAACGCATGCTCGGCCAGCCGCTGGTAGCGGCGGCAGACATCGCTGGCAACACGCTGCTGCGCGACTGGCTCGCCGCAGGTGAGAACCCCGCGCAGGCCCCGCAGTTCATCGAATACCTCACCGCCGCCAAGCAGCGCAACCAGGCGTTCACCACCTTGTTCGTCTCCACCGAGAGCGGCCACTACTACAACGAGAACGGGCTGGACCGTACCCTCAGCCGCAGCAACCCCAAGGACCAGTGGTTCTACGGCTACATCGACAGCGGTGCCGAGCGGTTCATCAATATCGACATCGATGGCGCCACGGGCGAGCTGGCCCTGTTCATCGACTACCGCGTGGAAAAGCATGGCCAACTGGTCGGCGTGGCCGGTATGGGCCTGCGCATGACCGAGCTGTCGCAGCTGATCCACGACTTCAGCTTTGGTGAACACGGCAAAGTGTTTCTGGTGCGTAACGATGGCCTGATCCAGGTGCACCCGGATAACGCCTTCAGCGGCAAGCGCCAGCTGGCCGAGCAGCTCGGTGGAGACGCCGCCAAGGCAGTGATGAGCGGGGCACAGGGCCTGCGCAGCAGCCGCTTCAGCCGAGACGGCGAAAGCTACCTGGCGCTCGGCCTGCCCTTGCGCGACCTGAACTGGACCTTGGTCGCCGAGGTGCCGGAGCAGGAGATCTACGCGCAAATGCACCAGGCAGTGTGGCTGACCAGCCTGATCGGTGGCGCCGTGGCGCTGGTCTCGCTGCTGCTGGTGGTGCTGTTGGCCCGCGGCCTGGTGCGGCCGATCCGTCGCGTCACGGCTGCGCTGGTGCAAATTGGCAGTGGCGCGGGTGACCTCAGCCAGCGCCTGGACGATTCACGCCTGGACGAACTGGGTGACCTGGCTCGCGGTTTCAACCGCTTCCTCGACAGCCAGCGGCGGCTCATCGGTGAAGTGCTGCAGACCTCCGAGCGGCTGCACCAGGCGGTTGAACAGGTGACCGTGGTGGTGGACAACACGGCCGAACGTTCCGGGCGCCAGCAGGAAATGACCGAAATGGTGGCTACCGCCGTACACGAAATGGGCCTGACCGTGCAGGACATCGCCCGCAATGCCGGCGATGCGGCCCAGGCCTCGCAGGCGGCGCGCGATGAGGCCGTGCAGGCGCGCGAAGTGGTTCGGCGCTCGGTCCAGGGCATCGAAGGTATGTCGGGCGATATTGGCAAGGCGGCCGCCGCCGTCAGCCAGTTGGCCGGTGAAGTCGCCTCGATCGATGAAGTATTGGCGGTGATCCGCAGCATTTCCGAACAGACCAACCTGCTGGCGCTGAATGCTGCCATCGAGGCCGCACGGGCAGGGGATATGGGGCGCGGGTTCGCCGTGGTGGCCGACGAAGTGCGCACCTTGGCGCGGCGCACGCAGTTGTCCACCGACGAGGTGCAGCAGATGATCCAGCGCCTGAAGCAGGGCGCGGGCGTGGCGGTGAGTTCGATGCAGGCGGGGCAGCAGGCGACTGGCAGCGGTGTCGAGGCGAGCCAGCGCACAGGCGCATCGCTGGGGGCCATTACCGACCGGGTCGAGCACATCAGCGACATGAACCATCAGGTCGCGACGGCGACCGAAGAGCAGTCGGCGGTGACCGAGGAAATCAACCGCACGGTGCAGGGGATTTCCGACCTGGCGCGGGAGACCGCGGCAGAGGTGCAGGGCTGTCGCGAGGAGTGCCGGGCATTGCGTGGGCTGGCCGATGACCTGGCGCGGCAGATGGGCGGGTTCAGGCTTTAGATCGCCGGGGCCGCTATGCGGCCCATCGCGACACAAGGCCGCTCCTACAAGGGAACGCAATCCCGTGTAGGAGCGGCCTTGTGTCGCGATAGGAGGGCGAAGCCCTCCCGGCAATCCCTCAGCCAGCGATGATCGCGCGGATATCCGCCGCCAGCTCGCGCACTCGCTCTTCCTCGGTATCCCACGAGCACATGAAGCGCGCCCCACCACTGCCAATGAAGGTGTAGAACCGCCAGCCTCTGCTACGCAGCGCTTCGATCGCAGGCTCCGGCATCTGCAGGAACACCCCGTTGGCCTCCACCGGGAACATCAGCTCCACCCCAGGCAGGTCGCTGACCAGCGAGGCCAGCAGCTGCGCGCAGCGGTTGGCATGCGCGCCGTGACGCAACCAGGCGCCGTCTTCCAGCAGGCCCACCCATGGTGCCGACAGGAAGCGCATCTTCGATGCCAGCTGGCCGGCCTGCTTGCAACGGTAATCGAAGTCCTCGGCCAGCTGGCGGTTGAAGAACAGGATCGCTTCGCCCACCGCCATGCCGTTCTTGGTGCCGCCAAAGCACAGCACGTCGATGCCGGCCTTCCAGGTCAGCTCGGCCGGGCTGCAGCCCAGGAACGAGCAGGCGTTGGAAAAGCGCGCGCCGTCCATGTGCAGGTTCAGGCCCAGCTCCTTGCAGGTGGCGCTGATCGCCTTCAGTTCTTCGGGGCGATACACCGTGCCCACTTCGGTGGCCTGGGTAATGGTCACCACGCGTGGCTTGGGGTAGTGGATGTCCTGTCGTTTCAAGGCCACATCACGGATCGACTGTGGGGTCAGTTTGCCGTGGACGCTGGCCGCAGTCAGCAGCTTGGAGCCGTTGGAGAAGAATTCCGGTGCACCGCATTCGTCGGTTTCGACGTGGGCGGTCTCGGAGCAGATCACGCTGTGGTAGCTCTGGCACAGCGAGGCCAGGGCCAGGGAGTTGGCAGCGGTACCATTGAAGGCGAAGAACACTTCGCAATCGGTTTCGAACAGGTTGCGGAAGTATTCGGCGGCGCGCTCGGTCCATTGATCGTCGCCGTAGGCGCGGTCGTGGCCGTGGTTGGCCTTTTCCATCGCGGCCCAGGCTTCGGGGCAGATGCCGGAATAGTTGTCGCTGGCGAATTGTTGGCTCTTGTCTGTCATGGCACTTCTGTCCTGTGAACGACGCAGAGCAGCACTCTAAACCATCGATTCAGCAGTTGCCTATACAACCCGTGCACCTGCGGATTGTTGGGTTGTCTGTGCCGGCCCTTTCGCGGGTAAACCCGCTCCCACAGGGATCTCACAGGCCTCGAATGCACCGCAGTAGCTGTGGGAGCGGGTTCACCCGCGAAAGGGCCGGCACAGACAACACAAAGCCAATGTCGTAAACGCGCCATTGCAAGGCGTGCGCAGGCATCTGACCCGCCCCGGCCAGTCATAACATCGCCACAAAGGGCCACAGTGCCCCACGACAAAAAATGATCGCCGCCGGGAGATACACGATGTTCAGCAAGCAAGACCAGATCCAGGGTTACGATGATGCACTTCTGGCGGCGATGAATGCCGAAGAACAGCGCCAGGAAGATCACATCGAGCTGATCGCCTCGGAAAACTACACTTCCAAGCGCGTGATGCAGGCCCAAGGCAGCGGCCTGACCAACAAGTACGCCGAAGGCTACCCGGGCAAGCGCTACTACGGTGGCTGCGAGCACGTGGACAAAGTCGAGGCCCTGGCCATCGAGCGCGCCAAGCAGCTGTTCGGTGCCGACTACGCCAACGTCCAGCCGCACTCCGGCTCGTCGGCCAACGGCGCGGTCTACCTGGCCCTGCTGCAGCCGGGTGACACCATCCTCGGCATGAGCCTGGCCCACGGCGGCCACCTGACCCACGGCGCCAAGGTGTCGTCCTCGGGCAAGCTGTACAACGCCGTGCAGTACGGCATCGACACCAATACCGGCCTGATCGACTACGACGAAGTCGAGCGCCTGGCGGTCGAGCACAAGCCGAAAATGATCGTGGCCGGCTTCTCGGCCTACTCCAAGACCCTCGACTTCCCGCGCTTCCGCGCCATTGCCGACAAGGTCGGGGCGCTGCTGTTCGTCGACATGGCCCATGTTGCCGGCCTGGTGGCCGCCGGCCTGTACCCGAACCCGATTCCGTTCGCCGACGTGGTTACCACCACCACCCACAAGACCCTGCGCGGGCCACGTGGCGGCCTGATCCTGGCCAAGGCCAACGAAGAGATCGAGAAGAAGCTCAACGCCGCAGTATTCCCGGGTGCCCAGGGCGGCCCGCTGATGCACGTGATCGCCGCCAAGGCGGTGTGCTTCAAGGAAGCGCTGGAACCTGAGTTCAAGGCCTACCAGAAACAAGTGATCGAAAACGCCCAGGCCATGGCCCAGGTGTTCATCGAGCGTGGCTACGACGTGGTTTCCGGTGGCACCGACAACCACCTGTTCCTGGTCAGCCTGATTCGCCAGGGCCTCACCGGCAAAGACGCCGACGCCGCCCTGGGCCGTGCGCACATCACCGTCAACAAGAATGCCGTGCCGAACGACCCGCAGTCGCCGTTCGTCACCTCGGGCCTGCGCATCGGCACCCCGGCCGTCACCACCCGCGGCTTCAAGGTCGCGCAATGTGTCGCCCTGGCCGGCTGGATCTGCGACATCCTCGACAACCTCGGTGACGCAGACGTCGAAGCCGATGTGGCGAAGAACGTCGCGGCGCTGTGCGCAGATTTCCCTGTTTACCGCTGAGTGGAGCCACACACCATGCAACGTTACTCGGGCTTCGGCCTTTTCAAGCACTCCCTCAGCCACCACGAGAACTGGCAGCGCATGTGGCGCACGCCAACCCCTAAAAAGGTCTACGACGTGGTTATCGTCGGCGGTGGCGGCCATGGCCTGGCCACGGCCTACTACCTGGCCAAGGAACACGGCATCACCAACGTTGCCGTGATCGAGAAGGGCTACCTGGGCGGCGGCAATACCGCCCGTAACACCACCATCGTGCGTTCCAACTACCTGTGGGACGAGTCGGCGCACCTGTACGAGCACGCCATGAAGCTGTGGGAGGGCCTGTCCCAGGACCTCAACTACAACGTGATGTTCTCCCAGCGCGGCGTCTACAACCTGTGCCACACCCTGCAGGACATGCGTGACTCCGAGCGCCGCGTCTCCGCCAACCGCCTGAATGGCGTGGACGGCGAGCTGCTGAACACTGCCCAGGTCGCGGCCGAGATCCCGTACCTGGACTGCTCGAAGAACACCCGTTACCCGATCCTTGGCGCCACCGTACAGCGCCGTGGTGGCGTGGCCCGTCACGACGCCGTGGCCTGGGGCTTCGCCCGTGCTGCCGACGCCCTGGGCGTGGACCTGATCCAGCAGACCGAAGTGACCGGTTTCCGCAAGGAAAACGGCGCGGTCATCGGTGTGGAAACCAACAAAGGCTTCATCGGCGCCAAGCGCGTCGGTGTGGTCACCGCCGGTAACTCCGGGCACATGGCCAAGCTCGCCGGCTTCCGCCTACCGCTGGAATCGCACCCGCTGCAGGCGCTGGTATCCGAGCCGATCAAGCCAATCATCGACAGCGTGATCATGTCCAACGCCGTACACGGCTACATCAGCCAGTCGGACAAGGGCGACCTGGTGATCGGTGCCGGCATCGACGGCTGGGTCGGCTACGGCCAGCGCGGTTCGTACCCGGTGATCGAGCACACCCTGCAGGCCATCGTCGAGATGTTCCCCAACCTCTCGCGCGTTCGCATGAACCGCCAGTGGGGCGGCATCGTCGATACCTCGCCGGACGCCTGCCCGATCATCACCAAGACCCCGGTCAAGAACCTGTTCTTCAACTGCGGTTGGGGTACCGGCGGCTTCAAGGCGACCCCGGGTTCGGGCAACGTCTTCGCCGCGAGCCTGGCCAAGGGCGAAATGCACCCACTGGCCGCGCCGTTCTCCATGGACCGTTTCTACAACGGCGCACTGATCGACGAACACGGCGCCGCCGCCGTCGCCCACTAACCGGAGACACCGTCATGTTGCATATTTTCTGTCCCCACTGCGGCGAGCTGCGCTCCGAAGAAGAGTTCCACGCCTCTGGCCAGGCGCACATCGCCCGCCCGCTGGACCCCAACGCCTGCTCCGACGAGGAGTGGGGTACCTACATGTTCTACCGTGACAACCCGCGCGGTATTCACCACGAACTGTGGGACCACGTTGCCGGCTGCCGCCAGTACTTCAACGTCACCCGCGACACCGTGACCTACGAAATTCTGGAAACCTACAAGATTGGCGAGAAGCCGCAAGTGACCGCCAACGGCAAGCAAAGCAGCGCACCGTCGACCGTCAAAGGCCAAGGGGAAAAAGTATGAGCCAGACCTATCGCCTCGCCAGCGGCGGCCGTATCGACCGCAGCAAGGTCCTTAACTTCAGCTTCAACGGCAAGACCTACCAGGGTTATGCCGGCGACACCCTGGCCGCCGCGTTGCTGGCCAACGGCGTCGACATCGTTGGCCGCAGCTTCAAGTACTCGCGCCCTCGCGGCATCATCGCCGCCGGTACCGAAGAGCCGAACGCCATCCTGCAGATCGGCTCCAGCGAAGCCACCCAGATCCCTAACGTGCGTGCCACCCAACAGGCACTGTACGCCGGCCTGGTCGCCACCAGCACCAACGGCTGGCCGAACGTCAACAATGACGTCATGGGCATTCTCGGCAAGGTCGGCGGCAGCATGATGCCGCCGGGCTTCTACTACAAAACCTTCATGTACCCGAAATCGTTCTGGATGACTTACGAGAAGTACATCCGCAAAGCCGCCGGCCTTGGCCGCGCGCCGCTGCAGAACGACCCGGACAGCTACGACTACATGAACCAGCACTGCGACGTGCTGATCGTCGGTGCCGGCCCTGCCGGCCTGGCCGCGGCCCTGGCCGCTGCGCGCAGCGGTGCCCGAGTGATCCTGGCTGACGAGCAGGAAGAGTTCGGCGGCAGCCTGCTCGACACCCGCGAAACCCTCGACGGCAAGCCTGCCACCGACTGGGTCAACGCCGTGGTCAAAGAGCTGGAAAGCCTGCCGGAAGTGACCCTGCTGCCACGCGCCACGGTCAACGGCTACCACGACCATAACTTCCTGACCATCCACGAGCGCCTCACCGACCACCTCGGTGACCGTGCCCCTATCGGCCAGGTGCGCCACCGCGTGCACCGCGTCCGCGCCAAGCGCGTGGTGCTGGCCACCGGCGCCCACGAGCGCCCGCTGGTGTACGGCAACAACGACGTGCCGGGCAACATGCTGGCCGGTGCCGTTTCCACCTACGTGCGCCGTTACGGCGTGGCCCCGGGTCGCAAGCTGGTGCTGTCGACCAACAACGACCACGCCTACCGCGCCGCGCTGGACTGGCACGATGCCGGCCTGCAGGTGGTCGCCATCGCCGACGCCCGCCACAACCCGCGTGGTTCGCTGGTTGAAGAAGCACGTGCCAAGGGCATCCGCATTCTCACCTCCAGCGCGGTGATCGAGGCCAAGGGCAGCAAGCATGTCACTGGCGCCCGCGTGGCCGCCATCGACGTACAGGCGCACAAGGTCACCAGCCCTGGCGAAACCCTGGACTGCGACCTGATCGCCACCTCCGGCGGTTACAGCCCGGTCGTGCACCTGGCTTCGCACCTGGGCGGCCGGCCGATCTGGCGCGAAGACATCCTCGGCTTCGTACCGGGTGATGCGCCGCAGAAGCGCGAATGTGTCGGCGGTATCAATGGTGTGTACCCCCTGGGCGACGCGATTGCCGATGGTTTCGAAGGCGGCGTGCGCGCAGCCACCGAAGCCGGCTTCAAGGCCACTGTCGGCAGCCTGCCGAAAACCGTGGCGCGCAAGGAAGAGGCCACCGTGGCGCTGTTCCAGGTGCCGCACGACAAGGGCACTGCCCGTGCGCCCAAGCAGTTCGTCGACCAGCAGAACGACGTTACCGCGGCCGCCATCGAACTGGCCACCCGCGAAGGCTTCGAGTCGGTCGAGCACGTCAAACGCTACACCGCGCTGGGCTTCGGTACCGACCAGGGCAAGCTGGGCAACATCAACGGCCTGGCTATCGCCGCCCGTTCGATGGGCATCACCATCCCGGAAATGGGCACCACCATGTTCCGCCCCAACTACACGCCGGTAACCTTCGGCGCGGTAGCAGGCCGGCACTGTGGCCATCTGTTCGAGCCCGTGCGCTTCACTGCCCTGCATGCCTGGCACGTGAAGAACGGCGCCGAGTTCGAAGATGTCGGCCAGTGGAAACGCCCTTGGTACTTCCCCAAGGCCGGTGAAGACATCCATGCGGCCGTGGCCCGTGAATGCAAGGCCGTGCGCGACAGCGTGGGCCTGCTGGACGCCTCGACCCTGGGCAAGATCGACATCCAGGGCCCGGATGCGCGTGAGTTCCTCAACCGCATCTACACCAACGCCTGGACCAAGCTCGACGTGGGCAAGGCCCGTTACGGCCTGATGTGCAAGGAAGACGGCATGGTCTTCGACGACGGCGTGACCGCCTGCGTCGGCGACAACCACTTCATCATGACCACCACCACCGGCGGCGCTGCGCGCGTGCTGCAGTGGATGGAGCTGTACCACCAGACCGAATGGCCGGAGCTGAAGGTGTACTTCACCTCGGTCACCGACCACTGGGCGACCATGACCCTGTCCGGCCCCAACAGCCGCAAGCTGCTGAGCGAGCTGACCGACATCGACATGGACAAGGAAGCCTTCCCGTTCATGACCTGGAAGGAAGGCAACGTCGGCGGCGTGCCAGCCCGGGTGTTCCGTATCTCGTTCACCGGTGAGCTGTCGTACGAAGTCAACGTGCAGGCCAACTACGCCATGGGCGTGCTGGAGCAGATCATCGAGGCGGGCAAGAAGTACAACCTGACCCCGTATGGCACCGAGACCATGCACGTGCTGCGTGCCGAGAAGGGCTTCATCATCGTTGGCCAGGACACCGACGGCTCGATGACCCCGGACGACCTGAACATGAGCTGGTGCGTAGGCCGCAACAAGCCGTACTCGTGGATCGGCCTGCGTGGCATGAACCGCGAAGACTGCGTGCGCGAGAACCGCAAGCAGCTGGTGGGCCTGAAGCCGGTCGACCCGACCAAGTGGCTGCCGGAAGGTGCCCAGCTGGTGTTCGATCCGAAGCAACCGATCCCGATGGACATGGTCGGCCACGTCACCTCCAGCTACGCAGCCAACTCCCTGGGCTATTCGTTCGCCATGGGTGTGGTCAAGGGCGGCCTCAAGCGCATGGGCGAGCGTGTGTACTCGCCGCAGGCGGATGGCAGCGTGATCGAGGCGGAGATCGTGTCTTCGGTGTTCTTCGATCCGAAGGGTGAGCGGCAGAACGTCTAAGGCCCCGGTACCAACTGATGCCCAGCTTGGAATGAGGTCTCTGTGGGAGCGGGCGTGCCCGCGAAGAAGGCGGTGAATCCACCATCGCATTCGCGGGCATGCCCGCTCCCACAGGATGATCGTCTCCCGCAGGCATCGTGGTCGACTCCAGAATTCAAGGCAGGTAAGAAATGAGCGCTATCAACGTCTTCCAGCAAAACCCCGGCGCCGAGGCCAAGGCCCAGTCGCCACTGCACCACGCCGACCTGGCCAGCCTGGTTGGCAAAGGCCGCAAGAACGCAGGCGTGACCCTGCGTGAACGCAAGTTCCTCGGCCACCTGACCATTCGTGGCGATGGCCACGACCCGGAGTTCGCCGCCGGCGTGCACAAGGCCCTGGGCCTGGAGCTGCCAGTGGCGCTGACCGTGGTCGCCAACAATGAAATGTCGCTGCAATGGATGGGCCCTGACGAGTGGTTGCTGATCGTCCCCGGCGGCCAGGAGTTTGCCGTCGAGCAAAAGCTGCGCGCTGCCCTCGAAGGCCAGCACATCCAGGTGGTCAACGTCAGCGGTGGGCAGAGCCTGCTGGAACTGCGCGGCCCGAACGTGCGCGAAGTGCTGATGAAGTCCACCAGCTATGATGTTCATCCGAACAACTTCCCGGTGGGCAAGGCTGTCGGTACCGTGTTCGCCAAGTCGCAACTGGTGATCCGCCGCACCGCCGAAGACACCTGGGAGCTGGTGATTCGCCGCAGCTTCGCCGACTACTGGTGGCTGTGGCTGCAGGACGCTTCGGCCGAGTACGGCCTGAGCATCGAAGCTTAAGGAGAGCGAACATGAGTCGGGCACCGGATACCTGGATTCTCACCGCCGACTGCCCGAGCATGCTCGGTACCGTCGACGTGGTGACGCGTTACCTCTTCGAGCAGCGCTGCTACGTGACGGAGCACCACTCCTTCGATGACCGGCTGTCGGGGCGTTTCTTCATTCGCGTGGAGTTTCGCCAGCCGGACGATTTCGACGAGGCAGGCTTTCGCGCCGGCCTTGCCGAGCGCAGCGAAGCGTTCGGCATGGCCTTCGAGCTGACCGCACCCAACCACCGCCCGAAGGTGGTGATCATGGTGTCGAAGGCCGACCACTGCCTCAATGATCTGCTGTACCGCCAGCGCATCGGCCAGCTGGCCATGGACGTGGTCGCAGTGGTGTCCAACCACCCCGACCTCGAGCCCCTGGCACAGTGGCACAAGATTCCTTACTACCACTTTGCCCTCGACCCCAAGGACAAGCCTGCGCAAGAGCGCAAGGTGGTCCAGGTGATCGAGGAAACCGGCGCGGAGCTGGTGGTGCTTGCCCGTTACATGCAGGTGTTGTCGCCGGAGCTGTGCCGCCGCCTGGATGGCTGGGCGATCAACATCCACCACTCGCTGTTGCCCGGCTTCAAAGGCGCCAAGCCTTACCACCAGGCCTACAACAAGGGGGTGAAGATGGTTGGCGCCACGGCGCACTACATCAACAATGACCTGGACGAAGGGCCGATCATCGCCCAGGGCGTGGAGGTGGTGGACCACAGCCATTATCCGGAGGACCTGATTGCCAAGGGGCGCGACATCGAATGCCTGACCCTGGCGCGGGCGGTGGGCTACCACATCGAGCGGCGAGTGTTCCTCAACGCCAACCGGACGGTCGTGCTCTAACAACCTGCACCGGCCATTCGCGGGCAAGCCCGCTCCCACAGGTTATATGCGGCCTTCACAGCTGGCATTCTTCCTGTGGGAGCGGGCTTGCCCGCGAATGGACCAACACAATTTCCCCTGCCGTTAAAAGGCATCTCCCTGTCGCTTCCAGTCAGTGCAATCTGCCGTATCAGGCCCACAATCCCCTGCATTCCAGAAACACATGCCGCCCACGGATGGCGGCGCGTTCAACCACCGCTGCATAAATACAAATCAAGCGAGGTAAGAGCATGTCTGGCAATCGTGGAGTGGTATATCTCGGCGCCGGCAAGGTCGAGGTGCAGAAGATCGACTACCCGAAAATGCAGGACCCACGCGGCAACAAGATCGAGCACGGCGTGATCCTGAAGGTGGTCTCCACCAACATCTGCGGCTCCGACCAGCACATGGTCCGCGGTCGCACCACTGCCCAGGTCGGCCTGGTCCTGGGCCACGAAATCACCGGTGAAATCGTCGAGATGGGGCGTGATGTCGAACGCCTGAAAATCGGTGATCTGGTATCGGTACCGTTCAACGTTGCCTGCGGCCGCTGCCGCTCCTGCAAGGAAATGCACACCGGTGTCTGCCTCACCGTCAACCCGGCCCGCGCCGGTGGTGCCTACGGCTACGTCGACATGGGCGACTGGACCGGTGGCCAGGCCGAATACGTGCTGGTGCCGTATGCCGACTTCAACCTGCTGAAACTGCCGGATCGCGACAAGGCCATGGAGAAGATCCGTGACCTGACCTGCCTGTCCGACATCCTGCCGACCGGCTACCACGGCGCCGTCACCGCTGGCGTAGGCCCAGGCAGCACCGTTTATGTCGCCGGTGCCGGCCCGGTCGGCCTGGCCGCCGCCGCCTCGGCACGCCTGCTCGGCGCGGCCTGCGTCATCGTCGGCGACCTCAACCCGGCTCGCCTGGCCCACGCCAAGTCGCAGGGCTTCGAAGTGGTCGACCTGTCCAAGGACACCCCGCTGCACGAGCAGATCGTCGACATTCTCGGCGAACCGGAAGTGGACTGCGCCGTCGACGCCGTTGGCTTCGAGGCTCGTGGCCACGGCCATGAAGGCGCCAAGCATGAAGCGCCGGCTACCGTGCTGAACTCGCTGATGCAGGTGACCCGTGTTGCCGGCAAGATCGGTATCCCGGGCCTGTACGTGACCGAAGACCCGGGTGCAGTGGATGCCGCTGCCAAGATCGGTGCACTGAGCATCCGCTTCGGCCTCGGCTGGGCGAAATCGCACAGCTTCCACACCGGCCAGACCCCGACCATGAAGTACAACCGCCAGCTGATGCAGGCGATCATGTGGGACCGTATCAACATTGCCGAAGTGGTAGGCGTGCAGGTCATCAATCTCGACCAGGCACCGGAAGGCTATGGCGAGTTCGATGCTGGCGTGCCGAAGAAATTCGTCATCGACCCGCACAAGATGTGGGGCGCAGCTTAACCTGATGGAGCAACGCCCCCGCCCGGGGGCGTTGTGTTTCGAGTGAGCCCAAGCGGGCCGATCACCGGCCTGGAACAAACTTGTCTGGCTCCAGTCCAATGCCTCGTTTCCCCGGCCATCCCGGCCGACGAGGTCCCTCCCGATGAAAGCATTCACGCTGGCTACCCTGATGACCCTGGCCGCAAGCCCGGTGTTCGCCTACAACCTCAGCGATGCGGCCAATGCCGTGGCCGCCATGCAGCAACAGGGCCAGCAAGGCCAGGTACAGGCACCGGCGGCGCAGGCCAACCTGCTCAACATCCTGGGCAGCCAGCTGAACATCACCCCGGAACAGGCGGTGGGTGGCGCAGGGGCCATGCTGGGGCTGGCGCGCAACAACCTCAGCAGCGACGACTATGGCCAGCTGACCAAGGCCGTGCCTGGCCTCGACCTGCTGTCGGGTGCCAATCTCCTGGGTGGGCTGAGTGGGTTGGGGCAGTTGCTGGGCAATGACAAGGATAGCCAGTCGGCCTTGGACAAGGCGCTGGGCAACGATGTGCAGAACCGCACCGACCTGGACGCTGCATTCAAGGCGTTGGGCATGGATACCGGCATGATCGGCCAGTTCGCTCCGCTGCTGCTCCAGTACCTTGGGCAACAGGGTATTGCCGGATCGTTGCTGCAGAATCTGGGCAGCTTGTGGACCAGCCCGGCGCCATTGACCCGACCTTCGGTCTGACGATCCTGTCGTACCCATGCTGGCGCCAAGGCCGGGTCCCACAGGGCTTTTACAGCATTCAAGCCTGACGCTGTACTTGGGAGCTGGCCTGCCGGTGATGAGGCCAGTACAGGTCAGCCCAGTTCGGCCCGAAGCTGCTCGATCCGCTGGTCCTTTTCTATCCACAACTGGTTTACCCAGGCCTGCACGGTGTGGCGGAATTCAGCATCGTTCTCGTAGTCGCCAGCCCACAGCGCCGGGTCCAGTTCACGCACACGAATGTCGATAATCACCCGGCTGATGCTGCCATTGAGTAAATCCCAGAACCCTGGCGCCGAGTTGCCGGGGTAGACGATGGTCACGTCCAGCAACGCATCCAGTTGCTCGCCCAGCGCTGCCAGCACAAAGGCCACGCCGCCGGCCTTGGGCTTGAGCAGGTGGCGATACGGCGACTGCTGCTCCAGGCGCTTGGCCTCGCTGAAGCGGGTGCCTTCGAGGTAGTTGACCACGGTCACCGGTTGGCGCTTGAACAGCTCGCAGGCCGCCTTGGTGATTTCCAGGTCCTTGCCCTTGAGTTCCGGGTGCTTTTGCAGAAACGCCTTGCTGTAGCGCTTCATGAACGGATAGTCCAGGCCCCACCAGGCCAGGCCGAGCAGCGGCACCCAGATCAGTTCCTTCTTGAGGAAGAACTTGAAGAAGGGTGTGCGGCGATTGAGGCTTTCGATCAGCGCCGGGATGTCGACCCAGGTCTGGTGGTTGCTGACCGCCAGGTAGGAAGTGTCCCTGCGCAGGTTCTCGACACCGCGTATATCCCATTGGGTAGGAATGCACAGGGCGAAAATGGCCTTGTCGATCTCCGACCAGGTTTCAGCCACCCACATTACCGCCCACGACGCATAGTCACGCCCGCGGCCTGGCAGCACCAGCTTGAGCAGGGCGAAGACCAGCAGTGGGCCGATCAGCACCAGGGTGTTGAGCAGCAGCAGGGTGGTGGTGAGGATGCCGGTCAGCAGGCGACGCATAAGGAGACTCTTGTTGTGGGATGAAAACGGTTGGCAATCATAAGCAGGGCCGTGGCCTACGCCAAATTTCCACTGCCCGGCGGTGGGGACAAATGTTTCACATTATGTTGGTTAGGCTTGTGACAGCGAACCTATCCTGCCAGTGCAGTCTAAGCACTGACACTTCTCAAGGAAGCCTGCCTGTGAAATATCTCTTTGCCATGTTGTCGCTGTTGGCCCTGCCAGTAATGGCTGCCGAGCCTACCCTTTACGGTCGTTACGAAAACATTGCCCTGCCCGAACTGGGCGAAACCCTGAAAGCCAAGATGGACACCGGTGCCTTCACCGCGTCGCTGTCGGCCAAGGACATCGAACTGTTCACCCGTGATGGCGACGAGTGGGTGCGCTTCCGCCTGGCGACCAAGGACTCGGACGGCAAGGTGTACGAGCACAAGGTCTCGCGCATCAGCAAGATCAAGGGGCGTGCCGACGAGGAAGAGGAAGGCGACGGGCCGGAAATCTCCAAGCGCCCGGTGGTCGACCTGGAGCTGTGCCTGGGTGACGTGAAACGCACCGTGGAAGTGAACCTGGTGGACCGCAGCAGCTTCAACTACCCGCTGCTGGTGGGTTCCAAGGCGCTGCGCGAATTCAAGGCTGCGGTCAACCCGGCGAAGAAGTTCACCGCTGGCAAGCCTGACTGTTGATGCTGTGCCGGCCTCATCGCGGATGAATCCGCTCCTACAAATTCGTGTAGGAGCGGATTCATCCGCGATTGGTCTGTCAGGCTATCGGGGCTGTAGCGACCATCGACGGCCGCTTGGCCACTTCGGCATACCACGCCGCCAGGCCAGGCTGGCGCTCGCGCCAACCGAACTCGGGTTGACGCAGGTCCAGGTACCCCAGTGCACAAGCCACGCCGATCGCTGCCAGATCGAAGCCGCTGGCCAACTCGGCCAGGTGCTCCTGCTCCAGGTTGGCCAGGCTGCGGCGAATCTTCTCGCCTTGTGCCTGCAGCCAGCCATCCCAGCGTTTGTCTTCCGGCCGCAGGAAGCTCTCGTAGCGGCTCGAAACCGCCGCATCCATGATCGCATCCGCCTGCGAGGCCAGCGTCATGCGCCGCCAGCGTGCCGAACCCTCGCGCGGCAGCAGCGGCAGGCCGACATGCTGCAGATCGAGGTATTCGCAGATCACCCGGCTGTCATGCAGAACCGTGCCGTCGTCCAGGCGCAGGGCGGGGATCTTGCCGATCGGGTTGTCCAGGTTCAGCTGGGGGTCGCCGCTTACCGGGCTGATGTTCACCGGCTGCAACTTGACCCGATCCAGCTGGCCGGTTTCGTGCAACACCACCATCACCTTGCGCACGAAAGGTGACAGCGGCGCGTGGAACAGCGTCATCGTGCTCACGCTCAGTTACCCTGCAGGCTGGGTGGCAGGCACACGCCGGTACCGCCAATACCGCAATAGCCGTCCGGGTTCTTGGCCAGGTATTGCTGGTGGTAGGCCTCGGCGAAGTAGACGGTCGGCGCCTGGGCGATCTCGGTGGTGATTTCGCCGAAACCGGCTTTGCTCAGCTCGGCCTGGTAGGCGTCGCGGCTGGCCTCGGCCTGTTCCAGCTGTTCCGGGCTGGTGCAGTAGATGGCCGAGCGGTACTGGGTGCCGATGTCGTTGCCCTGGCGCATGCCCTGGGTCGGGTTGTGCAGCTCCCAGAACATCGCCAGCAGCTCGCGGTAGCTGACCTTGTCCTTGTCGAACACTACCAGCACCACTTCGGTGTGCCCGGTCAGGCCCGAGCAGACTTCTTCGTAGGTCGGGTGCGGGGTGAAACCGCCGGCGTAGCCGACCACCGTGCTGACCACGCCTTCACGCTGCCAGAAGCGGCGTTCGGCGCCCCAGAAGCAGCCCAGGCCGAAGATGGCGAAGTCGACATTCTGGAAGAACGGGCCGAGCAGCGGTGTGTCTTTGAACACGTAATGGAACTCGGGCAGGCTCATTGGCGTTTCACGGCCAGGCAGGGCCTGTTCCGCAGTAGGCATGACGTTTTTGTTCACCAGGATTTCCGAACGCAGGACCATGGCCGTTCCTCTGTATGTCAGTTGAATAGGTGTTGGGGCTTTCGCGGGCATGCCCGCTCCCACAGGATCACCACAGGGTCTGAATGTTGTGGGGTACCTGTGGGAGCGGGCGTGCCCGCGAAAGGGCCCGAATGGTTTCTATAGTGCCCGAGGTTTACGCCGCTGTCAGGCCAGCGGACCACGCGGATAGCGCTTCAGCCGTTCGGCCAGCTCGCGCCCCGGGATTGGCCGGTCGAACAGGTAACCCTGGCCGACGTCGCAGCGATGCCGGCGCAGGAACGCCAGCTGCTCCGGCGTCTCGATACCTTCGGCCACCACCTTCAGCTTGAGGTTATGGGCCATGGCCACCACCGCCGAGGTAATCTCCATGTCGTCCTGGTTGTCCGGGATTTCGTTGATGAAGCTGCGGTCGATCTTGAGGATGTCGATGGGAAACTTCTTCAGGTAGCTCAGCGACGAATAACCGGTACCAAAGTCGTCCATGGCCAGGGTCAGGCCCAAGGCCTTCAATTCCTCCAGCTGGCGGTGGGTGTCATCGGTGGCTTCCAGCAGCAGGCCTTCGGTCAGTTCCAGCTCGAGCAGATGCGGAGGCAGGGCTTCTTCCTTGAGGATGCTGCTGATCGAGGCCACCAGGTCCGGGTCGGAGAACTGCTTGGGCGACAGGTTGATGGCCACATGCAGGTTACCCATGCCGGCCTCGCGCAGCTGCTGGCTCATGCGGCACGACTGGCGTACCACCCATTTGCCGATGGGGATGATCAGGCCGGTTTCCTCGGCCACGCTGATGAACTGGTCCGGGCGGATCATGCCGCGCTCGGGGTGGTTCCAGCGCAACAGCGCTTCCAGCCCCAGCAGGCGACCACTGCGCAGGCACAGCTTGGGCTGGTAGAACACCTCCAGCTCGTTCTGGGTCAGGGCGCGGCGCAGGTTGTTCTCGACGAACAGCTTGTAGCTGGCTTCGGCATTGAGCACTTCGGTAAATACCTGCACCTGGTGCTTGCCGTTGGCCTTGGCCTTATGCAGGGCCAGGCCGGCGTTCTTCATCAGGCTGGCCGGGTCTGCGCCGTGCAGTGGCGCGTAGGCGAGGCCTACCGAAGCGGTGACGTTGATCAGCTGGTTGTCGACGAACATCGGTTTGTCGAGGGTTCGCAGCAATTGCATGGCGACGGCCTGGCCATCTTCCAGACGCGTGTCGTCGAGCAGCACGGCGAACTCGTTACTGGCGAAGCGCGCCAGGATGCCACCGGCGTGCAGGCTGTTGCGCAGGCGCCGGGCCAGGCTGATCAACAACTTGTCGCCGGTTTGATGGCCCAGGCTGTCGTTGATGCGCTTGAAGTTATCGATGTCCACCAGCAGCAGGCACATGGCGTTTTCGCCATCACGGGCGAAGCACTCGTCCAGGCTGCGGATGAACGCCGGGCGGTTGCCCAGGTTGGTCAGGTTGTCGGTGTAGGCCAGCCGTTCGATGCGCTGCTGGGCCAGCTTGGTCTGGGTGACGTCTTCGTAGATGCCGATGTAGTGGGTCAGCTCACGGTTGTCGCCATACACCTTGGAGATCGACAACTGGCCCCAGTAGGGCTCGAGGTTCTTGCGCCGGCTCCTGAACTCGCCCTGCCAGCTGTTGCCCATGGCCAGGCTCGACGGCGAGTCGAACAACAGTTCGCTCAGGTTCTCCAGGGCGGGCAGCTCACCCAGGTGGCGGCCCTGGACTTCCTCGGTGCTGTACTGGGTGATGGCGGTGAAGCTGGGGTTGACGTACTCCACCACGCCGTCGCGGTTGACCAGCAGGAAGGCACTGGCGCTCTGCTCCACCGCACGCTGGAACAGGTGCAGGGCACTGGCTGCAGTGCGCCGGTTGTGGTTGGTGATGACCTGGGCGAACTGGTCGGCCAACTCGCCGGCAAAGGCGATTTCGTCCGACTGCCAGGCCCGTGGCTGGCCGGTCTGCTCCAGGCACAGCACGCCGACTACCTGGCCATCGACGCGGATGCTGGCATCGAGCATGGCCTTGTTGGCCGGGCGCAGGCTTTGCGCGAGCGCGCGCGTGCGCGGGTCATGGCCGGCGTTGTGGGCGTCGATGGCGCGGCTGGCATGCAGCGCGTCAAGGTAGTCGGGGAAGTGGCTGGCATCGATGGCTTCGGGCTGGCGGTGTTCTTGTGTGTCCCGGTACCAGGCAGTGATCGGCTCCAGCTTGTGGCCGTCCAGGTGCCAGATGCTGGCGCAGTCGACCTTGTAGATTTCACAGGCGCTCTGGGTGATCAGTTGGGCAGCTTCCAGCAGCGAATTGCCGCCGCTGTAGCGCTGGCGCGCCAGGCGCAGGATCAAGTCCTGCTGGCCACGTACCCGTTCCAAGTGTTCGAGTTGTTCCTGCTGCGCACGCTGGTTCAGCTGCAGGGCCAGTTGCAGGCGGTTGTTGCGCGATTCCAGGTCGCTGGAGCCGGCGTCGCCGCTTTCTTCGGGCTGGTCGTCGAGCACACTGAGGTAGCCGTGCAACAGTTGGCGATTGTGCTGCTTGTAGGTTTCCCCTACTTCCAGCAGGCGTAGCGATGCGGTGGGCGTGTGCAAGGTGTAGCGCACGCGATAGTAGCCACGCTGGGCCAGTTGCAACTGGATCTCGTCGTGTAGCCGGTAGCGGACCTCGGGTTCCATCAGGCTGGCGTAAGGGGCGTCGACCAGCGCGCACAGGTCGCTGGCGTGCAGGCCGAACTGGCGTTCGCAAGCCGGGTCGAGGTAGAGCATGGCCCAAGTGGCTTCGTTGAGCCTTTCGAAACGCAGCATGCCGAGCCGCGAGGGCACGGGTAACTGCGTGACGACCTCGGCCGCCACACGGCTGGCGGCATCGGGTTGGCTTTTCATCGAAGACTCGCTTGAAGAGGGAACGCGGCCTTTGGGCGGCGGCAGATCTGGCAAGGTTGCATCATGTCCAGGGGGCTGGCAAGCCGCCATGTGTGATGCTGTGTTCGGGTTATCGGCTTGTGGGCTGGATTCTGTAGTTCGCCTTGATTGTTTCGGCGCCTGTGCGATCGAGCGCCGCCCGCGCGGCGCATCGCGAGCTGCGCTCGCTCCTACGTTTGTTTCGGGCCAATTATTGCTGTGGGATTTGCGCGCGAACGCCTTGGCGCATGACGGGATATCGCGTGGTATGAACCAGGCGGTCGCGCACGCCTGTTACAGGCGTTACTGGCCTGAAACAAACGTAGGAGCGAGCGCAGCTCGCGATGCGCCGCGCGGGCGGCGCTCGATCGCACAGGCGCCAAACGTTTATCGCCAGGCAAAAAAAAGCCCCGCCAATCGACGGGGTTGAGGTACGAGCGTGGCAGCTCGAAAAGTGTACTGCCCCTCGCTGGGAGGGGCAGTGTGCAGCCTTACAGCAGCATGGTGCGGATATCGCCCAGCACGTCGCCCAGGCGCTTGGTGAAGCGCGCGGCGGCGGCGCCGTTGATCACTCGGTGATCGTAGGACAGCGACAGCGGCAGCATCAGCTTCGGCTGGAAGGCCTTGCCGTCCCAGACTGGCTGCATGGTCGCCTTGGAGACGCCCAGGATAGCCACTTCCGGTGCGTTGACGATCGGCGTGAAGCCGGTGCCGCCAATGTGGCCGAGGCTGGAGATGGTGAAGCAGGCGCCCTGCATCTCGTCAGCCGACAGCTTCTTGGTGCGGGCTTTTTCAGCCAGCGCAGCCGCTTCGGCAGCCAGTTGCAGCAGGCTCTTCTGGTCGACGTTCTTGATCACCGGGACCAGCAGGCCGTCCGGCGTGTCCACGGCGAAGCCGATGTGCACGTACTTCTTGCGGATGATGGCCTTGCCGCTTGGCGCCAGCGAGCTGTTGAAGTCCGGCAGTTCCTTGAGCAGGAAGGCGCAGGCCTTGAGCAGCAGTGGCAGCACGGTCAGCTTCACGCCAGCCTTCTCGGCCACGGCCTTCTGCGCCACGCGGAAGGCTTCCAGCTCGGTGATGTCGGCGGAGTCGAACTGGGTGACGTGCGGCACGTTCAGCCAGCTGCGGTGCAGGTTGGCGGCACCGACCTGCATCAGGCGGGTCAGGGCCACTTCTTCCACTTCACCGAACTTGCTGAAGTCCACGGCCGGGATTGGCGGGATGCCGGCGCCGCCGGTCGCGCCGGCGGCTGCCGGGGCTTCCTTGGCCTTCTGCATCATCGCCTTGACGTAGACCTGCACGTCTTCCTTCAGGATGCGGCCGTGCGGACCGGTGGCCGCAACGGCACCCAGGTCGACACCGAATTCACGGGCCAGCTGGCGAACCGCCGGGCCGGCGTGAACCTTGGCGTTGCTGCCGGCAGCCGGTGCGGTAGCGACCGGTGCAGGAGCAGCAGCCGGAGCGGCAGCGGCAGGTGCGGCGCCCGAAGCCGCCTCAGCCTTGGCCGGGGCAGCAGCGGCGGCCGGAGCCGGAGCGGCAGCAGGCGCCGCGCCAGCAACCTTGAGCTTGAAGATCAGGTCGCCAGTGCCGACTTCGTCTTCCAGTTTGCACAGTACTTCTTCGACCACGCCGGCAGCCGGCGACGGGATTTCCATGGAGGCCTTGTCGGACTCCAGGGTGATCAGCGACTGGTCAGCTTCGACGGTGTCGCCGACCTTGACCAGCACTTCGATGATCTTGGCCTTGCCCGACGAACCGATGTCCGGCACGTGGATGTCCTGCACGCTGGCGGCAGCCGGGGCTGCGGCCGGAGCAGGAGCCGGGGCGGCTTCAGCGGCCGGAGCCGGTGCAGCAGCCTGCGCCGGAGCGGCGGCAGGCGCCTCGGGGGCCGCCGCAGCGGCGCCCTCGGCTTCCAGAACCAGCAGCTCGTCGCCTTCTTTCAGGCGGTCGCCCAGCTTGACCTTCAGTTCCTTGATGACGCCGGCTTTCGGCGCCGGGATTTCCATGGAGGCCTTGTCGGACTCCAGGGTCAGCAGGCTCTGGTCAGCCTCGATACGGTCACCGACCTTGACGAACAGCTCGATGATTTCACCTTCACCGCTGCCGATGTCAGGTACGCGAATGAGTTCGCTCACTTAAAAATACTCCTCAGCAGTCCAGTGGGTTGCGCTTGTCCGGGTCGATGCCGAACTTGACGATGGCGTCAGCCACAACCTTGGGTTCGATCTCGCCACGGTCAGCCAGGGCTTCCAGCGCAGCCAGTACCACGAAGTGGCGGTCGACTTCGAAGAAATGACGCAGCTTCTTGCGGCTGTCGCTGCGACCGTAACCGTCGGTACCCAGGACCTTGAACTCTTTGCTCGGCACCCACTGGCGGATCTGCTCGGCGAACAGCTTCATGTAGTCGGTAGAGGCGATGACCGGGCCTTTGCGGCCGCTCAGGCACTGCTCGACGTAGGTCTGCTGTGGCTTCTGGCCAGGCTTCAGGCGGTTGGCGCGTTCCACTGCCAGGCCGTCGCGACGCAGTTCGTTGAAGCTGGTCACGCTCCACACGTCGGCACCGATGTTGAACTCGTCACGCAGGATCTTCGCTGCTTCGCGGACTTCGCGCAGGATGGTGCCGGAGCCCATCAGCTGTACGTGGTGCGCGGCTTCGCGGGTGTCTTCCTCGAGCAGGTACATGCCCTTGATGATGCCTTCCTCGACACCGGCCGGCATGGCTGGCTGCTGGTACGACTCGTTCATCACGGTGATGTAGTAGAAGATGTCCTGTTGCTCTTCGGTCATCTTCTTCATGCCGTCCTGGATGATCACCGCCAGCTCGTAGCCGTAGGTTGGATCGTAGGTGCGGCAGTTCGGGATGGTGCCCGCCATCATGTGGCTGTGACCGTCTTCGTGCTGCAGGCCTTCACCGTTGAGGGTGGTACGGCCGGCGGTACCGCCGATCAGGAAGCCACGGGTACGGCTGTCGCCAGCGGCCCAGGCCAGGTCGCCAATGCGCTGGAAGCCGAACATCGAATAGAAGATGTAGAACGGCAGCATCGGCTGGTTGTGGCAGCTGTACGAGGTACCGGCAGCGATGAACGACGACATGGCGCCGGCTTCGTTGATGCCTTCCTCGAGGATCTGGCCCTTCTTGTCTTCGCGGTAGAACATCACCTGGTCTTTGTCGACCGGCTCGTAGAGCTGGCCAACCGACGAGTAGATGCCCAGCTGGCGGAACATGCCTTCCATACCGAAGGTACGGGCTTCGTCCGGGATGATCGGGACGATGCGCTGGCCGATTTCCTTGTCCTTGACCAGCTGCGCCAGAATACGCACGAAGGCCATGGTGGTGGAGATTTCGCGGTCGCCCGAGCCGTCCAGGATCGCTTTCAGCGTTTCCAGTGGCGGGGTCGGCACGCTGAAGCTCTTGGCGCGGCGCTGTGGCACGAAACCGCCCAGGGCAGCACGGCGCTCGGCCAGGTACTTGGCTTCGGCAGAACCTTCTTCCGGCTTGAAGAACGGCAGGTTCTCCAGGTCGGCATCCTTGACCGGGATGTCGAAGCGGTCACGGAAGTGGCGCAGGCTGTCGACGTCGACCTTCTTGGTGTTGTGCGCGGTGTTCTTGGCTTCGCCGGCACCGGTACCGTAACCCTTGATGGTCTTGGCCAGGATGACGGTAGGCTGGTCCTTGTGGTTGACCGCCTGGTGGTACGCTGCGTAGACCTTGTACGGGTCGTGGCCGCCACGGTTGAGCTTCCAGATTTCGTCGTCGGACAGGTCTTCGACCATGGCCTTGAGCTCTGGGGTGTTGAAGAAGTGCTCACGGACGTACGCACCGTCCTTGGCCTTGTAGTTCTGGTATTCGCCGTCGATGACTTCGTCCATGCGGCGCTGCAGGGCACCGTTGGTGTCCTTGGCGAACAGTGGGTCCCAGAAGCGGCCCCAGACGACCTTGTTGACGTTCCAGCCACCGCCACGGAACACGCCTTCGAGTTCCTGGATGATCTTGCCGTTGCCGCGAACCGGGCCGTCGAGGCGCTGCAGGTTGCAGTTGATGACAAAGATCAGGTTGTCCAGCTTCTCGCGGCCGGCCAGGGCGATCGCGCCCAGGGATTCCGGTTCGTCGCACTCGCCGTCGCCCATGAAGCACCAGACCTTCTGCTTGCCGGCCGGGATGAAGCCGCGCGCTTCCAGGTACTTCATGAAACGTGCCTGGTAGATGGCCTGGATCGGGCCCAGACCCATCGATACGGTCGGGAACTGCCAGAAGTCAGGCATCAGCCAAGGGTGCGGGTACGAAGACAGGCCGTTGCCGTCCACTTCCTGACGGAAGTTGTTCATCTGCTCTTCGCTGATGCGGCCTTCCATGAAGGCGCGGGCGTAGACGCCTGGCGAAGCGTGGCCCTGGAAGAAGATCAGGTCGCCGCCGTGTTCTTCGGTCGGGGCCTGGAAGAAGTAGTTGAAGCCGATGTCGTACAGGGTGGCGCTGGAGGCGAAGCTGGAGATGTGTCCGCCCAGGTCCGAGTCTTTCAGGTTGGTACGCATGACCATGGCCAGGGCGTTCCAACGCACCATCGAGCGAATGCGGCGTTCCATGAACAGGTCGCCAGGCATGCGTGCTTCGTGGGTGACAGGGATGGTGTTGCGGTATGGCGTGGTGATCGCGTATGGCAGCTGGGAGCCACTACGGGTGGCCAGCTCGCCCATACGGGTCATCAGGTAATGAGCGCGGTCTTCGCCTTCTTTGTCGAGGACCGACTCCAGGGCATCCAGCCATTCCTGGGTTTCGATTGGATCGAGGTCTTGCATGGCTTGCTCCAGGGCGGAAAGGCAACCAGAATCGATTGCCTGAGTTTGCGACTGGCCTTATGGGCAGACGTCGTGAATTCTTGGATTACCGGGGTGTCCTCCGGCGCCGTGTAGTTTTACTACATTTGCTTTCGCATTTCATGCTTTTACACGACAGGGGTAGTAGTAAAACTACATTTGTGCGACGTTTCGTCGCATGCTGGCTTGTGAGGAAAAACGTTCATGTTGGTTGGCATTGTGTCGCGAACGGGTAATTCTTGATGGATGTTGCCAATTTTAAAGCTGTTTCAGCTATTTCCAACTTTTGTACGACAGTCCAACCGTGGTCCGGCTTCCCCTTGGCCGCTTTTTCCCCTTCATTTCACGCCGCTCAAGGATAGACCATGCGCCTGCCTTTGCCGTCCGATCTGCCCGCCACCCTGCAACCGCTGGTCGCGCGCAACCAGCAATTCCTTCGCGATGCCGTGGCATATCACCCGGAACTCGACCTGCAGGGCTGGAGCCCGGCGCACCGGCAACAGTTCGACCAGGTAGCCGCTGCCAGCGACTTCGTGCTTGGCCTGGCCCGGCGCGAGCCGGCCATGTTGTTCGGCTTGCTGGCCAGTGGCGAGCTGGACCGGCCGTACGCCATGGGCGAGCTGCGTGGGCACATTGCCGCTGCCGCCCAGGCGGCGCAGAGCGAGGACGAGCTGGCGCGCAACCTGCGCCGCGAGCGCAACCGCCAGCAGTTGCGCATCATCTGGCGCGACATCACCCGCCAGGCCGCGCTGGGTGAAACCTGTCGCGACTTGTCCGACCTGGCCGATGCCGCCATCGATGAGGCCTATCAATGGCTGTACCCGCGCCATTGCCAGCAGTTCGGCACGCCGATCGGCAACCGCAGTGGCCAACCGCAGCAGATGGTGGTGCTGGGCATGGGCAAGCTGGGTGCGGTGGAGCTGAACCTGTCATCGGACATCGACCTGATCTTCGCCTTCCCCGAAGGCGGCGAAACCGAAGGGGTGAAGCGCTCGCTGGATAACCAGGAGTTCTTCACCCGCCTGGGCCAGCGCCTGATCAAGGCCCTGGACCCGGTCACCGTGGACGGCTTCGTATTCCGCGTCGACATGCGCCTGCGCCCGTACGGCTCGGCCGGCGCGCTGGTGCTCAGCTTCAATGCGCTGGAGCAGTATTACCAGGACCAGGGCCGCGACTGGGAACGCTACGCAATGATCAAGGCGCGTGTGGTGGCCGGTGACCAGGCCGCCGGCGCGCAGCTGCAGGAGATGCTGCGGCCGTTCGTGTATCGCCGCTACCTGGACTTCTCCGCGATCGAAGCACTGCGCACCATGAAGCAGCTGATCCAGCAGGAAGTGCGGCGCAAGGGCATGGCCGAGAACATCAAGCTGGGTGCTGGCGGCATTCGCGAGGTGGAATTCATCGCCCAGGCCTTCCAGCTGATCCATGGTGGGCGCGACCTCAGCCTGCAGCAGCGGCCATTGCTGAAAGTGCTGGCCACCCTCGAAGGCCAGGGCTACCTGCCACCGGCGGTGGTCACCGAGCTGCGCGAGGGCTACGAGTTCCTGCGTTATACCGAGCACGCCATCCAGGCCATCGCCGACCGCCAGACGCAGATGCTGCCGGACAGCGAGCTTGACCAGGCACGGGTGGCCTACATGCTCGGTTTTGCCGACTGGCAGAGCTTCCAGGACCAACTGGTGTACTGGCGCGGCCGTATCGACTGGCATTTCCGCCAGGTGATTGCCGACCCGGATGACGAAGACGGCGAAGGCGAGCTGGTGGTAGGCGGTGAGTGGTCGCCGCTGTGGGAGCAGGCGCAGGATGAAGAGGCTGCCGGCCGCCAGCTGGAAGAGGCCGGTTTCAAGCAGCCCGCCGACGCCCTGCGGCGCCTGGCTGCGCTGCGTTCGAGCCCGCAACTGCGTTCGATGCAGCGCATTGGCCGTGAGCGCCTGGATGCCTTTATCCCACGGTTGCTGGCCCAGACGGTCGAACATGCCGACCCCGACCTGGTGCTGGAGCGCGTGCTGCCACTGGTCGAAGCCGTGGCGCGGCGTTCGGCCTACCTGGTGCTGCTGACCGAAAACCCCGGCGCCCTGGGCCGCCTTTTGACCCTTTGCGCCGCCAGCCCGTGGATCGCCGAGCAGATTGCCCGTTACCCGCTGCTGCTCGACGAACTGCTCAACGAAGGCCGCCTGTACAGCCCACCGCTGGCGCCGGAACTTGCCAGCGAGCTGCGCGAGCGCCTGACGCGCATCCCCGAGGACGACCTGGAGCAGCAAATGGAGGCGCTGCGCCATTTCAAGCTGGCCCACAGCCTGCGCGTGGCGGCCTCGGAAATCAGCGGCAACCTGCCCTTGATGAAAGTCAGCGACTACCTGACCTGGCTGGCCGAAGCCATCCTCGACCAGGTGCTGGCCCTGGCCTGGCACCAGACCGTGGCCCGTCATGGCCAGCCCAGGCGCAGTGACGGCAGCCTGTGCGACCCGGGCTTCATCATCATTGGCTACGGCAAGGTCGGCGGCCTGGAACTCGGCCACGGCTCGGACCTGGACCTGGTGTTCATCCACGATGGCGACCCGCAGGCAGAAACTGACGGCGCCAAGCCGATCGACGGTGCGCAGTTCTTCACCCGGCTGGGCCAGCGCATCATTCACCTGCTGGCCACCCAGACCAACTCCGGCCAGCTGTATGACGTCGACATGCGCCTGCGCCCGTCCGGGGCCGCCGGGCTGCTGGTCAGCTCGCTGGGCGCGTTCGAGCGCTACCAGCAGAACGAAGCCTGGACCTGGGAGCACCAGGCCCTGGTGCGGGCCCGTGTACTGGTGGGCTGCAAGCAGGTCGGGGCAGCGTTCGAAGGCGTGCGCGCCAAGGTGCTGGGCAAGGCCCGCGACCTGCAGAAACTGCGCAGCGAAGTGAGCGAAATGCGCGCCAAGATGCGCGACAACCTCGGCACCAAGGCCACCGCTGCCGGCACCGCGGCCAACGCCTTCGAGCCTGGTGTGCCGTTCGATATCAAGCAGGATGCCGGCGGTATCGTCGATATCGAATTTATGGTGCAATACGCCGCCTTGGCCTGGTCGCATGACCATCCGGCCTTGCTGCGATGGACCGATAACATCCGCATTCTGGAAGAGCTGGAGCAGGCAGGGTTGATGCCGGCCAGTGACGCGGTGCTGTTGCGTGAAGTGTACAAGGCGTTCCGCTCTGCCTCACACCGCCAGGCCCTGCAGAAGCAGGCCGGGGTGATCGATGCGGCGCAATTTGCCGATGAGCGCCGCGAAGTGCGGCGGATCTGGGGTGAACTGGGTTTGACTTGAGCGTTTTGCGGCCGCTTTGCGGCCCATCGCGACGCAAGGCCGCTCCTACAGGAGATCGCATTCCTGTGTAGGAGCGGCCTTGCGTCGCGATGGGCTGCAAAGCAGCCCCAAAGGCCCATGCCTCACCACCAGTGGTACACTGTCGGCCACATAGCCTGAATATAAAGAGGGGAGGCCAGGCTGTACTGCAGCCTGTTGCCTCCCCGAGTGTTTCTGGACCAAGCATGAGAATACTGATCATTGGCCCCAGCTGGGTCGGCGACATGGTGATGGCGCAGACCCTGTTCCAGTGCCTGAAACAGCAGCACCCCGACTGCGTGATCGATGTGCTCGCTCCCGAGTGGAGCCGGCCGATCCTCGAACGCATGCCCGAGGTCCGTCAGGCCTTGAGCTTCCCGCTCGGCCACGGTGCCCTGGAGCTGGCAACGCGGCGGCGCATCGGCAAGTCGCTGGCCGGCCAGTACGACCAGGCCATCCTGCTGCCCAATTCGCTGAAGTCGGCATTGGTGCCGTTTTTCGCCGGTATTCCCAAACGTACCGGCTGGCGTGGCGAAATGCGCTTCGGCCTGCTCAACGACGTGCGCAAGCTGGACAAGGCCCGCTACCCGCTGATGATCGAGCGCTTCATGGCCCTGGCCTACGCGCCTGGCGCCGAGTTGCCGCAACCGTATCCGCGCCCCAGCCTGCAGATCGAAGCGCAAAGCCGCGACGCCGCCCTGGCCAAGTTCGGCCTGGAGCTGGACCGCCCGGTGTTGGCGCTGTGCCCCGGTGCCGAGTTCGGCGAGGCCAAGCGCTGGCCGGCCGAGCACTATGCCAGCGTGGCTGATGCAATGATCCGCCAAGGCTGGCAGGTGTGGCTGTTCGGCTCGAAGAACGATCATCCGGTCGGTGAGCAGATCCGCGACCGGCTGATCCCGGGACTGCGTGAGGAGTCGTCCAACCTGGCCGGGGAAACTTCGCTGGCCGAGGCCATCGACCTGATGTCCTGCGCCGACGCCGTGGTCTCCAACGACTCTGGCCTGATGCACGTGGCTGCGGCGCTGAACCGCCCGCTGGTGGCGGTGTACGGCTCGACCTCGCCGGGCTTTACCCCGCCGCTGGCCGAGCACGTGGAAGTGGTGCGCACCGGTATCGAATGCAGCCCGTGTTTCGACCGTACCTGCCGCTTCGGCCACTACAACTGCCTGCGCCTGCTGGAACCGGGCAAAGTCATCGCCGCCCTGCACAGCCTGAGCGGGCCGGAGCTGATCGATACCGTGGCCGAGGTCGACTAAGTGCGGGTACTGATCATCAAGACCTCGTCGCTGGGTGATGTGATTCACACCCTGCCGGCGCTTACCGATGCCGCCCAAGCCATTTCGGGGATCCGCTTCGACTGGGTGGTGGAAGAAGGCTTCGCCGAAATCCCCAGCTGGCACCCGGCGGTCGACCAGGTCATCCCGGTGGCCATCCGCCGCTGGCGCAAGAACCTTTGGCAAACCATCAAGAGTGGCGAGTGGAAAGCGTTCAAGCAGCGCGTGCGCGAGCGCCAGTACGACCTGGTGATCGACGCCCAGGGCCTGGTCAAGTCGGCCTGGCTGACCCGCTACGTGAAGGCGCCGGTCGCCGGCCTGGATCGCTATTCGGCCCGCGAGGGCTGGGCCAGCCGCTTTTATGATCGACGCCTGTCGGTTGCCGTCGGCCAGCATGCGGTGGAGCGGGTACGCCAGCTGTTCGCCATGGCCCTGGCGTATGACCTGCCGGAGGGCATTGGCAACTACGGCCTCGACCTCGACCGCTTGCAGCTACCGCCGGCGGCCCCGTACGTGGTGTTCCTGCATGGCACCACCTGGGCGACCAAGCACTGGCCCGAAGCCTACTGGCGCGAACTGGCCGAACGCATGGGCCGGCGCAAGCTGGAAGTGCGCCTGCCGTGGGGCAACCCGGCCGAGAAGGCGCGGGCGGAGCGCATTGCCCAGGGCTTGAACAATTGCCAGGTGCTCCCCAAATTGAACTTGGCTGGCGTCGCCCGCGTACTGGCGGCGGCGAAGGCCTGTGTGGCCGTCGATACTGGCCTTGGCCACCTGGCGGCGGCACTCGATGTACCCACCATTTCGCTGTTCGGCCCAACCAACCCGGGGCTGACCGGCGCCTACGGACGGACCCAGATTCACCAGGCCAGTGACTGGCCATGCGCTCCCTGCCTGCAGAAGAAGTGCACTTACAAACCGAGCGCCGATGATCTGCGCCGGTACGATCTGAAACGCGAGTGGCCACTGTGCTTCACTCGCCTGAATCCCGAGCATGTGGCGAGCCGCTTGAGCGCGCTGCTGCTGGCTGAGGATGTCCGTTGATGCAACTGGCTTTCGTGCTGTACAAATATTTCCCCTTCGGCGGGCTGCAGCGCGACTTCATGCGCATTGCCCTAGAGTGCCAGAAGCGGGGCCACCAGATCCGTGTGTACACGCTGATCTGGGAGGGTGACATTCCGCCGGGCTTCGAAGTGCTGGTGGCGCCGGTCAAGGCAATCTTCAACCACCGCCGCAACGAGAAGCTCAGCGCCTGGATGGCTGCCGACCTGGCCAAGCGCCCGGTCGATCGCCTGATCGGCTTCAACAAGATGCCGGGGCTGGACGTGTACTACGCCGCCGACGGCTGCTTCGAGGACAAGGCGCAGACCCTGCGTGGCGGCCTGTACCGTCGCTGGGGCCGCTACCGGCACTTTGCCGAGTACGAGCGCGCGGTGTTCGCCAAGGACGCGCATACCGAAGTACTGATGATTTCCGAAGTGCAGCAGCCGCTGTTCATCAAGCACTATGGCACCCCGGTGAAACGCTTCCACCTGCTGCCGCCAGGCATTTCCCAGGACCGCCGCGCACCGGCCAACGCTGCCGAGATCCGCGCCGAATTCCGCAAGGAGTTCAACCTCGGCGATGACGACCTGTTGCTGGTGCAGATCGGCTCTGGCTTCAAGACCAAGGGCGTGGACCGTAGCCTCAAGGCCCTGGCGGCACTGCCCTCGGCCCTGCGCAAGCGGACCAGGCTGATGGTGATCGGCCAGGACGACCCCAAGGTGTTCCAGCTGCAAAGCGCTACCCTGGGCCTGGGCGAGCAGGTGCAGTTCCTCAAGGGGCGCAGCGATATTCCGCGCTTCCTGCTGGGTGCCGACCTGCTGATCCACCCGGCGTACAACGAGAACACCGGCACGGTGCTGCTCGAAGCGCTGGTGGCCGGCCTGCCGGTGCTGGTGTCCAAGGTGTGTGGCTACGCCCACTACATCGCCGAGGCCGACAGCGGCCTGGTGCTGGACGAGCCGTTCGAGCAGGAGCAGCTCAATACCTACCTGCAGCGCATGCTTGAAGACCAGCCGGCCCGTGCCAGCTGGGCACGCAACGGCCTGGCGTTTGCTGAAACCGCCGACCTGTACAGCATGCCGCAGCATGCCGCCGACGTGATCCTGGGGCAGGAGTCCGCATGAAGCTGATACTGGCCGAGCCGTTCAAGCGCCTGTGGGCCGGGCGCGATGCCTTCGATGCGGTGGAAGCGCTGCAAGGCGAGGTCTACCGCGAGCTGGAAGGGCGCCGCACGCTGCGCACCGAGGTCGCTGGCGCTGGCTTTTTCGTCAAGATCCACCGCGGCATCGGCTGGGGCGAGATCTTCAAGAACCTGTTTACCGCCAAGCTGCCGGTGCTCGGTGCCGGCCAGGAATGGCAGGCGATCCAGCGCTTGCACCAGGCTGGCGTGCCGACCATGACCGCGGTGGCCTATGGCGAGCGTGGCAGCAACCCGGCCGCGCAGCACTCGTTCATCATTACCGAAGAGCTGGCGCCGACCATCAGCCTGGAAGACTTCAGCATCGACTGGCTCAGGCAACCGCCCGAGCCACGCCTGAAGCGCGCACTCATCGCCGAGGTGGCCAGGATGACCGGCGGCATGCACCGCGCCGGGGTCAACCACCGCGACTGCTACATCTGCCACTTCCTGCTGCACACCGACCGCCCGGTGACGGCGGATGACTTCAAATTGTCGGTTATCGACCTGCACCGCGCGCAGACCCGGGCGAAAATCAGCCGCCGCTGGCGCGACAAGGACCTGGCCGCGCTGTATTTCTCGGCGCTGGACATCGGCCTCACCCAGCGCGACAAGCTGCGCTTCCTGCGTGGGTATTTCCAACGCCCGCTGCGGCAGGTCCTCAAGGACGAGGCCGCATTGCTTGGCTGGCTGGAGCGCAAGGCGCAGAAACTCTACGACCGCAAGCAACGCTATGGGGATGCACTCTGATGTCGGGTTGGACACTGGCGCCGGGCTACGAACACCTGGCGGCGGACTTCGGCAGCCTCGAAGCGGTATTCGCCCTGCAAGGCGAACGCCTGACCCGCGACCCGCTCAGCGAAGTGGTGCGCATCACGCGTGACGGGGTCAATTACTACGTCAAGCGCTATACCGGAGCCGGCAAGCATATGCGCCGTTACCTGGGCCGGCCGCGGATCAAGGCTGAATGGCAAAACCTGAAGCTGTTCGCCAAGTGGGGCATCCCCACCGCCGAAGTGGTGGCCTGGGGCCTGGAGCGTAATGGCCTGGCCTTTGCCCGGGGCGCGATGATCACCCGCGAACTGCCGCGTACCGAAGACCTGTCGGCGTTGGCCGAGCGCAACGATGCGCGCCTGGCCGACCGTGCCTGGGTCGGGCATGTGAGCAGCCAGCTGGCGCGCCACACCCGGGTCATGCACAAGCATCACTTCGCCCATAACGACCTGAAATGGCGCAACCTGCTGGTCGATGACCAGGGCACGCTATTCTTCATCGATTGCCCCACCGGCGACTTCTGGCGCGGCTTCATGTGGCGGCACCGGATGATCAAGGACCTGGCGTGCCTGGACAAAGTGGCCAAGTACCAGCTGTCGGCAACCCAGCGCCTGCGGTTCTACCTGCAATACCGTGGCCGCGACCGGCTGAATGAGCGCGACAAGAAGCGCATTCGCCAGGTAGTGGGCTTTTTCGAGGGAAGGGAATGACCGATTACCTGGCCAGCGCGGACCTCGCGCTGCTCAAACGCCATGGCCTGGATGACTTCGAGGCGCTGTGGGCACTGCAGCTGGATGCCGTCGACGAGCCGAATACCGGCCGTGGCGGCTGGAGCAGCGTGTTTCGCCTGGAGCTCGAAGGCAAGGGCTACTACCTCAAGCGCCAGAGCGACTACCTGACCCGTACCCTGCACCGGCCGTTCGGCGAGCCAACCTTCGCCCGTGAATTTCGCAATATCAGCCGCTACCAGAAGCTGCGCATTCCGGCCTTGCAGGCGGTGTTCTATGGCGAGCGCAAGCAAGCCGGCCAGCACCGGGCCATCCTGATGACACGCGCCCTGGACGAATGGGCCGACCTCGACAGCCTGCTGGCGCGCTGGGCACAACTGGGCGATGGCGATCGCAATGGCATCCTGCAGGCCTGCGGCCAACTGGCGCGTACCCTGCACAGCGCCGGGCAGGTGCACGGTTGCTTCTACCCCAAGCACATCTTCCTGCGCCAGCGCCGTGAAGGCTGGGACGCGCAACTGATCGACCTGGAAAAGACCCGACCCCTGCTGTTCGGCATGCGTGACCGTCTCAAGGACCTGGAGCCGCTGCTGCGCCGTGCCCCGGCCTGGAGCGAGCACGATGTCCGTACCTTGCTGGCCAGTTACCTGGCGCAGCCGGCCGATGGCACGCTGGTCGATACCTGGCTGCAACGCCTGACGCAACGCCGTCGTGAAAAAGAGGCCCGCTGATGCGTTTGTCCGAATTGAAAGAAGCCGGGCGCAACCCGTCGCTGCCCCTGAGCATTACCCTGGCCGACGCCGCCGGCAGCGCTGACTTGCAACTGCTCAGCCTGTTGCGCGTGCTGCCGGGCCAGCGCTATGTGGGCGCCGGGGTATGGCGCGGCACCCCGGTGCTGGCCAAACTGCTGGTCGGTAGCAACGCTGCGCGGCATTTCCAGCGCGAACTGCAGGGCGTGAAGCTGCTCGCCGAGCAAGGCCTGACCACGCCGAAGCTGCTGGCCGATGGCCTCAAGGAAGGCGAGGGCGGCTGGTTGCTGTTCGAGTTTCTCGACGGCGCCGAAAGCCTGGCCGATGCCTGGGCGGCCGTGCAAGACCTGCCGGTGCTGGCCGACGAGCAGCACCTGGTGCTGGGCGAGGCGCTCACTGCGGTGGCGCACATGCATGCCCAGGGCCTCTGGCAGGAGGACCTGCACCTGGACAACCTGTTGCGCCACGGCGGCAAGCTGTACCTGATCGACGGCGCCGGTATCAAGGCCGAAACGCCCGGCCAGCAACTGTCGCGCCCGCGTGTGCTGGAAAACCTCGGGGTGTTCTTCGCCCAGTTGCCCAAGCGCCTGGAGCCGTTCATCGAAGAGCTGCTGGTGCACTACCTGCTGGCCAACGCCGAGCACGCGTTGCCGCTCGAGGCGCTGCAGAAGCAAGTGGACAAGGTGCGCAGCTGGCGGCAGAAGGACTACCTGGAAAAGGCCGGTCGCGAATGCAGCCTGTTCAGCGTCCAGCGCAGCCTGTCAGGCCTGCGCGCGATCCGCCGTGACGAGGTCGAGGCCCTGTTGCCGGTACTGGAGCAGGCCGACCAGTTGCTCGACCAGGGCCACCTGTACAAGACCGGTGGCGCCGCCAGCGTGGCGCGCATCGAGGTGAAGGGGCGCCAGCTGGTGCTCAAGCGTTACAACATCAAGAACACCGCGCACTGGTTCAAACGCTTCTGGCGCCCGAGCCGGGCCTGGCATTCATGGATCGAAGGGCACCGCCTGGAGTTCCTCGATATCGCCACGCCGCGCCCGCTGGCAGTGCTGGAGCAGCGCGTGCTTGGCTTGCGCAGCCGCGCCTACCTGGTCACCGAGTACATCGATGGCCCGGACCTGGCTGCCTGTTTCGCGCCTTATGTGGAAAATGGCGACGCCCCTGAAGAGCAGGTGGATGCCTTGGTCCAGGTCATGCAGCAGCTGATTCGGGAACGCATCAGCCATGGCGACTTCAAGGGCCACAACCTGTTCTGGGACAACGGCCGCTGGTCGCTGATCGACCTTGATGCAATGTGCCAGCATGCCACCCAGCTCAGCTTCGCCCCGGCCTACGCCCGTGACCGGGCGCGGTTGTTGCGCAATTGGCCGAGCGGCAGTGCCTTGCATCAGCGCCTGGACCGGCTGCTGCCCAAGCTGGCCGAATAATCCTGCGGTAACGCCAGCCAGTCGCTGCCACGCCCGACCTGGCGCACCCGGATGCGCCATTCGCCGTCCTGATGACGCAGCACCGCCCAGGCAGGTACTGCGCCAGACAAGGCATCGGGGAAAATCAGGTGATAATGCCCGGCCAGCAGATGGCGCCGCACCGGCAGCTGCTGGTTGTGCAGCTGCAGGTAGTACCTGCCGTTGTCGTTGAACAGGTTGTTGTCCGTGCCATCCGCAGCGCCCTCAAGCAGTGTTTTCAGCCGGCACTGCTCGAGCAGGTGCGGGATGTCTGGCAAGCCGTCGTGCCAGAGCAGCGGAGAATCAACGACCCAGTTGCCATCCTGGTTACGCCTGATCGGCAGCTTCAGGTAGGCGTAAGGCTGGTCGGGGTCGGTGGCGCGCCAGCGCGCGCCGTCAAAACTGACATTGAAGTAACGGCCCAGGTTATCCCGTACGAAGTATTGGCTCAGCCCCGGGGAACTCGACGGTTGTTCATACACAGCCTCGCCATGCGCCGAATCGATCCGATAGCGCAGCCGGGCAGCGACTGGCGCTGTTTCGTAATGACCTGGCAGCGGCACCGGTGGTGGTTTGGGCAGCCCTCGCAAGGCGCGGCGCATCAGGCTGGAGCCTGCCATTTCGTTCAGCCCGGCGGTGGCATGGCCAAGGGCCGCGACAGCATGGTGCAAGGCGCTTGCATGGTCGTCCTGCTCGTAGGCCTCGAAGCCGTCCCATATGGAGATCGCCATGCGGCCGAATGCCAGGGCGATCAATGCCCGTTGCGGCAGTATGAACGTGACCATGTCCAGCACCAGCCTGAGCACGTTGACCGAGAATTCGCCCAGCAGTTCTTCATTGCTGCGGGTGACGGTATCGGTGTGGGCCATCAGGCTTTGCACCTCGGCGCGGTACAGCGCCTGATACAGGTTGCCGGTAATGGCATCGCGAGTGATCAACGCGCCCAGCCGGCCTTTCTGCAACCGCTCCTTGAGTTTTTTCCCGCTGGCCCGTGGCAGGCGCTGGACCAGGTAGTCTTGCAATGCCGGGTCACTGCGCATGGCCCGGATCAGCGCCTTGGTATCACTGTATTCGCGCCAGTAGCGCCGGTCCGGAACGTCGGGGCAGTAGACGACGATACGTTTCGAGTGCTCTGGCGAAACCAGCAGCAATACCCCCATCAGCGTGTCGCCCTGCACCAGCAGCTGCTGGACTGTCACACGCTGCTCATTGAAATAGGGGCGGGCGTGGCTGTCTGGGGCGCTGATGACCGTGCGGGCCCAACCGTAGCCCTGTTCGAGTGTGTCGGGGAGAAAATGGCCGACATAGCGTGCTTTCACTGCTTCGGCATTCATCCGTGCGCGGCTGATCTGCGCATGGGCTGTCTGGCGCCAACGGCCTTCGGGCGAGTCAAGCAGCTGGGTGCGCAGGTAAGCCTGATAGCCACTGCCCGCGTTCAGGCGTCTCACGATCTGTTTAACCCGCAGGGGTGTCAGCGCCGGCAGCGCTTCACCGTGCAGGTGGACATGCGCGGTAAGCCAGTAGTCCACGTCGAACCAGGCGATGTTCAGCAAGGCCAGCTCATCCAGCCGGTAGGTATGCCTGACCAACTCGATGGTGTCGCCTGCCTGGCGCCGGCTGGCTACCGGAACGTAGCCCGTGGTACTTCCCAGGGGTAGCGGGTTGATGATCGGCCCGACCTGTCGAGCCAGGGTGACACTGATGGTAATGTCACGCGGGTCGCAGTCCAGGCCCGGTTCGCGTTGCAGGTATTCACGCAGGCGCAGGTTGACCCAGTTCAGCAGGGAATGCCTGTGGTTGAACTGTTCCAGGCTGAGGATGCCGGGAGCGCTGGCCGCTTCGATGGCCACGACCAGTTCCTGCAGGGTCTGCATGATGTGGGCGACGCCCTGCTGCGAAGTGGCGCGTAACCAGTTGGGTAGATGCTTTTCGAGTAGCAGGCCGTAGCGGTTGGCCAGCGGGCCGCGGCTACTGACGGAGCGCCGTATGTCGAGCGCCGCAGCCAGGGCCAGATCCAGCTGCTCGATATCGCGCTGTTTGCCGAGCTTCCAGGCCTGTTGCCAGCTGTAGCTCAGTTGCCTGGCCTGGGCATCGCGCAGGGTCGAGGCGAGGTAGTCGGCCAGGTCTTCTGTATACCAGTCGTAGCGCAGGCGCTCTGAACGACGGGCGTTTTGCTGGTTGTCGGGGTCGATCATCAGTTGCAGCAAGTGTTCGCTCTGCTGCGGGTCTTCCAGGCGCTCGCATACCTCCGTGTGCAGGTCGGCCAGGTTGTCGAAGGCCTCGATGCCGTGTGCGGCACTGCACAGCAGTACCCGGCCAACCGGCTCAAGATGATCGAGCATTCGCCCTTCGGCGCCGTGTTCGGTGAGCACCAGGAAACCTGGTACATGGCTGCGCCAGTTGGGCGCCGTACTGTCGAGCAACAGGCGATAGGCCTGGGGACGCGCGGCGGTCGGCAAGTGGCGACGTTGCCAGGGCTGCGGCAGTTCCAGGTAGGTTCTCAATAGGTGTACATGCGCCGCTGACAGGGTCTGGTCGGTGGTGCGCAGGCGGATCTCCGCATCCAGTTGCTCGCGGTACAGCACGGCAAGGCGCACGGTGCGGGTCAGGCCTTTGTTGTCCGGCTCCAGCCAGTACGCTGCCAGGCGGGCATGTAGCGTCTGACGAATGGTTTTGCAAAAGCCGTCGATATGGCCGCTGAAATCCAGTGGCAGGTTGAGCGCCGGGTAGTCGGCATGCCTGATCGGGCTGCCTGCGGGCAGGCGGAAGGTACCGCCATCGAACAGATGGAAACCCACCAGCTGCAACAGTGGCTGGGCCCCGAAGTACAGCGTGCGGGCGTTGATGGAAAGGCCTGGGAATAGTCGCGCGAGCGTCAGGTCCAGGTGGTGCTCGACCCCCTCGATGGGTGGGAGCAGTGCATCAAGCTGGTTGTCCAGGGTCTGGAAAAGGGGGGGGATCGGCATGGTCCGTCTCCTGTAGTGAGGGCGGACCATGCTGCGCCAAGGCGCCAGGGCTGCTGTGTTAGCGGGCTACCTCAGCGGTGCCACAGGCCCCGTAGCGAAAACCACGCGGGCAGGCCCAGGCCTAGCCAGGAAAGCCCGTCCCACCAGCGGTCACCGAGCAGGGCGGCGAACAGCCCGAGTGCGGTCAGCGCGGCGATCAGCGCAGGCCAGGCGAAGATACGCGCAGTGGCTTGTGACCTGTGGCTCATGCACGTGCCTCCCTGGCTTTGCGTTGTTTGCCCCACCACAGGTACAGCCCGCTGCACAGCACCACAATGGTCAGCACATCGAGCACCGCCCAGAGGATCTGCATCGGCCTGCCGCCGTAATCACCGAAATGCAGCGGTTGCGACAAGCCCATGGCGTCCATGTACCAGGGGCGCTCGCCAACCGCGGTCAGTTCAAGCGTGCGGGCGTCGATCAGTACCGGTGTGAACAGGTGCGAACTCAGGTGCGTGGCGCCATTCATGAATACGGCGTAGTGGTGTTCGCTGGAGAAGCGCGTACCCGGGAACGCGATGAAATCCGGTCGCATGCCAGGCGCGGCCTGCGCGGCAATTTCCAGCAGGCGGGTGGCCGGGGCGCGCTCGCTGAGCGCTGGAGCGTCGCGGTACGGCGCGACCATGGCGGCCAGGCTGTCGTTGCGCCAGGCGGCGATGACCAGGTCGGACAGGGCACTGATCACTCCGGTTACACCTACCGTCAAGGCCCAGACAAGGGTGACCACGCCGATCAGGTTGTGCAGGTCGAGCCAGCGCAGGCGCCGCGACTTGTCGTGGCGGACTGTGGCGAACGCCAGGCGGCGCATGAACGGCGCATACAGCACGGTGCCGGAAACGATCGCGACGACGAACAGCAAGCCCATGAACGCCAGCAACAGTTTGCCCGGCAGCCCGGCGAACATGTCCACATGCAGGCGCAGCATGAGCATCATGAAGCCGCCGTTGGCCGCGGGCATGGCGACTGCTTCGCCGGTGCGTGCATCGAGCATGAAGGTGTGCGACGAGTTGGGCTCGGTACCGGCAGTGGCCGCGGTGATGGCGACCACGCCGTTGGGTTCGTCTTCGTCATAGCCGAAGTACTGCACGACCTCGCCGGGGCGGTGCTGCTCGGCCTTGATCACCAGCTGTTGCAGGTCGAGGTGCGGGGTGTCGGCTGGCATGTCGCGCAGCTTCGGCGCGTCGCCGAGCAACTGTTCGAGCTCGTGGTGAAAGATCAGCGGCAGGCCGGTCAGCGCCAGCAACAGCAGGAACAGGGTGCAGACCAGGCTGCTCCAGGTGTGGATCGTCGACCAGCGGCGGATGGTTGGGCTTTTCATCACTGTCGGGTATCTGCCTTGTTGGACCTGGGCCGCAAGGCGGCCCCAGCTCACTCAGAACTTGTAGGTGGCACTGGCCACGACGCTACGTTCGTCGCCGTAGTAGCAGTAGTAGGAATCACAGGTCGACAGGTAGTCCTTGTTCAGCAGGTTGGTCGCGTTGATCGCCACGGACGCGCCCTTGAGGCTGTTGTCCAGGCGCCCCAGGTCGTAATGCACCGCTGCATCGAACACCGTGTAGGCGTTGGCCTTGCCCAGGTAGGTATTGGCCTGGTCGCCATAGGTATTGCCGGTATAGCGCGCACCCAGGCCGATGCCGAAGCCATCGAGTACGCCCGCATGCCAGGTGTAGTCGCCCCACACCGACGCCTGCTGGTTGGGCATCAGTTGCAGGCGGTTGCCTTTGAAATCGCCGTCCTGCACTTCCGACTTGGCCAGGGTGTAGGCAGCAATCACCTTGAGGTTCTCGGTCACATCGGAAACCGCTTCAAGTTCCAGGCCACGCACCTTCACTTCGCCGGTCTGGCTGGTGATGGTCACGCCACCAACGGTGTCGGTCACCGCGACGTTTTTCTGGGTCAGGTCGTACACGGCTGCCGACAGCAGGGTGCTGGAGCCCGGTGGCTGGTATTTCACGCCCAGTTCCCACTGCTTGCCTTCGGTGGGCTTGAACGAGTCGGTTGCCGAGGCACTGGCATTGCTGGATGGCTGGAACGACTCGGCATACGACAGGTAGGGGACGAAGCCCGAGTCGAACACGTAGCTGATGGCTGCGTTGCCGCTGAACTGCTGGTCGCGCTGGGTATTGGTGGCATCGCCCTTGTTGAAGAACTTGGTGCTGGTATGCACCCAGTCTTCGCGCCCGCCCAGGGTCAGGCGCCAGTTGCCGAGCGCCATCTGGTCCTGGACATACACGCCGGTCTGGCGGGTTTTCTGGTTGTAGTCATAGAACGCGGTGGTGCGGTCCGGACGGGTGATCGGCAGCCCGTAGACCGGGTTGTTGACGTTGCTGTCCGGCACGTTGAAGCCGAATATCGACAGGTAGTTGGTGTTGATGCGCTGGTGGTCCAGACCGAGCAGCAAGGTGTGGCTGATGTCACCGGTGGCAAAGTCGGCCTGGAAGTTGTTGTCCACCGCGAACTGGCTGATGTCTTCGTCGGTGTTGGTGGACATGCGGCTGACCGTGCCGTCGTCCTTCACCGGCGGATTGTCCTTGTTGTAGCTGCCGGGCGTGATGGTCTGGAAGGCCAGATCCGACTTGGTGTAGCGCAGGTTCTGACGGAACTGCCACACATCGTTGATGCGGTGCTCGAAGGCGTAGCCCAGCGCGTAGTAGGTACGGTCGTAGAACTCGTAGTCAGGGTCACCCAGGTTCTTGTGGTGGGAGATCTTGCCGAACGGCATGTCGATCTTGGTGCCCTGGATCGGCCGGAACTGGCTGGTGGCACCGGTATCGTCGCGGGTGAACTGGGTGAGCAAGGTCAGCGAGGTGTATTCGTCGATGTTCCAGGTCAGGCTCGGGGCGATGTTGTAGCGCTTGTCGTCGATATGGTCGATCTGCGTGCCACCGTCGCGGATGACCCCGCTGACGCCATACAGAAAGCGGCCTTCGGCATCGATTCTGCCGGTGCTGGCAAAGTTGATCTGGCGATGGTTGTCATTGCCATATTGCAGCTCGATCTCATGCGCGCTGTCGGCCTGCGGGCGGCGGCTGAGCATGTCCAACAGGCCGCCGGGCGGGGTCTGGCCATAGATCGACGAAGCCGGCCCGCGCAGCAGGGCTAGGCGGTCGAGGTTCCAGGTTTCGGCTTTAGGGTTGGCGTATACGCCACGTGGCAACGGCAGGCCATCGAGAAACTGGGTTGGCTCGAAGCCCCGCACGCGCATCCAGTCATAGCGCGTGTCGCTGCCGAAGCTGGCCGACACGATACCCGGCATGTAACGCACGGCATCGTCGAGGCTATGCACGCCACGGTCTTTCATCTGTTCGCGGGTGGCGACAGAAACCGAACGCGGCAGCTCGACCAGTGCGGTATCGGTCTTGGTGCCGGCGGCGCTGCGCTTGGCCACGTAGCCTTCGACCGGGCCCCACGCGCTTTCGCTGATGCTCGCCGCCTCGATGGTGGTTGCCGGCAGCGCCAAGGTACCTTCCGCGACTGCCACCAGGCTGTAGCTGCCTGCGTTGCTCTGTTGCAGTTGTAACCCCGTGCCGCGCAGGGCCGCCTGCAGCGCGCCCAGGCCGTCATACTGCCCATGCACCGGCGCCGAGCTGCGGCCGCTGACCAGCGCCGGGTCGATGACCAGGGCGATGCCGGCCTGGCTGGCGATCTGGTTGAGGGTGGCGGCCAGCGGGGCGCTCGGCAGGTCGTAGCCGCGTGGGGCGGATTGCTCGGCGGCGCACAGGGCAGGGCTGGCCAATGGCGCGGCTACCGCGATGGCCAGGGCCACCAGGCTGGGGCGCAGGATACGTTCAACAGCACGGGACATGCAGCGGCTCCTCGACGGGTAAGTGCTTACTGCTTCCTTGCCGAGCGAGATTGGAAAAGTGACAGGGCGAATCTGAAAAATATCGAGAATTATTTGAAATTGGCTGTTCCTGTCTTGGCCTTTTCGTGGGTACCCGTACCCACGGGTATTCCACGAAGCTTGCAATCTGGGTGAGTCCTGCGTGAGCTGGCCTGTTTGCTTACTTGGGCACCACGTTCACCCACCACTGGGTATGTCGCTGGAGCTTCACCGGCAGTACCGGCAGCAACGACGCCAGGGCCAGGTCGGTATCGGTCAGCGGGAAGCTGCCGGTCACCCGCAGGTCGGCGACCTTGTCGTCCACCCCGAGGTAACCGCTGCGGTACTGGCCCAGCGCCGCCAGCAGGTCAGCCAGGCGCACGTTGTCCACCACCAGCATGCCGCGGGTCCAGGCGTCGGCACCGGCGGCTACCGCGCCGACCCGGCCAAGGCCGTTGGCGTGCATCAGCACTTGCTGGCCTTCGCGCAGCACCTGTTCCTCGCCGCTGTCCAGCGGCTGAGCAGCTACCGCGGCCTGTAGCACCTCCAGGCGCGTACCGTCGGCCTCACGGCGCACCAGGAAGCGCGTGCCCAATGGGCGCAGGCGCCCGTCGGCGGTACGGACCAGCAGCGGCCGCGGGTCCTGATGGCCGGTCTGTACCGAGATTTCGCCCTGGTGCAGCACGATGATCCGTTGTTCGCCCGCGTAGTCGATATCGACGGCGGTATGGCTGTTCAGGCTCAGCAATGTGCCGTCTTCCAGGCGCAGGGTACGCAGTTCGCCGGTAACGGTGCGTTGGTCAGCCAGCCAGTAGCTGGGCGCGAGCGACGGCGCGCCAACCCAGGCCAGCAGCGAGCCGAGCAGCAACATGCCAGCCAGCCCGCTGCCAACCTTGCCGATCCGTCGGCGCAGGCCGACGCGCGACTGCAGCAGGGCCTGGCGTGCCGGGCCGACGGCGGTGCCGACACGCTGGTCCATTGCGCCCAGCTGGCGCCAGGCGCGGGCATGCTCTTCGCTGGCAGCATGCCAGCGCATGAATTCACTGCGCTCATCGGCCGTACTGCTGCCACCGTCGAGGCTGAGTTTCCAGGCAATCGCGGCTTCCAGCACGCGGGACGAAACCGGGGCACTGCTCACGTCGGCTCCCCGTACAGGGCCGTGTAGCACTGGCGCAGGCCCTGGGCGATGTACTGGCGCACGCGCGACACCGAAACGCCCAGGCGCTCGGCAATTTCGGCATGGCCCATGCCATCCAGGCGGTTGTACAGGAAGGCTGCGCGGGCCTTGCTCGACAGCTTGCCCAGCAGGCGGTCGATGGCCTTGAGGTCTTCGAGGATCAGGTGTTGCAGCTCCGCAGACGGTTGCTCGGCTTGCGGCATCAGGGCCAGCTCGGCCAGGTAGGCCTGCTCCAGCGCGGCGCGGCGGAAGTGATCGAACAGCAGCCCCTTGGCCACCGCGGCGAGGAAGGCGCGTGGCTCACGTGGGGTGTCCAGTCGCTCGCGGCCGAGCAGGCGCACGAAGGTGTCCTGGCTCAGGTCTTCGGCACGCTGGCGGCAGGCCATGCTGCGCTGCAGCCAGGCGAGCAGCCAGCCGCGATGGTCGCGGTACAGCGCACCGACCAGATCGGCGTGTGGGCTCTGTGCAGAAGACAAGCAGCGTCCCCCCGGAACGTATGCATTAACTAACGATAATTATTCGCGATTGTTGCAGAGGCAAGGGGAGGGTGCAATGGGCGCTTATCGGATGACCAGTATGGCTGGGGTTGGCTGGTGTTGGGCGTGGGTGGTGTAGCGCCTGTGAGATCGCGCGCCGCCCGCGCGGCGCATCGCGAGCTGCGCTCGCTCCTACGTTTGTTTCGGGCCAATCATTCCTGTGAGATTTGCGCGCGAACGCCTTGGCGCATGACGGGATATCGCGTGGTATGAATCAGGCGGTCGCGCGCGCCTGTTACAGGCGTTACTGGCCTGAAACAAACGTAGGAGCGAGCGCAGCTCGCGATGCGCCGCGCGGGCGGCGCGCGATCTCACAGGCGCCGCACTACTCAAACCTCACAAGCCGTGACTCTGCACCTTGCGCCGCCGCCATCCGCGCAGCCGCTGTTCCAGTTGCAACGGGCTATCCAGCTGCTGGCGCCGGGCCTGGCTGAACAGGATCAGCGCCAGTTCGGCGGTCACCAGGGCATCGGCACTGGCATGATGGCGCTCTTCCACCTGCAGGCCGAAGCGCGCTACCCAGTCATCGAGACCGGCTTCGCGCAGTACCGTGTCGGGGTTGAGCATGGGGGCCAGTTCGGCGATGTCGAGGAAAGGCGACTGCAGGCGATAGCCCAGGCTGTCCTTCAATGCGCGGGCCAGCATGCGCTGGTCGAAGGGGGCATGGAATGCCAGCACCGGGCTATTGCCGATGAAGTCGAGCAGATCGAGCAAGGCTTCGGCCGGGTCGCAACCGGCAGCCAGGGCACTGGGGCCCAGGCCGTGGATCAGCACGCTGGGGTTGGTCTTCTGCGTTGGCCGGTGCAGAGTGCGCTCGAACTGCTGGGCAAAGTCGATGGCGCCGTCTTCGATCGCCACGGCGCCGATCGACAGCACCTGATCACGGTTGAGGTTGAGGCCGCTGGTCTCAAGGTCCAGTACCACCCAGCGCTGCTCACGCAGGGTACAGACCCCCAACGGTGCGGGTTTGGGCAGCCGGGCCAGGCGCTGGCGGGTGGCCGCATCCAGCTCGGGCGCGCTGGGGCGCAGCCAGGCGAACAGGCTCATAACTGGTACCGCAGCGCCAGGCTGCTCTGCAGGCGCTGGGCCTGGCGCAGGGATTCGCGCAGGATGCGCCGGTCAAGGTGGTTGAGGCTGTCCGGGTCGAGCCGGTTGGAGTAGGGCAGGTTATCGCGTGTCTGGCGCTGGTGCTGCTGCATGCGGGTTTGCTGGATGAAGTGGTAGGCCTCCTCATACGCGGCGCCGTCCTGCGCCTCGATGATGCCCTTGGCCACCAGCTGGCGCAGGCGCTCCAGGGTATTGCAGGCAGCAATGCCATTGGCCAGGGCCAGTAGCCGGGCACCATCGACGAAGGGCGTCAGGCCCTGCACCTTGAGGTCGAGGGTGGCGGCCTTGTCGTTACCCTGGCGGGTCAGCACGAACTCGCGCAGGCGGCCAACCGGCGGGCGCTGGCGCAGCGCGTTATCAGCCATCATGCGCTGGAACAGGCGGTTGTCGGCCACTTGCTCGAGCAGGCCCTGGCGCAGTTGCTCGCAACCCTGCTCGTCGCCCCACACCACCCGCAGGTCGAAGTAGATGGTCGAGCCCAGCAGGTTTTCCGGGCTGGCTTCGCGGACGAAACCGGCAAAGCGCCGAGCCCATTCGCTGCGCGACAGGCAGAGCTCGGGGTTGCCGGCCATGACGTTGCCCTTGCACAGGGTGAAGCCGCATTGGGCCAGGCATTGATTGATGTACTGCGCCAGCGGCAGCAGGCGGGTGCGGATGGCGTCGGCTTCGGCGCTGTCGGCTGCTTCGAAGAGGATGCCGTTGTCCTGGTCGGTATGCAGGGTTTGCTCGCGACGTCCTTCGCTGCCAAAGCACAGCCAGCTGAATGGCACGCCGGGGTCGCCGCGCTCGGCCAGCGCCAGCTCGATTACCCGGCACACGGTGTGGTCGTTGAGCAGGGTGATGATCTGGGTTATCTGCGTGGATGACGCGCCATGCGCCAGCATGCGTTCGACCAGCTGGCTGATTTCGCCGCGCAGCGAGACCAGGGTCTCCAGCCGTGGCGCATGGCGGATGGTGCGCGCCAGGTGTACCAGGTCGACTCGCTGCAGGGAAAACAGGTCGCGTTCCGAAACCACCCCGCACAGGCGGCGGTTTTCCACCAGGCATACGTGGGCAATGTGCCGCTCGGTCATCGCCATGGCCGCGTCGAAGGCGCTGGCCTGGGGGCTGAGGTAGAACGGCTGGGCGGTCATGTGTCGTTCGATCGGCGCGCCCAGCTCGGTATCGGCGGCGGCCACCACCTGGCGCAAGTCACGCAGGGTGAAGATGCCGGTCGGGTAGCGCTGTGCATCGACCACCACGATGCTGCCGACCTGCTGCTCGTGCATCAGCCTCACGGCATCGCGCAGCGGGGTGTCGGCGCTGCACACCACCGGGTGGCGCATGGCCAGTTCACCCAGGGGTGTGTTCAATGAATACTGGGTGCCGAGGGTTTCCACCGCACGCTGGCGCACCTGCTGGTTGACCTGGTCGAGCAGGCTGCTGACGCCGCGCAGGGCAAAATCGCGAAACACTTCCGACATCGAGAACACGCGGATGAACGCTGCCTTGTTCAGTTGCAGGCAGAAGGTGTCCTCACCGGCCAGGTGCTCCGTACGGGTCGCCCGCTCGCCGAGCAATGCCGCCAGCGGGAAGCATTCGCCGCTGGTGATCTCGAATGTGGTCTCGACGCCAGGCTTGACCAGGTGCTGGCGCTCGCCAACCACGCGGCCCTGCTTGACGATGTAGAAGTGCTCCACCGGCCCGTCGGCTGGTTTGACGATGCTTTCGCCGCTGGCATAGAAGCGCAGCTGGCACTGTTCGACCAGGTAGGCCAGGTGGCTGTGTTCCATCTGGTTGAACGGCGGAAAGCGCTGCAGGAACTGCAGGGTGCCCTGGATGTTCTGCAGCACTGCTGTCCTGCCCGCCTGGCTGTAGGCGTCCTTTTTGCTCATGAAACTGACCGTATCGCTATGCCGATCTATATATATCTATATATAGGTGCCGGCCATGTTGTTCTCTGCCTCCATGGTCGGCTTGCAGCGGGGTGGTGCCCATTGGACGTAAGTCTATGGGCCGCCCTGTCAAAGACCCGACGAAAGGCGAAACGGGTAACGCAAGTTCTGTGGTCCTAATGCTGAAGCGGAGTTTTTTTGACGAGATGACCATGGTTGAGCCACACGACATCCTGAGCGACGCCGAGCGCGAAGCCTTGGCCTTGGCCAATGCACCAGTAGCCGCCAGGCCACTGGTGCTGGTGGTGGATGACAATGCGGCGAACCGCGATGCACTGATCTACTACCTGAAAAGCCGGGGTATTGATTGCGTAGGGGCGGACGGCGCCGAGGAAGCCAGGCTGTACTTGCATTACCAGCCGCGGATAGGCTTGATGATCACCGATTTGCGAATGCAGCCCGAGGACGGCCTGACGCTGATCCGGCAGGTTCGCGAATCGGAGCGGGCGGCGTTGTCGATCATCGTGGTGTCAGGTGACACCGATGTCGAAGAGGCAGTGGACGTGATGCACCTGGGGGTGGTGGATTTCCTGTTGAAGCCGGTGGACCTGGACAGGCTGCTGGAGCTGGTGAGGAAAGAGTTGCAGATATTGTGAAGCAGGTGAGGGGCTACTTTGCAGCCCACTCGCGAAACAAGGCCGCTGCTACAGGAACGCCGCACGTTCGATGCCTGCGTTGTTCCTGTAGCAGCGGCCTTGTATCGCGATGGGGCCGCAAGGCGGCCCTTTTGGCGGATGCTACCTACAGCCCGTTACGCGCCTTGAACTCACGGCGACGGCGGTGCAGTACCGGCTCGGTGTAACCGTTCGGCTGCTTGCCACCTTCCAGCACCAGCTCCACAGCTGCCTGGAATGCGATGTTGTCGTCGAAGTTCGGCGCCATCGGCCGGTACAGGGCGTCGCCTGCGTTCTGCTGGTCGACCACCACGGCCATGCGCTTGAGGCTTTCCAGCACCTGCTCCTGGCTGACCACGCCGTGGCGCAGCCAGTTGGCCAGCAGCTGGGCCGAGATGCGCAGGGTGGCGCGGTCTTCCATCAGGCCGACGTTGTTGATGTCCGGCACTTTCGAGCAACCCACGCCCTGGTCGATCCAGCGCACCACGTAGCCGAGGATGCCCTGGGCATTGTTGTCCAGCTCGTTGCGGATCTCTTCGGCCGACCAGTTGGTGTCGGCCGCCAGCGGGATGGTCAGGATGTCATCCACCGATGCCGGGGTGCGCGAGGCCAGCTCACGCTGGCGCGCCTGCACGTCAACCTTGTGGTAGTGCAGGGCATGCAAGGTGGCGGCGGTCGGCGACGGCACCCAGGCGGTGTTGGCACCGGCCAACGGGTGGGCGATCTTCTGCTCGAGCATGGCCGCCATCAGGTCAGGCATGGCCCACATGCCTTTGCCGATCTGGGCACGGCCTTGCAGGCCGGTGGCCAGGCCAACGTCGACGTTGTTGTTCTCGTAGGCGCCGATCCACTTCTCGTTCTTCATGGCGCCCTTGCGCACCACGGCGCCGGCTTCCATCGAGGTATGGATTTCGTCGCCGGTGCGGTCGAGGAAGCCGGTGTTGATGAACACCACGCGCTCGGCTGCGGCCTTGATGCAGGACTTGAGGTTGACCGTGGTACGGCGTTCCTCGTCCATGATGCCGACCTTGACGGTGTTGCGCTTCATGCCCAGCAAGTCTTCGACGCGGCTGAAGATCTCGGCGGCGAAGGCGACTTCTTCCGGCCCGTGCATCTTCGGCTTGACGATGTACACGCTGCCGCTGCGGGTGTTCTTGCGGCTGGTGTTGCCGTTGAGGTTGTGCAGGGCGATCAGGTTGGTGAACAGGCCGTCCTGGATGCCCTCGGGAATTTCGTTGCCCTGGGCGTCGAGGATCGCCGGGTTGGTCATCAGGTGGCCAACGTTGCGCACGAACAACAGCGAACGGCCGTGCAGGGTCACGCTGCCACCGTTGGGCGCGGCGTACTCGCGGTCCGGGTTCATGGTGCGGGTAAAGGTCTTGCCACCCTTGCTCACGTTTTCCGCCAGGTCACCTTTCATCAGGCCCAGCCAGTTGCGGTAGACCACCACCTTGTCATCGGCGTCGACAGCGGCGACCGAGTCTTCGCAGTCCATGATGGTGGTCAGCGCCGACTCCATCAGGATGTCCTTCACACCGGCGGCGTCGGTGCTGCCGACCGGGGTGCTGGCATCGATCTGGATTTCGAAGTGCAGGCCGTTGTGCTTGAGCAGCACGGCAGTCGGTGCGCCGGCATCACCGTGGAAGCCGATCAGCTGGGCGTCGTCACGCAGGCCGCTGTTGCTGCCACCTTTGAGGGCGACGACCAGTTTGCCACCTTCGATGCGGTAGCCGGTGGAATCGACATGCGAGCCAGCTGCCAGTGGCGCGGCTTCATCGAGGAAGGCGCGGGCGAAGGCGATCACCTTGTCGCCACGCACCTTGTTGTAGCCCTGGCCTTTTTCGGCGCCGCCTTCGTCGCTGATGGCATCGGTGCCGTACAGCGCGTCATACAGCGAGCCCCAGCGGGCGTTGGCAGCGTTCAGGGCGAAACGGGCGTTCATCACCGGTACGACCAGCTGTGGGCCGGCCATGTGGGCGATTTCTTCGTCCACGTTCTGGGTGGTGGCCTGGAAATCGTCAGCTTGTGGCAGCAGGTAGCCGATTTCCTGGAGGAATGCTTTGTAGGCTGCGGCGTCGTGGGCCTGGCCTTTGCGTGCCTGGTGCCAGGCGTCGATCTTGGCTTGCAGCTCGTCGCGCTTGGCGAGCAGGGCTTTGTTCTTTGGAGCGAGGTCATTGATGATCTTCTCTGCACCCGCCCAGAACTGCTCGGCGACGATGCCGGTCCCGGGGATGGCTTCGTTGTTCACGAAGTCGTACAGGACCTTGGCGACCTGAAGGCCACCGACTTGAACGTATCCAGTCATTGCTTGCCTCACTCTGCTCAGCTATTTCGCTCTTCTGTATTAAGCCTGTAGCGCTTCTCTAAACACGGCACCAGTGCATGCGCCCAAGGAATGCCCGAGCGCGGCTGGGTGCGGCCTGCCAGACTGGCTGGCAGACAGTGTGCGTATTTTCACAGGCGCCTTGGCAGACATCCAAACAGCGTTTTGTAGTCCGCGCCACGGGATACTACATGAAGCAGTAGGCGGGGCAAAATCAGACTAAAAGCGCCGTTATGCGACCCGTTGGTCGCGTATGGTCACGCTGGGAGTGGGTATGTTCGCAAAAAACAGGTGGATTGTTCCAGATAAATCTTGAAACAGTACACGATTCGTTATGCAAATTGCCCTGCGGCAGGTTGCCGCGCCTTGCCTATACTGAGTCGATCCCCTGATTTCCTGCCGCCCGGCGCGGTCCGACACGAGGAACGGCTTGTGGATCATCTTGTACTGACTGTGATTGCCCCGGACAAGGCCGGGCAGGTCGAACGCATCGCCCAGTGCATTGCCGACCACAGTGGCAACTGGCTGGAAAGCCGCATGTCGCGCATGGCCGGGCAGTTTGCCGGGATCCTGCGGGTGGCGGTGCCGGCAGAAAACTACGCCGAGCTGGTGGCGTCGTTGCAGGGGTTGGTGCGGTATGACATTCGCGTGCTGATCGCCGAGAGCGGCATCGAGCCGTCATGCACCTGGAAACCGATTGCCATGGAGCTGGTAGGTAACGACCGGCCAGGGATCGTGCGTGACATTACCCGCTTGCTGGCGGACCTGGGCGTGAACCTTGAGCGCTTCACGACAGAGGTGCGCCCGGCGCCAATGAGCAGCGAGCCGCTGTTTCATGCCGATGCGTTGCTGGCCATGCCGTTGACCCTTTCGCTGGATGAGTTGCAACAGAAGCTGGAGAGCCTGGCGGATGACTTGATGGTGGAATTGAAGCTGCGGCCGCAGGAGTAATCAGAGAATGCCGGGGCCGCTTTGCGGCCCTTCGCGACACAAGGCCGCTCCTACAGCAAACCGGTTTACCCACAGCTTTCGCGATCCCAGGTAGGAGCGGCCTTGTATCGCGAAGGGCTGCAAGGCAGCCCCCTGCGGTTATCCCGATATCACGGGGAAGGCCCTGTGGATAACCTGGGGGTGCACCTCTCCAGCCCACAAGATCCGCGCTCTGCACAGCTTTGCTCAAAAAACACCCAAAAATCAGCAGCTTGTGCACAAAGCACGGGGACGAGGGTGTGGATAACCTTTGGAGATGTCGCTGCAGGCCCCGAGCCACGAGGCTTGCAGCATAATGGTTGTTTTTTGATCAGCTGCGCTTGCGCAAGCTCAACCACGCATCGACGCTGTACACCGCCAGCCCCGCCCAGATGAACATGAACGCCACCAGTGTGCTCGGCGACAGATGCTCATCGAACAGCAAGACTGCCTGCAGCAGCACCAGGGTTGGCGCCAGGTACTGCAGGAAGCCCAACGTGGTGTACGGCAGGTGCCGCGCGGCAGCGTTGAAGCACACCAGGGGTATCAGCGTTACTGGCCCTGCGGCCATCAGCCATAACGCTTCGCTGCTGGTGTAGAACGCGCCCTGGGCACTCATTGCCGCCGGGTGCAGCAGCAACCAGCCAAGGGCCAGCGGTACCAGCATCCAGGTTTCCACCACCAGGCCCGGCAGTGCCGCCACCGGCGCCTGTTTGCGGATCAACCCGTAAAAGCCGAAGCTCAGTGCCAGCGCCAGCGACACCCATGGCAGGCTGCCTACGTGCCATACCTGCTGGGCTACGCCCACGGCGGCCATCGCCACTGCCAGCCATTGCAGGCGGCGCAGGCGCTCGCCAAGAATCAGCATGCCCAGCAGCACATTGATCAGCGGGTTGATGTAGTAGCCCAGGCTGGCCTCGAGCATGCGGCCGTTGTTCACCGACCAGACGTAGGTCAGCCAGTTGCCGGCGATCAGCGCCCCGCTCAGGGCCAGGGTGCCCAGCCGGCGCGGGTTGTCGCGCAGCTCACGCCACCAGCCAGGGTGTTTCCACACCAACAGCAGCAGTGAGCCGAACAGTGCCGACCACAGTACCCGGTGGACAATGATCTCCACCGCCGGGACGCTCTGGATCGCTTTGAAGTACAGGGGAAACAGCCCCCAGATGATGTAGGCGCTGAGGCCCAGTAGGTACCCGCGACGCGGGTTTGCGGCGTGCATGCAAAATCCTTGCTTAGGTAGCTAAATAACGCGACGCCTATTGTAGACAGAGACGGGCATGCTTCTAGAACAATTTCAATGCCGGTTCATCCAAGGCCGCCAACTGTTCACGTAGTGCCAGAATCTGGTCGCCCCAATAGCGCGGCTGGCCGAACCAGGGGAAGCTGGGCGGGAAGGCGGGGTCGTCCCAGCGCCGAGCCAGCCAGGCGCTGTAGTGCAGTTGGCGCAGGGCGCGCAGCGGTTCGATCAAGGCCAGTTCGCGCGGGTCGAAATCGTGGAACTCGTTGTAGCCATCGATCAGCTCGGCGAGTTGCCCCAGGCGCTCCTCACGGTTGCCAGCCAACATCATCCACAGGTCTTGCACGGCCGGGCCCATGCGACAGTCGTCAAGGTCGACCACGTGGTACACCTCGTCGCGATGCATCAGGTTGCCGGGGTGCAGGTCGCCGTGCAGGCGGATGAGCTGGTGCGGTGTGCGGGTGTAGGTGTCTTCCACGCGCTTGAGCAGGTCGCGGGCCACCGACTCGAAGGCCGGCAGCAGGTCACGGGGCACAAAGCCGCCTTCCAGCAGGGTGTTCAGCGAGGCGTGGCCGAAGTTTTCCACAGCCAGCGCCTCGCGGTGCTCGAACGGTTTGCTGGCGCCTACGGCATGCAGGCGACCAAGCAGCTGGCCAAGGCGGTAGAGCTGGTCAAGGTTGCCTGGCTCCGGGGCGTGGCCGCCACGGCGGGGGAACAGCGCGAAGCGGAAACCCTGATGTTCGAACAAGCTGCGGCCGTGGTGCTGCAGTGGCGCAACCACCGGCACTTCGCAGTCGGCCAGTTCGGCGGTGAAGCTATGCTCTTCGAGGATGGCCGCATCGCTCCAACGGCCTGGGCGGTAGAACTTGGCCACCAGCGGCTGCGCGCCCTCGATACCCACCTGGTAGACGCGGTTCTCGTAGCTGTTCAGCGCCAGCACCCGGGCATCGCTGAGAAAGCCCAGGCTTTCCACGGCGTCCAGGACTAGGTCGGGGGTGAGGGTGTCGAAGGGGTGGGACATGAGGGCTCCGGGGGGTAAGCGGCATGGGGGCCATGGTACCGCGTTATGCCTGTGTCGGCCTCTTCACGGGCACACCCGCGCACCGCGCAACCAGCCTAGGCGGGAACCCCGATCAACACATAAGAAGGATGAAACTGCACCCGTACCGTACTGCCATTCGCCACCCGGTGCTCAGCCAGCCAGTGCGCCTCGGCAAACGCACACAGCGTCTGCCCGTTGCCCAGCGCCAGCCGCACCTCGCTCGGCCCATCAGGCTCCGCCAGCACTTGCTCCACCGTCGCCTTCAGGCAGTTGCTACCCGTTTCGGCCTCTTCCCCTGGCGCCAGCAACCGCACCCACCCGGCCTTGAGCAGCGCCACCACCGTTGTTCCCGGAGTCAGCTCCAGCCGGGCAGTGCTGTCATGCGTGATCAGCGCCTCGATCTCCAGCCCGCCGCCCAAGGCCAGGCTGACGCGATCATGCCGTCCCTCGCGGCGAAGGCCGCTGACCTGCCCCTGCAACTGGTTGCGCGCGCTGGTGCGCAGCATCAGGCGACCAAGCAGGTCGAGGTCACTGGACTGTTCGGCCGCTTCGAGGATTTGCGCCTGCAGGGCCTGCAGGCGCTGATACAGGCGCAGTACCCGCTCGCCTTCCAGCGACAAGCGGGCACCACCGCCGCCACGCCCGCCGGTGCTGCGCTCGACCAGCGGCCGGCTGGCCAGGTTGTTGAGTTCGTCGATGGCGTCCCAGGCGGCCTTGTAGCTGATCCCCGCTGCCTTGGCGGCGCGGGTGATAGAGCCTTGCTCGGCAATGTGATGCAGCAGGGCGATGCGCTGGGGGCGGCGGGCGATATGCTGGGTGAGGAGGGCGGGCAGGGACATAGGTAATGTAGTCGTCAACGGATAAAGGGACGGTGCCTCTCCTGTTCGGGCCAGTCAAGTGAGCCGGGGCCGTTTCGCGCCCCATCGCCGGCAAGCCAGTTCCTGCAGGGGCAACGTTGACTCCACGGCAACGCTCTCCGTGCAGGAGCCGGCTTGCCAGTGATGGGGCACCTGAAATCACACATGACCCGGCTTGGGCGTGCGTGCCAGGCAATACACATCGACCTGCCGCGCCCCGGCCTTGCGGAGTACTTCGGCAACCGCCTGCGCGGTGGCGCCGGTAGTCAGCACGTCATCGACGATGGCGACATGCCTGCCCGTCAACTCGCCTGCCACGGCGAACGCCTGGCGCAAATTGCGCCGCCTTGCCGATGCATCCAGTTGCTGTTGTGCAGGCGTGTCGCGGGTGCGTGCCAGCAACCGTTCGTCGCAATGTATGCCGAGTTGTGCCGACAACCAGCGCGCCAACATGCCTGCCTGGTTGAAGCCGCGCTCGCGCAGTCGACGCCTGGCCAGGGGCACCGGCAACAGCAGGTCGGGCCGGGCCAGCCCTTCGGCGAAGCGATGCAGCAAGCCATGCCCGAGCATTTGGGCCATCAGTCGCCCCAGGGGCCACTGGCGCTTGTGCTTGAAGCGGCTGACCAGCGTGTCTACCGGAAAGCCGAAATGCCACAGCGCAACCACCCGCTCGAAAGCCGGCGCACGGCGGCTGCACTGCGCGCAGGTCAGGCCAGCCATTGGCATGGGCAGGGCGCAGCGCAGGCATTGATCAACCAGCCAGGGCAGCTCCTGTTCGCAGGCGACGCACAACGGGTAGGCCTGCTCGGCACGTTCGTCGCACAATAGACACGTTTGATTAATAATTAACCACTTGTAAACCAGCCTTTTCCATTGCGGTTGACAGTTCATAGGCCTTCCATGACTATGCGAGCTATCCGTGATGCGCTGGCGGGCTTTCCTATCCCGGCGCCAGCTACAGCCTAAACAAGGAAACACCGATGAGCGCCAGCACAACTGCAACAACACGTCACGACTGGTCCCTGGCCGAGGTCAAGGCGCTGTTCCAGCAACCGTTCAATGACTTGCTGTTCCAGGCGCAGACCGTGCACCGCGCGCACTTCGACCCGAACCGCGTGCAGGTTTCGACCTTGCTGTCGATCAAGACCGGCGCCTGCCCGGAAGATTGCAAATATTGTCCGCAATCCGGCCACTACAACACCGGGCTGGAAAAACAGAAGCTGATGGAAGTGCAGAAGGTGCTGGAAGAAGCCGCACGCGCCAAGGCCATCGGCTCCACCCGCTTCTGCATGGGCGCGGCCTGGAAGCACCCGTCGGCCAAAGACATGCCCTACGTGCTGGAAATGGTCAAAGGCGTGAAGGCCATGGGCCTGGAAACCTGCATGACCCTCGGCAAGCTCGACCAGGAGCAGACCAAGGCCCTGGCCCAGGCCGGCCTGGATTACTACAACCACAACCTCGATACCTCGCCGGAGTTCTACGGCAGCATCATCACCACCCGCACCTACAGCGAGCGCCTGCAGACCCTGGCCTACGTGCGTGATGCCGGGATGAAGATCTGTTCCGGCGGCATCCTCGGCATGGGCGAGTCGCTGGACGACCGCGCCGGCCTGCTGATCCAGCTGGCCAACCTGCCCGAGCACCCGGAGTCGGTACCGATCAACATGCTGGTCAAGGTCGCCGGCACGCCGCTGGCCGAGGAAGAGGACGTCGACCCGTTCGACTTCATCCGCATGCTGGCGGTGGCGCGTATCCTCATGCCCAAGTCGCACGTGCGCCTGTCGGCCGGCCGTGAGCAGATGAACGAGCAGATGCAGGCCCTGGCCTTCATGGCGGGCGCCAACTCGATCTTCTACGGCGAAAAACTGCTGACCACTGCCAACCCGCAGGCCGACAAGGACATGCAACTGTTCGCACGCCTGGGCATCCAGCCCGAAGCACGTGAGGAACATGCCGACGAAGTGCACCAGGCAGCCATCGAGCAGGCGCTGGTCGAGCAGCGCAGCAGCGAGATGTTCTACAACGCCGCGTCTGCCTGAGATGGCCTTCGACCTGGCCGCGCGCCTGGCCGAACGGCGCGCGGCGGACCTGTATCGGCAGCGGCCACTGCTGCAGAGCCCGCAGGGGCCGCAAGTGGTGGTCGACGGCCAGCCCCTGCTGGCCTTCTGCAGCAACGATTACCTGGGCCTGGCCAACCACCCGCAGGTGATTGCCGCCTGGCAGGCCGGCGCCGAGCGCTGGGGCGTCGGTGGTGGCGCCTCGCACCTGGTGGTCGGCCACAGCACCCCGCACCATCAGGTGGAAGAGGCCCTGGCCGAACTCACCGGGCGCCCGCGCGCGCTGCTGTTCTCCACCGGCTACATGGCCAACCTGGGCGCTATCACTGCGCTGGTGGGGCAGGGTGACACGGTGCTGCAGGACCGTTTGAACCACGCTTCGCTGCTGGATGGCGGGCTGCTCAGCGGGGCCCGTTTCAGCCGCTACCTGCACAACGACCCGGCCAGCCTGGCCAGCCGCCTGGACAAGGCGGTCGGCAATACCCTGGTGGTGACCGATGGCGTGTTCAGCATGGACGGTGACCTGGCCGACCTGCCGGCACTGGCCGCTGTCGCCAAGGCGCGCGGCGCGTGGCTGATGGTCGACGATGCCCATGGCCTGGGCTCCCTCGGCAATCAGGGCGGCGGTGTCGTCGAGCACTTCGGCCTGGGCGTGGATGAGGTTCCGGTGTTGATTGGCACGCTGGGCAAGGCGTGCGGTACCGCCGGTGCCTTTGTCGCTGGCAGCGAAGAACTGATCGAGGCGCTGGTGCAATTCGCCCGCCCCTACATCTACACCACCAGCCAGCCACCGGCGCTGGCCTGCGCCACGCTGAAAAGCCTGGAACTGTTGCGCCGCGAAACCTGGCGCCGCGAGCACCTGGCGGCGTTGATTCGCCAGTTCCGCGAGGGCGCGCAGCAGATCGGGCTGCAATTGATGGACAGCCCGACGCCGATTCAGCCGATCGTCATCGGCGACAGCGCGCAGGCCCTGCGCCTGTCGCGCATGCTGCGCGAGCGCGGCCTGCTGGTGACGGCCATCCGCCCGCCTACTGTACCGGCGGGTAGCGCACGCCTGCGGGTGACCTTGAGCGCCGCCCACAGTGAGGCGCAGGTGCAGCTATTGTTGAATGCATTGGCCGAGTGTTATCCACAGTTGGAGAGCGCCGATGCGTAATCGACTTGTTCTGTTGCCCGGCTGGGGCCTGGGCACTGCGTCCCTGGAGCCGCTGGCCGCCAGCCTGCGCGGCCAGGACGCCCGCCTGCAGGTAGAGCTGATGCCCCTGCCGGAGCTGCCTCACAGCGATGTCCAGGCCTGGATCGAGTACCTCGATCGCAAGCTGCCGAACGATGCCTGGCTGGGTGGCTGGTCGTTCGGCGGGATGCTGGCCAGCGCCCTGGCGCACAAGCGCGGCGACCACTGCTGTGGCCTGCTGACCCTGGCCAGCAACCCTAGTTTCGTCGTGCGCCCGGGCTGGCCCCACGGCATGGCCGAAGATACCTTCGGCACCTTCCTCGACGGCTGCCGTAGCCATACCCAGGTCACCCTCAAGCGGTTCCGTACGCTATGCAGCGACGGTGCCCAGCAACCCCGTACCCTGCTGCGCCAGTTGGGTATCGGCGTGCCGGACACCGACCCGTTGTACCTGGCCACCGGCCTGGAAGTGCTGGCCAAGCTGGATACCCGCGAAGCCCTGCAGGCCTACGCCGGCCCGCAGCTGCACCTGTTCGCCGGCAGCGACGCACTGGTGCCGGCAGAAGCGGCTAAAACCCTGAGCGAGCTGTTGCCTGATGTGGAAGTGGGCCTGGTCGAAGACAGTTCCCACGCGTTCCTGCTGGAGTACCCGCAGGAGCTGGCGGCGGGCATCAAGAGTTTCCTGCATGAGAGTGGCGATGACTGACCTTTCCCGTCCGACCCTGCCTGGCGCACTGCCCGACAAGCGCCAGGTGGCGGCTTCGTTCTCCCGCGCTGCGGCCAGCTATGACAGCGTGGCGGCGCTGCAGCGTGCCGTGGGCCTGAACCTGCTGGCGCAGTTGCCGCAAGGCCTGCAGCCGTCGCGCTGGCTGGACCTGGGCAGCGGCACCGGCCACTTCAGCCGGGCGCTGGCCGAGCGTTTCGCCGCCGCCAGCGGCGTGGCGGTGGATATCGCCGAAGGCATGCTGCGCCATGCGCGCAACGAGCAAGGTGGGGCGCACTATCACGTCGCTGGCGATGCCGAGCGCTTGCCGTTGCGGGATGCCAGCGTCGACCTGGTGTTTTCCAGCCTGGCGGTGCAATGGTGCGACCAGTTTGCCAGCGTGCTGGCAGAAGCGCGGCGGGTATTGCGACCGGGCGGTGTGCTGGCCTTCAGTAGCCTGTGCGTGGGTACCCTGGATGAACTGCGCGCCAGTTGGCAGGCGGTGGATGGCCTGGTGCATGTGAACCGCTTCCGTCGCTTCGAAGACTACCAGCGGCTGTGTGCGGCCAGCGGCCTCGAGCAACTCCAACTGCAGCGTTGCCCGCATGTGCTGCACTACCCTGATGTGCGCAGCCTGACCCACGAACTGAAAGCCCTGGGTGCGCACAACCTGAACCCAGGGCGGCCTTCCGGGCTGACGGGCCGGGCGCGCATGCAGGGCTTGCTGCAGGCCTACGAGGCGTTTCGCCAGCCCCAAGGGCTGCCAGCCACTTATCAAGTGGTCTATGGTGTGTTGCGCAAGACACAGGCGTGAGGGGAGCGAGATGAGCCAGGCCTATTTCATTGCCGGTACCGATACCGACGTTGGCAAGACCACCATCGCTGCCGGGCTGTTGCATGCGGCGCGCCTGCAAGGCTTGAGTACGCTGGGGGCCAAGCCGGTGGCGTCGGGTTGCACGATGACGGCGAAAGGGCTGCGCAACAGCGATGCCCAGGCGCTGATCGATGAAAGCTCGATCAAGCTGCCCTACGAGCAGGTCAACCCGTTTGCCTTCGAGCCGGCTATCGCACCCCATGTGGCAGCACGTGAGGCGGGGGTGACCCTTGCGGTACCGGAGCTGCTCGCGGCGATGCGCAATGTGCTGCAACAGAATGCCGATTTCACCCTGATCGAAGGGGCCGGCGGTTGGCGCGTGCCGTTGTCGGGGCAGGCCAACCTGTCCGACCTGGCCATTGCCCTCAAGCTGCCGGTGATCCTCGTAGTGGGGGTGCGGCTGGGGTGCATCAGCCATGCCCTGCTCAGCGCCGAGGCAATCGCCCGTGACGGGCTGCAACTGGTGGGATGGGTGGCGAACATCATCGAACCCCGTACTTCGCGGCTGGAAGAGAACCTGGCCAGCCTGGCTGAGCGGTTGCCGGCGCCTTGCCTGGGGCGGGTGCCCAAGCTCAAGCAGGCCAGCGCCGATATGGTGGCCGAGCATCTGCAGCTGGATCTGCTGGATTAGGCGGTTCCAGGCCAGGCCCCTCCGCGGGCACGGCCGCTCCGGCAGGTACTGCGCGGGGTTCAGGTAATCGGGCTACCAGGTATACCCGGGGCCTATCGAATGGCACCAGGCCATTAGGGATTTAAACGGGCCTTTTTGCGCCCGGCCTGCTTTAATTGGGCCTGTTCGTCATCCAGCGTCAATGGAGTCCTGACATGGAAATCACCGGTAGCTCCGCCTACTACGCAGGCCTGAGCGCAATCCAGACCGGCCAGAACCGCGTCGATCAGGCTGCCAGCCAGATTGCCAATACCACCGCCGAACGTTCTGCCACCAGCCAGTCCAGCGACTTTCAGGCTGAACGCTTGCGCGCGGTCGACCGCAGCCAGCAGATGGACCTCGCCACCAGCACCGTGCAATTGGCCGTGGGCAACCATGAGGTCGAGCTTGGCGTGAAGATCGCCAAGGCATCCGACGAAATGCTCGGCCGGTTCATCGATACCTACGCCTGATACGGCGGCCTTTCCCGAACCCGACGCTATCCCTGTGGGAGCGGCTTTGCCCGCGAATGCGTCCGCCCGGACATCTCTGTTTTCCGGGCTGGCCCATTCGTGGGTAAACCCGCTCCCACAGGGGTTGTGTCATGGCTTGGCGTTTTTGCCATTTTTCGTGGCGTAAATGGCACCATAGTCCATCCTTGACATAAGACGGAGCTAAACGTAAGTTTCAAACAACTGTTTGATCGTTGCCGCATGGCGCGCGTCACCCCACAGAACTCACCTAGAGGTTCATCGCAATGCCTGACTACAAAGCCCCCTTGCGTGATATCCGCTTCGTTCGTGACGAACTGCTCGGCTATGAGGCGCACTATCAGAGCCTGCCGGGTTGCCAGGACGCCACGCCCGACATGGTCGACGCGATCCTTGAAGAAGGCGCGAAGTTCTGTGAGCAGGTGCTGTCGCCGCTGAACCGTGTGGGTGACCAGGAAGGTTGCACCTGGAGCGAATCGGGCGTGAAAACCCCGACTGGCTTCAAAGAGGCCTACCAGCAGTTCGTCGAAGGCGGCTGGCCGAGCCTGGCGCATGATGTCGAGCATGGTGGCCAGGGCCTGCCGGAGTCGCTGGGCCTGGCCCTGAGCGAAATGGTCGGTGGGGCGAACTGGTCGTGGGGCATGTACCCTGGCCTGTCCCATGGCGCGATGAACACCATTTCCGCGCACGGTACCCCTGAGCAGCAGCACACCTACCTGACCAAGCTGGTCTCTGGCGAGTGGACCGGCACCATGTGCCTGACCGAACCGCACTGCGGTACCGACCTGGGAATGCTGCGCACCAAGGCCGAGCCCCAGGCCGACGGCAGCTACAAGGTGTCGGGTACCAAGATCTTCATTTCCGCCGGTGAGCACGACATGGCCGACAACATCGTCCATATCGTCCTGGCCCGCCTGCCGGATGCACCGGCCGGCACCAAGGGCATCTCGCTGTTCATCGTGCCGAAGTTCCTGCCTGACGCCGAAGGCGGCGTGGGTGAGCGCAACGGCGTCAGCTGCGGCTCGATCGAGCACAAGATGGGCATCCACGGCAACGCTACCTGCGTGATGAACTTCGACGGCGCCACCGGCTTCCTGATCGGCCCGGCCAACAAAGGCCTGAACTGCATGTTCACGTTCATGAACACCGCCCGGCTGGGTACCGCACTGCAAGGCCTGGCGCATGCCGAAGTGGCCTTCCAGGGCGGCCTGAAGTACGCCCGTGAGCGCCTGCAGATGCGTTCGCTGACTGGCCCGAAAGCACCGGACAAGGCGGCTGACCCGATCATCGTCCACCCCGACGTGCGTCGCATGCTGCTGACCATGAAGGCCTTCGCCGAAGGCAACCGTGCAATGGTGTATTTCACCGCCAAGCAAGTGGACATCGTCAAGTACAGCCAGGATGAAGAGGAGCGCAAGAAGGCCGATGCCCTGCTGGCCTTCCTCACCCCGATCGCCAAGGCGTTCATGACCGAAGTCGGCTTCGAGGCCGCCAACCATGGCGTGCAGATCTACGGCGGCCACGGTTTCATCGCCGAGTGGGGCATGGAGCAGAACGTGCGCGACAGCCGTATCTCCATGCTGTACGAAGGCACCACCGGCATCCAGGCCCTGGACCTGCTTGGCCGCAAGGTACTGATGACCCAGGGCGAAGCGCTGAAGGGCTTCACCAAGATCGTGCACAAGTTCTGCCAGGCGCAGGAAGGCAACGATGCGGTGAAGGAGTTCGTCGAACCGCTGGCGGCGCTGAACAAGGAATGGGGTGAGCTGACCATGAAAGTGGGCATGGCCGCCATGAAGGACCGTGAAGAAGTGGGCGCGGCCTCGGTCGACTACCTGATGTATTCCGGTTATGCCTGCCTGGCCTACTTCTGGGCCGACATCGCCCGCCTGGCCGCCGAGAAGCTGGCTGCCGGCACCAGCGAAGCGGCGTTCTACACCGCCAAGCTGCAGACTGCGCGCTTCTACTTCCAGCGTATCCTGCCGCGTACCCGTACCCATGTGGCAGCGATGCTGTCGGGTGCCGACAACCTGATGGCGATGGACGAGGAAAGCTTCGGCCTGTCCTACTGATTCAACAGTTGTAACTGAAACCCGCCTGCCTTCACCGGCAGGCGGGTTTTTTTGTGTTTCAGGCCCGGCGCGGCCCCTTTTGCAGGGGCAGTGCCTGATTTGAAATTCAACTGTTCATGTGCACTGCCGATGAAGTATGGGCACAATGCCACCATTGATCTGCCGGGTTGGAGATTACCCTTGCTTCGTCTTAATGCTGTTCGCGCGAGCCACTTCCTGCCTTCGCTGATCCTGTTGCTGGCAGGCCTCGCCGCGGCTTATGTGAGAGACCTCAGTGTCTTTTTCACATCGCTGTTCAATGTCCTGCCCACCTTGGTCCTGCTGCTGGGCGGCGCCTATTGCGCGGTATACCGTCGCCAGCGCGAGCTGTTCCTGATGCTCACGGTGTATATCGCCTACTTTTTGCTCGACACCCAGACCGACTTCTACCGTGACCATGGTCGCGTACGCGAGGATGCGGCGTTGGTCTTCCACTTGGTGTGCCTGTTGCTGCCGGCCCTGTTCGGACTGTATGGCGCCTGGCAGGAGCGCACCCATTTGCTGCAGGACCTGGTCGCCCGTGGCGCCGTGCTGTTTGCCGTCGGCAGCGTGGCGCTGGCCCTCGAGCAAAGCTATCCCGAAGCGCTGCTGACCTGGCTGGCAGAAATCCGTTGGCCGTCCCTGCATGGCCAGTGGATGAGCCTGATCCAGATGGTCTACCCGCTGTTCCTCGGCGTATTGATCCTGCTGGTGGTGCAGTACCTGCGCGCTCCCCGGCCGCTGCACGCCGCGTTGATCTCGGGCCTGCTGGGTATTTTCTGGATGTTGCCGCAAACCTTCATCCTGCCGTTCACCCTGAACATCATGTGCAGCCAGGTGATGCTGATGATCGCGGCTGCGGTGGCCCACGAGGCCTACCAGATGGCCTTCCGCGACGAGCTGACTGGCCTGCCGGGGCGCCGCGCGCTGAACGAGCGCATGCAACGCCTGGGGCGCAACTACGTGATCGCCATGACCGATGTGGACCACTTCAAGAAGTTCAACGACACCCACGGCCACGATGTCGGCGACCAGGTGCTGCGCCTGGTCGCCAGCCGCCTGTCCAAGGTGACCGGCGGTGGCCGGGCCTACCGTTATGGTGGCGAGGAGTTCGCCCTGGTGTTCGCTGGCAAGACCGCCGAAGAATGCGTGCCGCACGTGGAGGCGGTGCGCGAGGTGATCGCCAATTACGTGATGCACCTGCGCGACCAGCATAGCCGCCCGCAGGACGATACCGCCGGGCGCCAGCGGCGTGCAGGCAGCAGCGGTGGGACGGTGTCGGTCACCATCAGCATCGGCGTAGCCGAGCGCCAGGCCGAGCATCGCAACCCCGAGGCTGTGCTGAAATCCGCCGACCAGGCGCTGTATAGCGCAAAGAGCGCAGGGCGCAATTGTGTCATGGTGCACGGGCAACAATCGCAGCGTGGCGCGGTGCGCATGGCGTGACTGAAACTGACTGTACGGTCTGGTGATGACCCTATGTGTCGTAAAAGTTGTTCGGTTACACTGCTCGTTACCCAGTGTCGCGGTTCCCCGAGACCGCCCCGACCGACTAGCGAGAGGTTGTCATGGCTGAATATAAAGCGCCCGTGCGCGACATGCGCTTCGTACTGAATGAAGTCTTCAACGTGGCCGAGCAGTGGGCGCAACTGCCCGGGTTGGCCGAGGTTGTCGATGCCGACACAGCCATGGCGGTGTTGGAAGAAGCCGGCAAGGTCACTGCCAGGTCCATCGCGCCGCTCAGCCGCGCCGCCGATGAAGAGGGCTGCCACTGGGACAATGGTGCCGTACGCACCCCGGCCGGCTTCATCGAGGCCTACAACACCTACGCCGAGGGTGGCTGGGTGGGGGTGGGTGGCGACCCGATGTTCGGCGGCATGGGCATGCCCAAGGCCATTTCGGCCCAGGTAGAAGAAATGGTCAACGCCTCCAGCCTGGCGTTCGGCCTTTACCCGATGCTGACCGCCGGTGCCTGCCTGTCGATCAATGCCCACGCCAGTGAAGCACTGAAGGAAAAGTACCTGCCGAACATGTACGCCGGTGTGTGGGCGGGCTCCATGTGCCTGACCGAGCCGCACGCGGGTACCGACCTGGGCATCATCCGCACCAAGGCCGAGCCACAGGCCGACGGCAGCTACAAGGTCAGCGGCACCAAGATCTTCATTACCGGGGGTGAGCACGACCTGACCGAGAACATCATCCACCTGGTGCTGGCCAAGCTGCCAGATGCACCGGCTGGGCCGAAAGGCATTTCGCTGTTCCTGGTGCCGAAGTTCCTGGTCAATGAAGACGGCAGCCTCGGCGCGCGCAACCCGGCCACCTGCGGCTCCATCGAGCACAAGATGGGTATCCAGGCTTCTGCCACCTGCGTGATGAACTTCGACGAAGCCGTCGGCTATCTGGTCGGCGAGCCGAACAAGGGCCTGGCGGCGATGTTCACCATGATGAACTACGAGCGCCTGGGCGTGGGTATCCAGGGCCTGGCCTCGGCCGAACGCTCCTACCAGAACGCCGTGGAATACGCCCGCGAGCGCCTGCAGAGCCGCGCCCCGACCGGGCCGCAAGCCAAGGACAAGGCCGCCGACCCGATCATCGTCCACCCGGATGTACGCCGGATGTTGCTGACCATGAAGGCACTGATCGAAGGTGGCCGAGCCTTCTCCACCTACGTGGCCATGCAGCTGGACAGTGCCAAGTACAGCGAGGACGCTGGCGTGCGCAAGCGCAGCGAGGAGCTGGTGGCATTGCTGACGCCGGTAGCCAAGGCCTTCCTCACCGACCTTGGCCTGGAGTGCGCGGTGCACGGCCAGCAGGTGTTCGGCGGGCATGGCTACATTCGCGAGTGGGGGCAGGAGCAGTTGGTCCGCGATGTGCGTATCACGCAGATCTACGAAGGCACCAATGGCATCCAGGCCCTGGACCTGATGGGGCGCAAGGTGGTGGCCAGTGGTGGCGCGTACTACCGCCTGTTCTCCGACGAGATTCGCCAGTTCATTGCCAGTGCAGGTAGCCAGCTGGAGGAATTTGCCAAGCCGCTGGCGGCCAGCCTCGACCAGCTCGACGGGCTGACCGAATGGGTGCTGGAACAGGCCAAGGGCAACCCGAATGAAATCGGCGCGGCTTCGGTCGAGTACTTGCACGCCTTTGGCTACGTGGCCTACGCCTACATGTGGGCGTTGATGGCGCGGGCGGCGCAGGCCGGTGACGGGGATGAGGCGTTCTACGCGGGTAAGCTGGGTACGGCGCGCTTCTACTTTGCGCGGTTGCTGCCACGGGTGGATTCGCTGGTGGCTGCGGTGAAGGCGGGCAGTGAATCGCTGTACCTGCTGGATGCTGAGCAGTTTTGACAGGTTATGGGGCCGCGCAGCGGCCTCGATTCCCAACCGGCATGCGAAAAATCTGCTCGTGTAAGCTTTTTCCTACATGACGTGGTGACTTTTCACCACTGTTCTCACATTGGATCCACGGTTAATCTTTCCCACATGGACGTTGCGCAGGAAGCGCAAAGTACAGATCACGGAAGACAACGAAGGAACACCTGCCAGGATGGCGGGGCGATACGGATGTCACAGGGAAACAGTCTGGAAAACCCCGCTTAGGCGGGGTTTTCTTTGTGCCCGCGTTTTCTCAGGCGAGCACATCCAGTGGCGATGCCCCCACCAGGCGGGCGTCGGTTTCTTCCTCCAGCAGCGTGCGCAGCAGCTCCACCGAGGCCTGCTGGCGCTGGGCATCGCGAAACACCAAGCCCACCTTCAGCGGCACGCGCGGCTCGCTCAAAGGCTTCCACAACAACGCCTGGTCATCCTCGGCGGCCTCCTTGGCCCGGCCCGGCAGGATGGTCGCCAACGCCGTGTGGGCCAGGCTGTCGAGTATTCCGGCCATGTTGTTCATTTCCGCCTGTACCTGCGGCCGACGCCCCTGGCTGGCCAGCTGCGCCTGCCAGATCTGGCGGATCTGGAATTCTTCGCCCAGCATCAGCATGGGCAGCTCGGCGGCCTGGCGGATGGATACCTTCTTGAAGTCCTTCAGCGGGTGCGTCGCGGGGATGACCAACTGCAGCTCATCTTCGTACAGCAACAGGCCATGCAGCCCCGGCTGGCGTGGCGGCAGGTAACTGATGCCGATGTCCAGGCTGCCGTTGAGCAGGCGCCGCTCGATTTCCAGCCCCGACAATTCGTAGATCTGCACCACAAGGTGCGGCTGTGCCCTGCGCAGGCGTTCGAGCAGTTGTGGTACGAGGCTGGGGCGCACGGTCTGCAGCACGCCGATGGCCAGGGTGCGCAACGACTGGCCCTTGAAGTTGCGCATCGCCTCGTGGGCGCGCTGCAGGCCGTCGAGCAGCGGCAGGGCATGGTTGTACAGGGTATGCGCAGCCAGGGTCGGCAGCAGGCGCTTGTTGCTGCGCTCGAACAGGCTCAGGTCGAGGCTGTGCTCCAGCTGGCGGATCTGTTGCGACAGCGCCGGCTGGGACAGTGACAGGCGTTCGGCGGCACGGCCCACGTGCCCCTCTTCATACACCGCGACGAAATAACGCAGTTGGCGGAAATCCATAAGTGATACTTATCGAAAATGCTGGAAAAACGAAATGGCCGAAACCCCCTGCGAGGCCTAGTCTATCGCTGTATTCCAAAGGGTTACAGCGATGAATGAATCGATTGTTACCCCGGATGAAAAACACTTTTGATAGGAAAGGCAAAATATCGAGTGGCGGCAAGCAGACCGCACCGACAACGCCTTCTACCGTGATTGGTTGGAGCCCTGATGAACCTGTTCAAGCTGCGCCGCCCGGCCCTCTCCGCCGTCGCCGAGCCCAAGCGTGCGCCGGTGATCGTGCCGGAAGCGCCGCAGCTGTCGCATGAGCGACTGATGCCTGGCAGCGAACGCGCCGCGCAGGTATTCGTACGTGGCCAGGGTTCCTGGCTGTGGGACAACGACGGGCATGCCTACCTGGACTTCACCCAGGGCGGCGCGGTCAACAGCCTGGGGCACAGCCCCAGCGTGCTGGTCAAGGCACTGGGCAACCAGGCCCAGGCGCTGATCAACCCGGGTTCGGGTTTCCGCAGCCGTGGTTTGCTGGAGTTGGCCGACCGCCTGTGCCAGAGCACCGGCAGCGACCAGGCCTACCTGCTCAACAGCGGTGCCGAAGCGTGCGAGGGCGCGATCAAGCTGGCGCGCAAGTGGGGTCAGCTGCACCGCAACGGCGCCTATCACATCATCACCGCCAGCCAGGCGTGCCACGGCCGTAGCCTGGGGGCGCTGTCGGCATCCGACCCACTGCCGTGCAATCGTTGCGAGCCCGGCCTCCCCGGCTTCAGCAAGGTGCCGTTCAACGACCTGGCGGCGCTGCACGCCGAGGTCAACTCACGCACCGTGGCGATCATGCTGGAGCCGATCCAGGGCGAGGCGGGTGTCATCCCGGCGACGCAGGAATACCTCAAGGGGGTGGAAACCCTCTGCCGCGAGCTGGGCATCCTGCTGATCCTCGACGAAGTGCAGACCGGCATCGGCCGCTGTGGTGCGCTGCTGGCCGAAGAAAGCTATGGCGTGCGTGCCGACATCGTCACCTTGGGCAAAGGCCTGGGGGGCGGTGTGCCACTGGCAGCGTTGCTGGCCCGGGGCACGGCGTGCTGCGCCGAACCTGGCGAACTGCAGGGTAGCCACCATGGCAATGCGCTGATGTGTGCCGCAGGCCTGGCTGTGCTGGACGCCGTGCAGGAGCCTGGCTTCTTTGCCCAAGTGCAGGACAACGGGCGCCACCTGCGCGAAGGCCTGAGCCGCCTGGCCGGGCGTTACGGCCAAGGGGAAGTGCGCGGGCAGGGTCTGCTGTGGGCACTGCAGCTGAAAGAGAGCCTGGCCCAGGAGCTGGTGAGTGCAGCCCTGCACGAAGGCCTGCTGCTCAGTGCGCCACAGGCGGATGTGGTGCGCTTCTCGCCGGCCCTGACCGTGAGCAAGGGCAACATCGACGAAATGCTGCTGCGCCTGGCCCGCGCCTTTGCCCGCCTGCACGCCCGCCAGCAGGCGCGCCGGGAAATGCCGGCATAGCGGGTTGGCGAAACCGAGAATTCTACGAACCGTCTGGCGTTCCTGCGCATCGCCCCTGGCCTGTTTCATTCGGCCCGGGGCGTTTTTTTTGCGCGTGGAACCTCTGTGGCGAGAGGCTAGTCTGTGAGGTAACCCCTTCAGGAGAGACTCGCATGGACTTCATACGCATCATCATCGCCATCATCCTGCCGCCGCTGGGGGTGTTCCTGCAGGTGGGGTTCGGCGGGGCGTTCTGGCTGAACATTCTGCTGACCCTGCTGGGTTACATTCCGGGGATCGTGCACGCGGTGTACATCATCGCCAAGCGCTGAGTCCTTCTGGGGCTGCTTTGCAGCCCATCGCGACACAAGGCCGCTCCTACAGGTGCATGCCCTATTCGGATTCACGCGATCCCTGTAGGAGCGGCCTTGTGTCGCGATGGGCCGCAAAGCGGCCCTCGAATCTCACCCCCCCAACACCCGACAATAGAACTTCCACTCTTCTTCCAGCGCGTGCGCCAGGTTCTCGGCCTTGCGGAACCCGTGCCGCTCGCCTGCATAGAAGTGCCCTTCGGCCTCGATCCCGTTGGCCTGTAACGCCGCTAGCATCGAGCGCGTCTGCTCCGGCACCACCACCGCATCCAGTTCGCCCTGGAAGAAAATCACCGGCACCCCGATCTGCCCGGCATGCAGCAGTGGCGTGCGCTGGCGGTAGCGCTCGGCGTCATGCTGCGGGTCACCGATCAGCCAGTCCAGGTAGTCGCCCTCGAACTTGTGCGTGGCCCGGCCAAGCGCCAGCGGGTCGCTGACCCCGTACAGGCTGGCACCGGCGCGGAATACATCATGAAATGCCAGGGCGCATAGCGTGGTATAGCCGCCAGCGCTACCGCCGCGAATGAACGCCTTGCTGCGGTCGATCAAGCCACGTGCCGCCAGGTGTTCGACAGCCGCACAGGCATCGGCCACGTCGCTTTCTCCCCAGCGCAGGTGCAAGGCCTGACGGTATTCCCGACCGTAGCCGGTGCTGCCCCGGTAATTGAGGTCGGCTACGGCGAAGCCGCGCTGGGTCCAGTACTGCACGCGCGTGTCGAGTACCGGATAACACGCCGAGGTCGGCCCGCCATGGATGAACACCACCAGCGGCGTGGCCCCTTGCGAGCGCGCTGCCGGATAGAAAAAACCGTGCGCCTGGTGGCCGTCACTGCCATAGTCGATCGGCTGCGGCAGGCTGATATGCGTGGCTGCAAGCACTTGCGCGCCACCAGCCAGAACGCTGACCTGGTGGTTGTTGCGGTCGATGCTGATGACTGCCGGCGGACTTATCGGCGAGGCGGCTATGGCGTACAGGTGGTCGGCATCCATGGCCAGGCTGCGAAAGCGCGTATAGGCACTGGCGAATCGCTCCAGGCCATCGACGGTGCGTAGCCCCAATTGCCCAAAGCCGTCTTCGAACCAGCTGGCCAGGTAACTCTGCTGCCCCAATGCCAACCAGGTGCTCGCGCCCAATTGCCAGGGGGCGGCGGCATGGTCCGCCGGCTCGGCAGGCAGCGCCTGCCAACCACCATCAAGCTCACCCCAGGGCTGCCAGAAGCCGTTACGGTCGGACAGGCAATAAAGCCGGCCTTGGGCATCGAAGCGTGGCTGCTGCAGTGACTCGTCGGCACCGGCCACATACTGCGCGGGCCCCCATTGGCCGCTGTTGTCGCGCGTGCGGCACATCAGCCGGGTGACCGTCCAGGGCTGCGCCGGGCGGTCCCACTCGATCCACGCCAGGCGCTGGCCATCGGCACTCACGGTGGGCGAGGCGTAGAAGTCGGCGCCTTCGGCAAGCACCTGCCGGCTTCGTTCCGCCAGGGCAACCAGTCGATGCTCGACCCGTTCGCCATGCCGCTCTTCGACCGCCAGCACCAGGCCGGCGTGCCACTGCAGGTCGCCGTAGCGGCAATTCGCGTCGTGGCTCAGAGGCCGTGGCGCTGCTGCTGCCAGGCCCTGGGTGTAGACCTGCTGGTCCTTTTCGTTGACGAACAGCAGTCCGTCGCCGCCCAGGCAGAAACTCCCCCCACCGTACTCATAGACCCGGCTGCGCACGCTGAAACCATCAGGTGTCAGGCAGCGGGCCTGCTGGTGCTGCCAATGCCAGATGCGGCACGCGCCATCGGCGGGGCGGAACTCGTTCCAGAACAGCCCGGCAGCGCTGACCTTGAGTTCGGCGAAGTCTGTGCCGGCCGCGACTGCCTGAGCCGCACTGAATTCAGCCGCGGGCGATGACACGGGAGTTTCGCTCATTGCGGAAGGTCATCTGTTCAATCGCGAGCTGGGCGCTTTCCGCCTCCTCGCGGGCCTTGAGGATGACGCCGTGGTCGGCCGACTTGGCGCACACCGGGTCGGCGTTGCTGGCATCGCCGGTCAGCATGAAGGCCTGGCAGCGGCAGCCGCCGAAGTCCTTTTCCTTCTCGTCGCAGGAACGGCAGGGTTCGCGCATCCATTCATAGCCACGGAAGCGGTTGAAGCCGAACGAGTCGTACCAGATATGGCGCAGGTCGTGGTCGCGCACGTTGGGGAACTGCACCGGCAACTGGCGTGCGCCGTGGCACGGCAGCGCGGTGCCGTCCGGGGTGATGGTAAGGAACAGGCTACCCCAGCCGTTCATGCAGGCCTTGGGGCGTTCTTCGTAGTAGTCCGGGGTGACGAAGATCAGCTTGCACGGGTTGCCTTCGGCCTTGAGCTTGTCGCGGTACTCGTTGGTGATGCGTTCGGCCCGTTCGAGCTGCGCGCGGGTCGGCAGCAGGCCCAGGCGGTTGAGATGGGCCCAGCCGTAGAACTGGCAGGTGGCAAGCTCGACGAAGTCCGCTTCCAGGGCGATGCACAGCTCGATGATGCGGTCGATCTTGTCGATGTTGTGCCGATGGGTGACGAAGTTGAGCACCATCGGGTAGCCGTGGGCCTTCACCGCACGGGCCATTTCCAGCTTCTGCGCAAAGGCTTTCTTCGAGCCGGCCAACAGGTTGTTCACCTGCTCGTCACTGGCCTGGAAGCTGATCTGGATGTGGTCCAGGCCAGCCTTCTTGAAGTCGGCGATGCGCGCCTCGGTCAAGCCGATGCCCGAGGTGATCAGGTTGGTGTAGTAACCCAGCCGGCGCGCCTCGCCGATCAGCTCGGCGAGGTCCTGGCGCACCAGCGGCTCGCCGCCGGAAAAGCCGATTTGCGCGGCGCCCATTTCCCGCGCTTCGGCCATTACCTTGAACCACTGCGCGGTGCTCAGCTCCTGACCCTGGGCGGCGAAGTCCAGCGGGTTGGAGCAGTACGGGCACTGCAGCGGGCAGCGGTAGGTCAGCTCGGCCAGCAGCCACAGCGGCAGGCCGACTGCGGGCGTGGGTGGTAACTCAGGCGAGGACGATCCAGTGTTCGGCACGGGCCACCTCCATGAACTGCTCGATGTCGTCGGCCACTTGCGGGACACCGGGGAACTGTTGTTCGAGTTCGGCAATGATCGCGGCAACGTCGCGCTGGCCGTCGATCAGGCCTCCGATCAGGGCTGCGCTGTCGTTGAGCTTGATCATGCCCTCGGGGTACAGCAACACGTGGCCCTTTTGCGCCGGTTCGTACTGGAAGCGGTAGCCGGGGCGCCAGTTCGGCACTTGATTACGATCGAAACTCATAGGGTGATCCCTTTGTGCCATACCCGTTCCTGGGTGACGGAGTGATAGGGCGGGCGGTTCAGCTCGTAGGCCATGCTCATGGCGTCGAGCATGCTCCAGAGGATGTCCAGCTTGAACTGCAGGATCTCCAGCATACGCTCCTGGCCTGCGCGGGTGGTGTAGTGCTGCAGGGTAATCGCCAAGCCGTGCTCGACGTCACGCCGGGCCTGGCCCAGGCGGGTGCGGAAGTATTCGTAGCCGGCCGGGTCGATCCACGGGTAGTGCTGCGGCCAGCTGTCCAGGCGCGACTGGTGGATTTGCGGGGCGAACAGCTCGGTCAGCGAGCTGCTGGCCGCTTCCTGCCAGCTGGTCCGCCGGGCAAAGTTGACGTAGGCGTCCACGGCAAAACGTACGCCGGGCAGCACCAGCTCCTGCGAGCGTAGCTGGTCCGGGTCCAGGCCCACGGCCTGGCCCAGGCGCAGCCAGGCTTCGATACCGCCGTCTTCGCCGGGTGCGCCATCATGGTCGAGCAGGCGCTGGATCCACTCGCGACGTACTTCGCGGTCCGGGCAGTTGGCCAGGATCGCGGCGTCCTTCAGCGGGATGTTGACCTGGTAGTAGAAGCGGTTGGCCACCCAGCCCTGGATCTGCTCGCGGGTGGCGCGGCCCTGGTACATCGCCACGTGGTAGGGATGATGGATATGGTAGTAGGCGCCCTTGGCGCGCAGGGCCTGCTCGAATTCGGCAGGGGACATTGGCAGTGCGTCGCTCATTCGGCTGGCTCCTGTATAGCTGAGTCTCGGCTCACCTCGCCCCCTGTGGGAGCGGGCATGCCCACGAACACCGGCCAAGCCGGTGCCATACACCGTGTCGGATTTTTCGCGGGCATGCCCGCTCCCACAGGGTTTGTGTCACCTCAAGGGCTGTGCTTACAACTCGATACTCATGCCGTCGAAGGCCACTTCCACACCCCGGCGCAGCACTTCGGCACGCTCGGGCGAGTCTTCGTCGAGGATCGGGTTGGTGTTGTTGATGTGGATAAGTACCTTGCGCTGGCGCGGGAAGGCCTCGAGCACCTCCAGCATGCCGCCAGGGCCATTCTGCGCCAGGTGGCCCATTTCACGCCCGGTACGGGTGCCTACGCCACGGCGCTGCATCTCGTCATCTTCCCACAGGGTGCCGTCGACCAGCAGGCAGTCTGCGCCGTCCATCATCGCCAGCAGCTTGTCGTCCACCTGGCCCAGGCCTGGGGCGTAGAACAGCTTGCCGCCGGTGCGGGTGTCCTCGACCAGCAAGCCAAGGTTGTCGCCGGGGTGCGGGTCGAAGCGGTGCGGCGAGTAGGGCGGTGCGGCGCTGCGCAGGGGGAACGGGGTGAAGAGCAGGTTGGGGCAGGCGTCGATCACGAAGCTGCCTTGCAGTTCGATGCGGTTCCATTGCAGGCCGCCGTTCCAGTGGCTGAGCATGTTGAACAGCGGAAAACCGGTGGTCAGGTCCTGGTGGACCATGTCGGTGCACCATACCTGGTGCGGGCAGCCTTCGCGCAGGCTGAGCAGGCCGGTGGTGTGGTCGATCTGGCTGTCCAGCAGCACGATGGCGTTGATGCCGGTGTCACGCAGGGCGCGGGCCGGTTGCATCGGCGCAAAGGCCTGGAGCTGGGCGCGGATATCGGGCGAGGCATTGCACAGTACCCAGTGCACGCCGTCGTCCGACAGGGCAATGGACGACTGGGTGCGTGCCGTGGCCCGCAAGGTGCCGTCACGGTAGCCCTTGCAGTTGACGCAGTTGCAGTTCCACTGAGGGAACCCGCCACCGGCGGCGGAACCGAGAACCTGGATATACATGGCCACTCTCTATGCAGAAAACCGTAGCGAATAAACGAAAACGCCCCGGCAGGCCGAGGCGTTGAACCCTAAGCCAGGCTTAGCGGTTGGCGAAGTACATGGTGACTTCGAAGCCGATGCGAAGATCAGTGTAAGCAGGTTTGGTCCACATGGAATTACTCCTTCCGGATGAGGGTTGGGTTTGTCAGCTAATACTAGGGTACCGCCATGGGCTGGAGGTTCCCTTGATTCGAGATTGCGCTATCTTACAAGAAATAGGTGTACCGAAAGGTTAATTATTAGCAAAGTGTCCTTGCAGCTAGCGTAATAATCACGCGGTCGCGGTCAACCAGGCGCCATCTGGCGCGGCGGCGTTGGCCAGGCACAGCCACCTGCTGTCGTTGCCGAGCAGGTGGTCCAGCAGGTCATCCAGATCCGCCTGCTGGGTGCCCATAATCGCCCTGCGCAGCGCATCCAGCCCACCAGCTTGCGTGGCCAGGCATGTCTGCCATGCCCATTCGGCAACTTCCTCGTTGGCCATCGCAGGTTCCGCGAATTGCCCGGCCAGTGCCCGGCGAGCGGCCGGATCGAAGGTAACGCCTTGGCGTAGCAAGGTGAGCAGGTGTTCGAGTATCTGCGCCTGGCTGGTGTGCGGCGACTGCACGCCGAACAGCAGGCCGCCGACCCCTTCGACCTGACGAAAGGCACTGAATACCGCATAGCCGAGCTGCAGTTCTACCCGCAGCCGTTGATAAACCGGCCCTTGCAGCGCTTGGGCGAGCAAGCGGCCAGCGGCTTCCATCGCCGCCGGCAAGGGGCAGAACAGCAGCAGGGCATGTTCACTGCCGGGGGCGTCGACCTGTTGCCAGCGGTGGTTGGCCCAGGCCGGTAGTGGGCCCGGCGCCGAACCTTGGCCGGGGCAATGCAGCAGCGCCGTCGCCAACGCATTCAGGGGGGGGGCGTCGAAGCCGACCGCCAGGCCATGCCAGCGCGCCTGCTGCCACAGGCTGTCGAGCTGGGCTTGTGCCAGCGTGCCGGGCGCACCAGGCGCCGGCAGCGCCCCCAGCACCGCGTCGGGTAGTTGCTTGAGCAGGGCCCTGAGCGGGATCAGTGCCGCAGGCGGCGGCGAGGACGCCTGCCAGCTGTCGGCCGGTGGCGATACAAGCAGCGTCAAGGCCTGCTGCACGGTGCGTAGTACCGCTGCCGGCAACCCGGCGCAGCGCAGTTGCCAGTATTCGCCAGCGGCACTGAACTGCAGCTGCACTGCCACGCGGGCGCAGCGCTCCTGCAGCGGCTGCAAGGCGCGTTCGAGGACCGGGTACAACTGTTGGCCTGCGGCTGAGGGAACCTGCCAGCGCAGGTACAGTGCCGCGTATTGGCGGGTACCGGGGAGCTGGTCGCTGATCTGCAGTGCCGCCGGCAGCGGTTGCGGCCTGGCAGCAGGCAGTTCGGCCTGGAGCAAGGGCTCGCCAGCGGGTAACTGCCAGTGCCCATGCACGCGACTCGGCAGGCCTGCCAGCAGGGCACGGAAGGCCTGCAGGGCTTGCCCAGGCAAACCGGCGAACGCTTGGCCGGCGCTGTCCCGTCGGGCCAGCTCAATGGCGCTGGCACTGCGTTCGCGGCTCTGCTGCAGCAACTCGAATTCGGCATTCAATGGCTCTGCCGCGGCCTGGCGGAGGAAGCCGAACCAACCCTGCAACAGGGCATCGACCTCTTCCCGGCAGGCGTCCTCGGTAAGCTGCAGGTCGATATGCCACAACAATTGCCCAGCGTACGCATACAGCGCCTCGGCCTTGAAACCCCGCAGCCAGCCACGCTGGCGAAGGGCCGCCAGCCAGGTGCCCGGGCGGCTGTCGCCAAGGCAGCTGATCAGCAGTTCCAGGGCTTGCTCGGCGCCCGCAGGCAGCTGCGCGTGGCTGAACACCCGCGGCAGGGTCGCGGCCGCCAGCGGCGGTGGCAGGGCCTGAGGTACACGTGCACCCGCGGTGAACTGCGCGGCATGCTGGCGGCCGAGCAGTTCCAGTTCATCCAGCGGCTGCGGGCCGCAGAGGCTCAGGGTAACTTGGCCGCCCTGGTAGAAGCGCTGGTGAAAACCCTGCAACGCTTGCTGGAAGGCCGGGTCGTGCAAGGCCAGGGTGTAGCGGTTGCCGGCATGAAAGGCAGCCAGCGGATGCTCGGGCGCCACCGCCTGCAGCAGGGCAAACTGCTGCTGGGCTTGCGGGTTGCGTGACCAGGCAATGAACTCGGCATGGATCACTTCGCGTTCGCGACGTTGGCGCTCGATGCCCAGGTCCGGTTCGGCGAGCATCTGGCACAAGCGCTCGAGCCCGCCTGCCAGGGCACTGGGCGGCACCTCGAAGAAAAAGTCGGTGGTGCGTTCCCGGGTGCTGGCGTTGACCTGGCCGCCCAGTGCCTGCACGTAGCGCATCAGGCCGTCTTCAAGCGGGAAGCGTGGGGTGCCGAGGAAGAACAGGTGTTCCAGAAAGTGCGCAAGCCCGGGCCATTTGCCCGGGGCATCGTGGCTGCCCGCGTGCACCCGCAGGGCCGCGGCCGACCGCTTCAGGCGCGGGGCGTGGCGCAGGGTCAGCTGCAGGCCGTTGGCGAGGCTCAGTTGGCGGGTGGCGTCAGGCATGGGGGCTCCGGTTGTTGCATGCCATGCTAACCCATTTGCTGGCAGGCTCGGCCTCTTTGCGGGTAAGCCCCTCAGGTCCGGAGCAAGCCTCGGTCCTGTGGGATGCATGCCCGCGAAAGGGCCTTCAGCTTTTACGCAGGTGCAGCTCCTGACGCAGATCGGTCAGGTAGGGGAATGCCGCCCGTCCCTGCACCACCCGGTCATGCTGGAGTTCGGCCAGCAACTGGCATTCGTCATGCCCGGCCATCGCCAGCAGGCTGCCATCGGGGCCGATGATGCTGCTCTGCCCACAATAGTGGATCTCGCCTTCCGCACCGCAGTAGTTGGCATACACCAGGTAGCACTGGTTCTCCTGTGCCCGTGCTCGCACGGTCACCTGGCAGACGAAGTCGTACGGCGCCATGTTCGCCGTCGGCACCAGGATCAGTTCGGCACCGTCCAGCGCCAGGCGGCGGGCATTCTCCGGGAACTCGATGTCGTAACAGATCAGCAGGCCGACCTTCCAGCCCTCCAGTTCCACCACTGGAAAGTGGTCGGGGCCTGCGCTGAACATCGAGCGGTCCAGTTCGCCGAACAGGTGGGTCTTGCGATAGTTGCCCAGGCTGCGACCCTGTGCATCGATCAACTGCACGCTGTTGTAGATCGCGCCGTCATCGCCGCGCTCCGGGTAGCCATAGACGATGGCGATGCGGTGCGCCTGGGCGATCTCCACTACCTCCATGGCTGCCGGGCCATCGTCGGCCTCGGCCAGGCGCCCGACCTGGGCCAGGCCGATGTTGTAGCCGGTCAGGAACATTTCCGGGCATACCAGCAACCGGGCGCCGCGTTCGGCCGCCAGTTGCGCCTGGTGGCGCAAGCGTTGCAGGTTGCCGGGCACGTCCAGTGGCTTGGGCGCGCCCTGGAACAGAGCGATGCGCATGCTGCCTCCTTGTCTCAGTCCGCCAGGGTGATCGGGCCGATTTCGTTGAACACGTCGCCTGGGCCAGGGTTTTCCGGGTGGGTGCGACCACCGAAGTGGTTCATGATACCCCACACCGCATTCAGCGAGGTTTGCACAGCGCCTTCGACCCAGGCGGGGGTCCAGGACACGTCGTCACCGGCGATGAAGATGCCACGCTGCTCGGCAGGCATGTCTTGCTGCATGAAATGGGCATACATGCGCTGGTTGTAGCGGTAATGGCCTGGCAGCGCGCCCTTGAAGGCACCGAGGAAGTACGGGTCGGCTTCCCAGGAAACGGTGATCGGGTCGCCGATGATATGCCCGGCGATGTCGGTCTTCGGGTAGATCTTCTTCAGCGCGTCCAGGGCCAGTTGCACGCGTTTTTCCACCGGGTGCGGGAGCATTTTCAGGGCGTCGCTCATCCAGGCGTAGGACAGGCAGATCACCCCCGGCTTGTCGTCGCCGTTGTCGAACAGGTAGGTGCCGCGGGTGAGGCGGTCGGTGAGGGTCATGCTCATCAGGTCGCGGCCGGTTTCCGGGTCCTTGTCCTTCCAGAATGGCCGGTCGACCATGACGAAGGTCTTCGACGATTGCATGTAGCGGGTGCGGTCCAGGGCCATCCACATCTTTTGCGAGAACAGCGATTCCTCGCAGTCGATCTGGGTGGTCAGCAGCCAGGTCTGGCAGGTGGCGAGCACGGCGCTGTAGTGCCGCGTGTCGCCCCAGTTGTCGGTGACCGCCAGGCGGCCGTCGGCAGCGCGGGCGATGCGCTTGACCCCGGTACGTGGCGCGCCGCCATGCAGCGCGCTCAGGCTGGTGCCTTCGGGCCAGTGCACGCAACGCTCCGGCACATGGCGCCAGATGCCTTGCGGCACCTGCTCCACCCCGCCGACCACCAGATGCTGGTGGTCGTCGCAATTGGTCATCACCACGCGGAAGATTTCCAGCATCGAGTTGGGGAAATCCGAGTCCCAGCCGCCGGTGCCGAAGCCGACCTGGCCGAACACCTCACGGTGCTGGAAGCTCAGCTTGGCGAACGAGCGCGAGGTGGCCACGAAGTCGTAGAAGGTGCGGTCGTCCCACAGCGGTACCAGCTTGTTCCACAGCTCTTTCAGGCGCGGCACGTCACGGTCGCGGATGGCCTGCTGGATGTCGGCGAACTGGGCGCCGCTTTCCAGCGCGTCGGCCCAGGCGTCGGCCACTTCCTGGAACAGCTTGGGCAGGTCGCCGGGTTTTTCGGCGTAGTAGGTCTGGCCTTCCAGGTCGATAACGGTGCTGCCCGAGGCCGGGGTCAGCGGGTTGGGGAAGGGCTTGGTTTCCAGGCCCAGCTTGTCCACATAGTGGTAGAAGGCGGTGGACGACACCGGGAAACGCATGCCGCCCAGTTCGGCGATGACCCCGTCGGTACCGTTGAAGGCTTGCGAGCGCAGCCGGCCACCCAGTTTGGAGGCCTCGTACACCACCGGCTTGAGGCCCAGCTTCATCAGCTCGTAGGCCGCCACCAGCCCGGCGATGCCGGCGCCGACGATGGCCACTTCCTCACCATGGCGCTCGGCCGGGATGCTGCCCAGGCCTGCGGGATGTTCCAGCCAGTCGTCGAAGGCGAAGGGAAAGTCCGGGCCGAAAATGGTGATGGGCTTTTTGCCGTCGGCGGGGTGGCGGTTTTTCTTGTTCATGGAGTGACCTTGCCAGAGGGGCTGCGCGAGGAGCGGAGCCTGAGTATAGGAGATGCCTGGGGTCATTTTAGGGAGTGGGGTGTTCGTTATTAAGGCTTATTGTGTTGTCTGAATGTAGGTTTTTTCGTCTAAATGATTGTTTGATTGTTATTTTTGACGGGTTTTCGTCTTGAGGTTTGTGGTGTCTGTGCGATCGAGCGCTGCCCGCGCGGCGCATCGCGAGCTGCGCTCGCTCCTACGTTTGTTTCGGGCTATTTATTCCTGGGGGATTGGCGCGCGGACCCTTTGGCGCATGGCACGATATCGTGTTGTATGCACCAGGCAGTCGCGCGCGCTTTTCACAGGCGTTACTGGCCCGAAACAAACGTAGGAGCGAGCGCAGCTCGCGATGCGCCGCGCGGGCGGCGCTCGATCGCACAGGCCCTGCAAATCGCAAGGCAAGCCCCTAGTGGCCCTCATGCGCCCTATCGGCATCCCGCGCATTTTGAAAGGCGCTGATCAGCCAATTCCTACACCCATCCCTAGATTCAAAGAATTACCCTACGCCAGCTATAGCCTCGGTCTGGCTGCGTGGGAAACGCCTCATCGTTAACTTCACTGGGTCGCCGCTGTTCGGGCGAGCGGGTGTGAGAACCCATCCTCCAACTTCGCACCAAGGCTTGTGTCATGGCAGCTGTGCGCGGGCAGGCTTCGGCCTGGCCGGATTTCCAAGTTGGCCGGTTTCTCACCCCGTGCATGGCTGCCGCCCATATCCCGTGAGAAGGAGTTGGCCGGCAGTTTCCTCAAGACTCAATTTGGAAATTGCATCGTGAAGAAATCTGATTCAGGCCAACCCGCAAAACTGCAACCCACCGCCGAAAAAACCTTCTGCAACTGCGAATCCAGCCACCCGCCGCTGTTCGCCATCCGCCCCGGCATCGACGCCGCAGACGCTCTGGTTCACGCCTGCCTTCTGGCCCGTGGCCTCGATCAGATCGTCACCGACTACGCCCAGCACCATGCACCCGAGCGCAGCCGCGACCTGGTCTGGGCGATGCAGCATTGCGCCGAAAGCCTCTCGGCGATCCTGGACAGCCTGCTCGACGCCCAGGAGGCCTGAGTGCCAGCCAGCTCAGAGCGGCTGCCCGCGGTCCACCTTGCTGCTGAGGATGATCGATGTGGTGGTCTTCTCCACCCCGTCGACACTGCCGATCTGGTCGAGCAACTGGTCCAGCTGTTCGGGCGAGTCGGTACGCAACCAAGCCACATAGTCGAACTCGCCGCTTACCGCGCACAGCTGCTGCACCTGCCCCATGGCACTCAAGCGCCGCACCACCTCCTTGCCCGAGCGCGGTTGCACCTTGATCCCCACATACGCTTGCAGGCCGCCGCCCAATACCCGCTGGCCCAGACGCACGCCATAGCCGGAGATGACCTTGTTCTTCTCCAGCCGCTCCAGGCGCGAGTTGACGGTAGTGCGGGCGATACCCAGCTGGCGGGCAAGGGTGGCGACACTTTCGCGGGCGTTGATCTGCAGCAGGGCGATCAGCTGGCGATCGATTTCATCCAGCGTGATGGAACGGGAATCCGACATGGCAAGTCTCTACGGTTGGCTCGCTAGCCTAGCCAGCGAGCGCTGACCAGAGCAAGTGCGGTTACAGAGGGCCTGCCGACACGATGCTCTGTCGACTGGACTGGCCAGGCGGCTGTGCCTTGGGCATCATGCAGAACATATCCAAATGGATCTTCAGCGTGAACCTCGACTATCTTTTCGAATGCTGGCGACTGGAAGTCTCCAACAAGAAAAAGGCCGGACGCCGCATCAGCCTACTGTTCAACGTGCTGCGTCGCGCACGCAAGGACAACAAACTACGGTTTCTCTTCGCCTTCCGCCTGGCCCAGTACTTCAGCGCCCGAGGCGGCGTGTTCCGGCGTCACGCGCGGCGCATGCAGCAACGGCTCAATCGCAAGTACGCCGTGGATATCGACATCGGCGCGCAGATCGCCCCCGGCCTGCGCATAGGGCACCTGCCCGGCGTGGTCATCACCCGGCACCGTTAGCATCGGGCGGAATTTTTTCATTCGGCAGAACTGCTCGATCGGCATCAAGACCCTGGGCTTGCAGGAATACGCGCTGCGCATTGGCGACAACGTGAGCATGGGGGCCAACAGCTGTATCGTTGCTGATCACATCGACATCGGGGACGACGTGGTGATCGGGGCAATGTCGCTGGTTACGCGGGATATTCCGGGCGGAATGACTTTCTACAATCCGCGACAGGTTGAGATGCGGCCGCGAGGGGAATAGCCAAAAACGTTTCGTTCATAACGGCTATTCATCAATGAGCCGAATACTGATCCTATTCGGCTCACTATCGGATGCAAGCGAGTTGTCTGGGGCAAGAAACACGAAAGCCGCGCAATTGCGCGGCTTCGTCGTAGCTGGTGGGCCCACACGGACTCGAACCGTGGACCAAAGGATTATGAGTTCGCCAATGACACCGCTGCGTTAGGTTTCATTGGGTTACACGAGAAAAAGGTACAGTACGCGAAAGGACGGGGCAATCAGTACGTTAGCGAACGCTACGTTACAGGCGAGGTCCTTCGTGGTGTACCGCTGGTGTACCTACGCTTCAGATGCGCGGCCTGAGGGCAGTCTTTACCGAGACTGCCCTTGGATCCGGGCGAACCATGGCAGCGGAAGCCCTTCGCGCTCGGTGAAGCCTTTTGGGGCGGTGCCTTGTGAACCAGGCTAGTACTCGTATAAATTCGCCTCATTCTAAGAGTGGCTATGGCCACAAGGTCTGGAAGGGACGCACATGACTCAACAGGTAAACGCTACTCCAGCAAAGCGTTTCTTCGTAGAGATGCTAACTCGAGATATTGAACTTAAAGATTCGATTCTCGATCTGCTTGACAACTGTATTGATGGTGTCATGCGAGAGCAGAAGGATGAGCTTGATGCTTCGCAGCCTTACAAAGGCTTTGAGGCGAAAATCACCTTCAATAAAGAGTTCTTCCAAGTTAAGGATAATTGCGGTGGGATCCCACGAGGTGTGGCGCTCGAACGTGCGTTTCGCATGGGGCGTCCGGATAGAGATACCGACAAAGATATACCTACCGTAGGTGTGTATGGCATTGGTATGAAGCGTGCCATATTTAAAATGGGACAGAATGCTGTTGTAACGTCCCATGCTTCAGATGCGGTGTATAAGGTCGAAATCACACCTGAATGGTTGGAGAAGGACGACGATTGGCTTTTACCTATCTCCGAAATCGAAGCTGTAGAACAAGAACCTCGCGGGACCACGATATACGTAGATCAACTGCACTCTGGCGTCTCTAGACTATTTTCTGATGCAACTGGATTTGTTGCTGACCTCATAAGATCAATTTCCGCCTACTATGGTGGAATAATCTTGAAAGGTTTTAAAGTGTATGTGAACGGTGAGCTCGTATCGCCGTTAGGTGCATCTTTTGTCTTGGATAAAGATACGTTTAAAGAAGATGCGCAGCTGGCGCCCTACGTTTATACAGGTGAATATCAAGGCGTTAAAATTGAGCTTGCTGTTGGGTTCTACCGTAATCTGCCTACAGACGACGAGGAGGAAGACTCTCTTTCGGGTAGGCCTTCTACGGAGCATGCAGGCTGGACTTTGATCTGTAATGATCGAGTCGTGCTGTATGCAGATAAAACAAAAGTTACCGGCTGGGGCGAAGCAGGTGTTCCTCAGTACCACACACAGTTTGTTTCTATTGCGGGAGTCGTGAGTTTTAAATCGAACGACGCCTCACTTCTGCCGGTTACCACAACTAAGCGCGGTATTGACGGAAACTCTGAGCTTTACCTTTCTGTAAAAGAATTCATGCGGGAAGGCATGAAGTTGTTCACCGACTATACAAATAAATGGAAAGGGCCGGCCCGAGATAGGCCCGATTTCAGCGGTCGCGCAGTGTCTGCAACCGCATCCGATATCGCTCGTATGATTCCTCAAGAACATTGGACTCAAGATAGAAAAAGCTCCATTAAGGGTAACAAGTACAAACCGGTCTTGCCTGTTCCGCCTAAGGAAGATGAATACAGATTCATTAGATTCTCTCGTCCTTTGAACGATATTCGTCGAATGGGCGAGCATTTCTTCGATAATGCGGACATTGCTCCTGGTGAAATCGGTGGCTTCTGCTTCGACGAAGTATTGAAGAGGGTGGACGAATGAGTACTGGTGGTAATATTCCTTACCACCTTAGGCAGAACAAAGCGATTGAACGTAATCTGTTCATAGATTTGCTTTCACGGATTGGTAGATATCGCAATATCTCTGCTTACCGATATGTAGGGTTTGGTGGCCCGTTTTTAGAAGACTTTAAGCATTTGCATTCGGCTCTTCGAATATCTGACATGATTTCGCTAGAAATTGATCAGAATGTATATGCGCGACAGAAGTTTAATAGGCCTATTTCTTGCGTGGAGCTGCGGAAAGAGTCTAGCGGTGACTTTTTGTCTAATTATGATTTTGAGGACGAAACAAACGCTATTGTCTGGTTCGACTACGCTACTCCCGACATTGGGGGGCAGTTATCGGAGGTGCAACGATTAATTGAAAAGCTAGGCCATGGAGATATTTTCAAGATCACAGTTAACGCCAGTCCTGGAACGCTCGGGCATACAGATGCTAATCATCAAGATATGCTCTCGCTTAGAGCGCAAACAGCATTAAATAGGCTTGGTGATTATGGGCCGCCAACGGTGAGCTCCACTGATGTGACAACTAAAAGCTATCCTGGTTTATTGTTGAAGGCACTTTTGAATGCTGCCAAACATGGTTTGTCAGGTGATCGTGGGCTGATAGTCCAAGGGCTTACAGCTTTTGTCTACAGCGATGGCCAGCAGATGCTTACCTTTACTGGCGCTCTTTTGCACGAAAACGAGCTTTCAGATTTTTTCGAAAAAACCAGACTCAATTCGTGGCCATTTTTTAATGACTGCACAAAAGCTCCTCGATTGATTAGTGTTCCAGCGTTTTCTGCGAAAGAGAGGGTGCATGTTGAGTCCATGCTTCCAGGCGCGGATGCTGATGAGATAATCGAATCTTTGCAGTACTACGTAGGCGGTACACAACAAGCTGCGAAAACGGAGATTAACAATTTTATAAATTTCTACCGTTTATATCCTTGGTATTCGCGAATAGTTCTGTGAGTGCCTCCGTTCCTTGGCGCTTGGCATAGGTGAGACAGAAGGCGAGCGCCTGGAGGGGGATTCTGTCGGGTTCCGATCGACAACGCGCCGCGAATGGGGTATAGTGCCGGGCATTTAAAGTGGGATTCTTATGCCGACGTTACTAGACCTTTTCAGCGGTTGTGGGGGACTGACACTCGGTTCCAAAAATGCTGGCTTTACTACGGAGCTGGCAGTCGATATCGACCCGATTTTATCCAGCTCGTTTGGAGTGAATTTTCCTGATACTCCGTTTCTGAATGCTGATGTAACCAGCCTTACTAAAGCGAAACTGAAGGCCTTACTGCCGTCGGGAGTGGACGGTGTGATTGGTGGTCCACCCTGCCAAGGCTTCAGCGGGATGGGTAAAGGCTCTCCAGACGATCCGCGACGTGCGCTTTTGGCTGAGTTTTTTAGGATTGTTTCTGATGTAAAACCAGCCTTTTTCTTGATGGAAAATGTTCCAGGCCTGATTTTCCCCAATAATAGGCAGGAGCTGGACACAGCTATAGCATCTCTCAAGGGAAAGTGGGAGATCATCGGCCCTATAATTCTTGATGCGTCAGATTTTGGAGCGCCGACTAAGCGACGGCGAGTTTTCGTATTTGGTTTTGACAAGCGAAAAATGGTTGTTCCAAAATTAGAGGACATCATTAAATGTGATGCTCCGCGTGTTTCTGTAAAAGATGCCATTTGGGATCTCGGTGGTGCTGTTTTGGCCGGCCAAGATTTTTGGCGTTATGGGGCGGAGAGTGATATCTCTGCATATGCCAAAAAAATGAAATCAAAGAGTGAGGGGTTCACTGCCCATCAGCTAACAGAGCATCGTCCCGAAACGCTGCGTCGCTTTTCTTTAGTGCCACAAGGTGGTGTCGATCCAGTTGGAAAGTATAAGCGGCTCTCTTGGGACGGGCTCTGCCCAACGCTCAGGGCTGGTACCGGAAGTGACCGTGGGTCGTATCAGGCGGTTAGACCGCTACACCCCGTAGAGCATAGAGTTATCACTCCTCGGGAGGCCGCGAGATTACAAGGTTTCCCTGATGATTTTGTTTTTCATGCCACCGTATGGCATAGCTGTCGCATGATAGGAAATAGTGTGTCGCCTATAATTGCAGAAACTCTTTTGAAAAATATTAGGAATTTTATGGGCAAGGGTTCAGGGAGTAAGCTCCAGCTTGCTGAGGAGGTTGATGGGGTCTGAGATTATTGTGGAGATAAGAAATTTTTCACAATTTCCGAAAGGGTTTGAAGATTCCTTGTTTCACATTGCCAAATGTCTAAGCATTTCCAATCAAGCTCGTCTAGTTTTTTGAGGTTTTGACTATCTCGGATACGATTTTTTTCTATTTTATCCTTCCAGAATTCTAATTTTGTTTTAGGTGGTCGGCCGTACTTACAATTGTGCCCATGCCAAAAGCAGCCGTGGATAAATATTATTTTTCGACGGCTGCGCAGCACGATGTCAGGGCTTCCTGGCAGGTCTTTTATGTGTAAGCGATATCGATAGCCGAGGCTAAATAACAAGCGGCGCACAATCATCTCTGGCTGTGTGTCTTTACTTTTGACTCTTGACATAAGCCAGCTTCGATGTTCAGTAGTCAGTCTGTCCATAGTTTAATTCAAGCACTAGGCGCACTGATTGCCAGGCGCTGCTATGGCTGAAGTAACTTGTCATTAGCTATCATATTGCGGAAGTTGGCAGTTGAAGGAGAAAAGTGGAAGCTCGGGCTGGGTGCGAGTACCCTTACCGTCACGTTAAACGATACCTTTCCACCGATCGCTCAGAGGATTTGAGTAGTGTTCAGCTTAATCTAGTTTCCACCTTTCTAGACTGGCCCGAATAGAATTACTGACCACATCCGAGTGCTTGTCGATCAGGCGGGTGAGCGCCTCGATCCGCTCCACGGCGATCGGCTCGTAATGACCTTCACTCAAGCGCCAGTCGATCTGGTTAAGGCCGGCCCAGGGCGAGTAACTGATCGTTGGACTCGCCTACGGCGTCGATTTCGGACATGCCGCACTGCGGTTCGTGGGTAAGCCCGGTGCGGATGGTATCGACAACCCAGCGCCGCATAGAACAGCGTTCAACCTAGGCGCGTTCTTTGACGGCTGCTTTTTCTGAGGCGGTCAGCAGGATTTTGAAGCGCTCCTTCGGCTCCTTGATTGTCTCTGCTTGTCGGTAGGTTTTCGGTTGGGGATTTGCATCTGCTTTGGCTAGCTGATGCTCAATAGCCTCTTTGAGCGCGCCCCCAGGTGTTTTACCTAGGCCGTCGCAATAGGCCACCCAGCGCGCTTGTAGCTCTGCGCCCAGGTGGACGTTCATAGCTCCTAGCCTTCTGCATAACGATCTTTCAAACGCTGCAATGCGAAGCGCAAGGGGGACCCTTGCAAACTGTGTGCGCACAGTTTACCGGCGGTTAGCCTATCCTGCGGTAGCTCTCACCTCGTCAACAGGTGTCGGTTTTTTCGTCATGACGAAATTCTTTTTCTGTGCGTGAACCGTATGGCTGTATGACAGAGTTACGGCGCTTTGCCTATCCTGCAGTAGCCCTCCTTAAAGATAAGAGTTTCGTCATGACGAAGAAATTGGATGTACGGCACGCCAAGAGATAAAGCCACAATGGGATAATTAATTTTGCCGATGTATAATATTTTGGTTAATTAAACGAGCGCTGCAACCGCCTCGCTGATGCTTTGCGCATTATGGGCGCGGCCCTTAAAAGACGGGGCCTACACCGGGTAAGACTGGCGCATAGTCACCCCAAGAACGGTGCAACCGTGCTGGGTGCGATTCCTAAACAGATCGACAGGCCGGACAGACGGCCCAGTGTTCACCATGTCCAATGGAGAGGTGACTATGGGGCTGTTCAAACGTCTCGCCTTTAAAGGCGTCCGACCGTTTAGTTTCGGGACAACACTCGCGTTGATGCTCGGCTCGCAACAGGGATATGCGCAAATCCCTGTAACCGTCACTACCCAAGTGACGGATTCCCCCCTGACTGTTGCAGAGTTTGCATCTAACACGACTCGCTGGGCCCAACAGGTTCAGCAGATGGCATCTCAGATTGATCAGATGAAGCAGCAGTACGGCGCACTCACGGGGTCGCGTGGGCTCGGTCGAGTATTTGATGATCCGCAGCTGCGAGAGTATCTGCCCCAAGATTGGCAGGCTGTGTATGACGCAGTGAAGCGTGGCGGCTATTCAGGCCTGAATAGCCGTGCTGGTTCGATCTATTCGGACAACAAGGTGTTCGATGCCTGCGAAAGCCTGGTTCAGGATCAGCAGCGCGATGCTTGCCGAGCACAGGCGGTGAAGCCGTCACAGGATAAAGCGTTGGCTCTGGAGGCCTATGACCAGGCCGAAGCCCGACTGCGTCAGATTGATCAGCTCATGGGGCAGATCAATCAAACGCAAGATCCCAAAGGGATCGCAGAGCTGCAAGGTCGCATCGCGGCAGAGCAAGCGATGATCCAGAACGAGCAGACCAAATTGCAAATGTTCCAAATGGTCGCTGAGGCTGAGGGCAAGATCCAAGAGCAGCGACAACGGGAATTGAATGCCCAGGTGCTCGACAAAAGGGGCTACAAGAATCGCGAAGTGCTGAACCTGGGAGGCAACTGAAATGATCTCGTACGCTCATATCCTCCCCTTGGTCGTGTGCTTCTTCATCCTCACTTCCTTACGACGATTCTGGATTTGCATCGGCCGGTTCGGGGCTTTGAAAGAGGTGTCACGACGTGCACCTGAGTTGATCCAGAGCGATCTCCTGGCTGCGTCGGCCGCGATCATGCCTTTTGTACTGGCGCTTGCCGATTGGTTGCAGATAGTGCCGCCCCGAGCAACAGGGCCAATCTCCTCAACGCTCGCCGTTTTGATCTCGTTCGCATGTGCACTGGGTTCGTCGCTATTGATTTCGAGGTCCGAATCCCGCATCGCGGGTAGTTGGGCAGGGACAAGGGAAAGCGCGTTGAGAACGCTTGCAGCACTTCAGATTATCAACGCTGCTGAGCTGGCCTATTCGCTGAAATTTGCTGGGGAGTTCCGCACGGAGGCGGAGCATGTGCTGCCTCGTGAAGTGAATGGGGCGGATCAGAATCGGGAGGGCCGGAAATGACAGCCTCTCGTTTCTCAATTGTTGTTTTGTTTCTGCTCACGGGCTGCGGGGCGGATGAACCGGTCCATTCTGTCGATTGGTACAAAGCCCACAGTTCGGAAAGGGATATCCATATATCGGAGTGCGAGCGACATGCCGGGACTCTGGCTCTTACGCCGAACTGCGTTAATGCCAAGCAAGCCAGGAATGAGCAGCAGCTTGATCAGCGCGGCTATCGGAAGCGTGACGTGCTGAATCTGGAGGGGAAATGACCATGGGGTCTAATATCTACGAATGGATAGGTGGCTCAGTCGACGCGGTGTTGAACAGCTACGTTCAGCTGATGGCCCATAGTGTCATTGATGACTTCTCGGGCTTGTTCGTTGTCGCCGGTGGCCTATTTTTCATGACCCTGGGCCTTTTGTCGATCGGTGGTTTCATCGAACATCCCCTTCCACATCTCTTTAAGCTGATGCTGAAGTGGGTATTTATCGGCGCACTGGCACTCAATGCTGATACGTACCTTGGTTGGGTGGTGGAAGCGATTCGCGGCCTGGAGGCTGGCTTGGCAGATGCATTTTCGCCAAACGGCGACGGTGTAGCTGCGACATCGGTCTATCAGGTGATTGATAGAGCTATGACCGACGGCTTGGATATCTTTTCCGATCTCATTGCGCGCGCAGGAAGGCGTGGGATTACCGAGATAGGCATGATTCTTTATGACGGGGTCATCGCTGGAACGATGCTCTTTGCAACATTCCTGATCACGCTACCCGCTGGAGCGATGATCATTACAGCGAAGGTACTTTTAGCGTTTTTGCTTGGGTGCGGCCCGTTGTTCATTGCAATGCTGCTTTTCGGCCAGATGACCAGCAAGTGGTTCGATCAATGGTTCGCCCAGGTGATGACCTATGTCATTCAGTGTGCTGCTGTCACGTCAGTGCTGACGCTTGGGATGAAATTCTTTTCGGTAATGTTGGCAGATGTGCAGCCCACTGCTGGAAACGGCCCAGCGACCGACATGCTGGAGATCCTCGCGTTGAGCGGGATCGTGCTCTACATGGTTTATCAGGCTTACTCTTTAGGAGGCCAGCTTGCAGGTGGTTTGTCGTCCAGTGCGATCACATTGCGGCAGATGGCTCAGGCTGCGATAAACCCAGCCAAGGCGGTCTTCAATACAGTTAATCCGATGTCAACGCGCCGTGACCTGCAGTCGGGCATGATGACCACTGCAAGAGGTTTGAATCATGTAATCGCAGGGAACAGCGTTTGGAATCCCGCCTACCGGCAGCATGTCATGCAGAACCTGGGCAAGAACTGGGGTAGGGCGAGAGGAGGGAAGGTCGGCAGTTAAGGGTCTACTGGTACCGTGGAGCATGCTGCGCGCCCTGGCGGGCTTACCCAAAGGGGCTCTGCCCCTCTGGACTTCCCGCCCTCGCCGGTAGCAGGGGCCGCTGGGAAAGGCATCCAGCAGCCCCCGCACATAGGATTGGAGGTGCACAGCGTCAAGGGTTCGCTTCGCCGTCATCCTCGCCCGGTCCCGTTTCACGGGCTGCGGCCTCCGGTGACGCCCTTGACCCTCGTTTATCTGTTTAGCGCTGAAATTGTCTTGCTTTAGTCACCGACACGAGGGGAAGGCCCGTGAATACTTCGGAGAGCATCATCATCACGAGTGCTGAGCGGGAGCGGCGTCGGAAGGCTGTCGAGTATGCTTGCGCCTCAATCGGGCTCGAGGGCTTTGTATTGAGCGTTGAAGAAAAGCGACGCACTCAAGCTTTTGTGGACGGGAAGCTCACCTTGACCGAATTTGTTTCAGCCAGCAGCCACGAATAGCTGGAAGCTGGGTCAAGGGCATCACCGCAAGCCGCAGCGGAGCGCAGCCCGGAGGGCGAGCACCGAACGGGTGAGGATGATGGGCGTAGCCGTACCCTTGATGCAGCTGTAAGCGACCAAGCCTAGCGACAGGGGGAGGAACAAGGCGAAGCCGCCGGACCTGCCCCTGCCGCCCGTCCGGCAAGGATAGGACGCGGGATGCAACCGAAGGGATTGCCCAAGCGAAGCGCGGAGCATCTGGATGCATGGCTTATCTAAAAACTGATTTTCGATCCTGAAGTAACTCCGTGTTTAATGTGCTGCCACCGTGCTCTTTTTTCTGCATCTGAAATGGTCGATGTTGGTTGATCCAACTGATCATTTGGCTTGGGCGTGTTGATGTCTAGTCTTCGTCGATTGCGTTTTTCTGCCACAGCTAAGCCTGCATTCGCTACGAATGTGCCTTTTCTGAACTTACTAATTATCCCCCTCATCCATCTGCTTGGGCTGGTTTTGATGCTGTGCGTAGCCAGTGCACCTTGCAGCTCGTCCAACAGCGTTTGTGCTGTCGTGCGTTCGAAACTTTCCATCATTTCCATGATTACCTTCTTCTCTGAACGGGAGGTGAGCATGTGAGGCCAGATTAGTTGACTTTTGGTGGTTTCCCCATGTTCGCTGTAATTCACGGGATCAGAGTCGCCGTGTAGATTGCCCTTCGGTAGTTGTTGTAGTGATTCTTTATTTGGATTCTCTGTAGGTTTATGGGGTGACAACATCTTGTCATCCCCCGGTGACATATGTGGCACCGAGGGAGAGACACTATGGTCGGTGGCCGGTGTCTTCCTGGCGGGGGGAGGGTCACATTTTGTCAGGGGGGTGAAAATTTCGAGCGTGTATCTATTCGAGCTCTGTCCGCCATCACTTCTGAACTGCTTGCTCACTGTCACGAATTTCTTTGCTTCGAGCTCCTTTAGTACCCTTTGTACAGTTCGCTCCGAAGTACAGCATTTTCTCGCTATGATGCTGATTCTCGGCCAGCAAACACCTAGGTCGTCAGCGGCATCCGCCAAGGCCATTAAAACAATTTTTGACGATGGCGGAAGGTGCTGATCCCATGCCCAGTTTGAGGCTTTGATGCTCATCCCAGAGCACCATCTAACTCCAGTACATCGTTAACTTGTATGGTTCGGAAAAACACTCGTCGCCCAACGCGAACTACAGTTGGCTTTAGCTTTTGTGCCAGATCCGAATTGTTGTACATGGCGACTCTGAACCCGGCTGGAGACTTGCCGAGCAAGCTTGCTACCTGGGCTAGACTCATCAGCGGGCCAAATCGGTCGAGGAGGTATTCTTCTGCAGTCATGGGCTTCTCCGTGCTTACGTTGATTAACGTCTCGTTGTAAGTACGGCTGAAGCTATCAGTATATTTTGGTGACAGTAAAGATGCAGATTTCTAGTGCTACTGTCACCAATTTCGAGTTTAGGTCCTCTGGAAAACAACTCGGAAAACAATTTGAAAACACGTTGACAACAGTGTGGCAACAGAAAGAAAACAATAGGAAAACGAAGTGGAGGTTATTTAGTTCCTAGTTTGTCTAGCTTGTGAACTAACTCTTCAGCCCGCAGATGAGTGTAACGCTTGAGCATCTGCATCGATTTATGCCCGCTGATTGCCGAGACTTCTTGATCTGAAAGGCCGCCCTCAACCAGTCTACTCACGGCTTCGTGCCGCAGATCGTGAAAACGGAAGTCCGGCACGCCAGCCTTTTTCTTGATGACGGCCCAGATCTTGGTGAACGCATAGGGGCGACGCTTTCCATCACGCCCGGGCTCACCGAAAAAAACCAGATCGCAGTCAATTGGCCGCACGGGATTCGCCAAGGCGACGCGGAAAACCTCGGTAGCGAGCTTCGTCAACGGAACCGTGCGAGCACTATCATTTTTTGTATCCGACAGCCGGACGATCCGTTTTTGGACATCCACCTGTGATCGCCGCAGGCCTGCGATCTCTGATGCTCGCATACCCGTTGCCAAGGCTATCTGGACGATCCAGCCCAGCATTGGATTGCTGTGCTTGCCCACAGCGGCCATAAGGCGCTTTTCCTCATCAGCCATCAGGCGCCTGTTACGACCTTCACCGGGGCTCGGTTTTCGAATGTTGAGCACGGGGTTAAAGGTGAGGCCAAGTCCCCACTCCTGAATTGCGACTGTGAACAGGTGGCTGAGCAGGGCAAGCTCCAGCCGCACAGTGTTATTACTCGTGGGTTGGCCGCGGTTGGTCAGCGAGCCCAGACGTGTATCGCGATAGTTGGCGATCACCTCGGATGACAGAGCTGCAAGCGAATACTTTCCCAGGTGCTGGATCAGCTGCTGAGCCTTGGTCGCCTCGGCCTTCTGCGTGGTGGGCTTCTTGGTAGGGCTAACTTCGCGCAGATATCGCTGCAGCGCATTTTCGAGTGTCAGTCGCTCGGACCCGCTGCGCTGGATATAGACACCCCGCACCATTTCATCTTCGGTGCGCCGCGACCAATCCTCGGCGTCGCGTTTGGTGCGGAAGGTTTTGGCGTTGGTCGGCCATCCGGTCTTACGGATGACGGCCTTCCAAGTGCCGGCAGGGGTTTTGACGATTGTGGCCATCTGAAGGACTCCAAAGGCGTGCAAGCGAAGCCGCACTGTACCTAATTTGTACCTTCGGACCATAGGACTGATCCGGCTACCACAAACCCAAAAAGCCGAAAGCCGCGTAGTACGCGGCTTCAAGGTTGGTGGGCCCACACGGACTCGAACCGTGGACCAAAGGATTATGAGTCCTCTGCTCTAACCGACTGAGCTATAGGCCCTCAGTAAGTGGCCGGATTATAACGAGGGTTTCGCACCTGTGCCATCTGAAAGATCCGATAGTGCTATGCGAAGGAACCCTGCCGCAAACTCCTCCGGTGGCAGCGGCAGGCTGACGATGTAGCCCTGGATCTGTTCGCACCCTTCAGTTGCCAGAAAACGCTGCTGGGCCTGGTTTTCCACGCCTTCGGCAATGATGGTCAGCTGCATGCTGCGGCCCAGGGCGATGATTGCCCGGGCGATGGCTGCATCGTGCGGGTCATCGGGCAGGCCGCGGATGAACGACTTGTCGATCTTGAGAATGTCCAGCGGCAGGCGTTTGAGATAGCTCAGGGAGGAATACCCGGTGCCGAAGTCGTCTATGGCCAGTTGCACGCCCAGCTTCTTCAATTGGTACAGCACGGCCAGGGCTTCTTCTGCCTGGCTCATGATGAAGTTTTCGGTGATTTCCAACTGCAGGTCGCCAGCTTGCAGCTGGTATTGCCTGAGCAACTGTTCGATACGCCGGGCCAGGTGCGGGTGGCGCAGCTGCGCGCCGGCGAGGTTGATCGACAGCGGGCCGAAGGGTTCGTAGTGCTGCTTCCAGGCCTGTATCTGGCGGCAGGCCTGCTCCAGTACCCAGTCGCCAAGCTGGAGAATGGTGCCGTTTTCTTCCGCCAGGTGGATGAAATGTTCCGGCGGCACTTCACCAAAGGTCGGGTGGCTCCAGCGGATCAATGCTTCGGCACCCACCAGGCTCTGGGTCCTGAGGCTGAGCTTGGGCTGGAAGCACAGGCTCATTTCATTACGTTCGATGGCGCGGCGCAGCTCGTGCTCCAGGGCAATGCGTTCACTGGCTTGGGCAGTGAGGTCGAGGGTATAGGCTTCGACGCGGTTGCGGCCTTTGGCCTTGGAACGGTACATCGCCGCGTCGGCGTTGCGAATCAATGTGGAAACGTCGGTGCCGTCCTGTGGATAAAGGCTGATGCCGATGCTGGCGCTGGTGAAGAACTCATGTTCGCCGGCCTGGAACGGCGCGTTGAAACAGGCCAGCAGCTTGTTGGCGATGGTGCTGGCGTCGCTGGGTTTGTGCAGGCCCGGCAGCAGGATGATGAATTCGTCACCGCCCAGGCGGGCCACGGTGTCGACGTCGCGTACCTGCTCCTTCAGGCGTTGGGCGATGCCCTTGAGCAGCAGGTCGCCGACCGGGTGACCGAGGCTGTCGTTGATGTGCTTGAAGCGGTCGAGGTCGAGGAACAATACCGCGCCCTGGCGGTTGGACTCCTGTTCACTGGTGAGTACGGCCTGCAGGCGGCTTTCGAACAGGGTGCGGTTTGGCAGCCCGGTGAGCGGGTCGTGGTGAGCCTGGTAGTCCAGCTTGGCCTGGGCGTGCTTGAGGCTGGAGATGTCGGCAAACACCGCGACGAAGTGGGTGATTTCGCGCTCGCTGTTGCGCACGGCGCTGATGGTCAGCCAGCCGGGGTACAGCTCGCCGTTCTTGCGTTTGTTGTAGATCTCGCCTTGCCAGTGGCCTTCGTCGGTCAGCTGGTGCCACATGGCTGCATAGAAGGCGCTGTCGTGCTGGCCGGAGGCGAGCAGGCGCGGGGTCTGGCCGAGTGCTTCAATCTCGCTGTAGCCGGTGATTTCGGTGAAGGCGCGGTTGACCGCACTGATGCGCTGGTCGATGTCGGTGATCAGCACCCCTTCGGCAGTGTTCTCGAACACGGTGGCAGCCAGTTGCAGCTTTTCCTGCATCAGGTGGCGCTCGGTGATATCGCGGGCGATGGTCAGCATGCAGTCTACGCCGGCAATCGGCAGGGGCCGGGCGGACAGTTCGCAAAGGCGGATCTGCCCGTCGCTGCGGCGAATGTGGCAGATGAAGTCACGCACGAAACCGTCGCGGTTGAGCTGCTCGACCAGGCGCTTGCGCTCGTTGAGGTCGACCCAGATGCCCAGGTCCAGCGAGGTCTGGTCGAGGGTCGGGTTGAGGTCGTAGCCGGTGAGGCGACAGAAGCCCTCGTTCACTTCAAGCAGCAAGCCGTCGGTCTGGCGCGACAGCAGCAGGCCGTCGGGGGAGGCGTGGAAAGCCTTGGCGAATTTTTCTTCCGAGGTTTGCAGCTGTTCCTGGGTTTCCTTGAGCTGGCTGATGTCGCGCACGGCCACCACCAGTGCTGGGGTGCCGTCGAGCTCGAAGGTTTCCGCCGAGGTCAGGCCGGTGAACAGTTGGCCGTTGCTGCGTCGGAAGCTCATCTCCAGGTTACGGATACCGCCCTGGTGCAGACGTTCGAGCAGGCGCGGGCCGGTACCTTCGACGCCCCACAGGTTCAGGTCGGTGGCCGTACGGCCGATGACCTGGTCCGGGGTCAAGCCGATCTGCTCTTCGAAGGCTTCGTTCACCTCCAGCAGGCAGCCGTCGCTGTGGCGGGCGATCAGCAGGATGTCCGGGCACTGCTGGAACACCGAGGCGAACTTCTGTTCCGACAGGCGCAGGGCGTTCTCGGTGCGCTTGGTCTCGCTGATGTCGATCATCAGCCCGCGCATCACCGGTTTGTGGCCGTACTCAATCATGCTGACGATGTTGCGCACCCACAGCGGCTGGCCATCGGCGCGGATCACCCGATAATCCAGGCTGTGATCACGCCCAGCCGCCGTTTCGCTGTCGCAATAGGCCTGGGCCCAGAGGGCGTCATCCGGGTGCAGGATGCTGCGCCAGAAGCCGGGCTTGAGCCATTCGCTGAGTGGATAGCCCAGCAGGTCCTCGGCGTGTGGCGAAACGTAACTGTAGATGAAGTCGTTGGCGTCGGCTTCCCAGGCAATGGCGGAAAGGCTCTCGACCAGGCTGCGGTAGCGGTATTCGCTGCTGCGCAGCTCCTGTTCGAGGGCGATGCGCCGGGAAATTTCTGAGCTGAGGCGGCGGTTGATGCGGATGACCACCGCCAGCACCACCATCAGCAGCAGTACCGCCGGCAGGCCGTAAGTCAGCAAGTCGGACCAGAACATCCGTTGGTCGACCACATTGCCCACCCAGCGTTGCTGGATCTGGCTGACTTCGCCGCTGCTCATGTCGGCAATCACCTTGTCCAGAATCCCGACCAGTATCTTCTTGTCACGCGGCACACCCATGGCCAGTTGGTAGCGGTAAGGGGTCTCGCCGCTGACGTAGAGGCCATCGAGCTTCAGCTGGCGCAAGCTCCAGATACTCGAGGCGAGGTCGCCGACCACGGCGTCTACCTGGTCGGTGGCCAGGGCCTGCAGCGTGGAGCTGACATTGGGCAAGGCCACCAGGTTGAGGTCTGGGTGGTGCGTGCGCAGTAATTCGTGCGGGGCGTAGTTCTCCACCACGGCAACCTTCAGGCCGTACAGCTCGTCGAGGTTGCGCGGCTGTGCAGCGCCTTTATGGGCGAGGATGACGATGGGGAAATCGAGGTACGGGCGGGTGAAGGCCAGGTAGCCTTGGCGCTCGGGGGTGGACATGATGCCGGGCAGCAGGTCGATGCGGTTTTCCCGCGCCATCGCCAACACTTCGGTCCAACTGCGCGGTTCGACCGGTTTGAGCGTCACCTCCAGGCGTTGCTGGATGGTGGCGATGTAATCGGCGGCCAATCCCTGGTACCGGCCCTCCTGGTCGCGAAACTCGAACGGTGGCCAAGAGGCGTCTACACCCAGGCTCAACTGCGGATGGGCAGCCAACCAGGCTTTTTCCTCATCTGTCAGGGTCAGGGCGCCGGCCGCTGTGTTCCACAAAAGCAGGAACATCAACAGGATGGCCGGCAACAGGGACATAGCGGCCTCGCTTTCAGGGGGGACTGAAGTCGAGTGTAGACGGGCATTGCTGCTGGTGTTGGGTGGAAGGTGGAGTCTTTCGTGCAGGCCTGCACGATCCATGCGGGAGTGGCAGGTTGCACAGGGCGGAAAGAAAAACCCCGGCCTGGGCCGGGGTTTGTCATCACTCGTCGAGGAAGGAGCGCAGGTGCTCGCTGCGAGTCGGGTGGCGCAGTTTGCGCAACGCCTTCGCTTCGATCTGACGGATCCGCTCACGGGTCACGTCGAACTGCTTGCCTACCTCTTCGAGCGTATGGTCGGTGTTCATGTCGATACCGAAGCGCATGCGCAGTACCTTGGCTTCACGCGCGGTGAGGCCGGAGAGCACGTCGCGGGTGGCTTCCTTGAGGCTTTCGACCGTGGCCACATCGATCGGGGACTGCATGGTCGAGTCCTCGATGAAGTCGCCCAGGTGCGAATCTTCGTCGTCACCGATCGGGGTTTCCATGGAGATCGGCTCTTTGGCGATCTTCAGTACCTTGCGGATCTTGTCCTCAGGCATTTCCATGCGCTCGCCAAGTTCTTCCGGGGTCGGTTCGCGACCCATTTCCTGCAGCATCTGGCGGGAAATACGGTTGAGCTTGTTGATCGTCTCGATCATGTGCACCGGAATACGGATGGTGCGTGCCTGGTCGGCGATCGAACGGGTAATCGCCTGACGGATCCACCAGGTGGCATAGGTCGAGAACTTGTAGCCGCGACGGTATTCGAACTTGTCCACCGCTTTCATCAAGCCGATGTTGCCTTCCTGGATCAGGTCGAGGAACTGCAGGCCACGGTTGGTGTACTTCTTGGCGATGGAAATCACCAGACGCAGGTTCGCCTCGACCATTTCTTTCTTGGCGCGGCGGGCCTTGGCTTCACCGATCGACATGCGACGGTTGATTTCCTTGATCTCGGCAACGGTCAGGCCGCTTTCGTTCTCAAGGTCGATCAGCTTCTGCTGGCAAGCGACAATGGCAGCGTCCTTTTCACCCAGGGCGGCAGCCCACTTGGTGTTGCGCTTGGCCAGGTCACCGCTCCAGGTCTGGTCGGTTTCGTTGCCCGGGAACATGCGCAGGAAGTCGGCGCGCGGCATGCGCGCATCACGTACGCACAGCTGCATGATGGCGCGTTCTTGCTGGCGCAGACGGTTCAGGGCGTCACGCACACGCTCTACCAGTACCTCGAACTGCTTGGGTACCAGCTTGATCGGCATGAACAGGTCGGCCAGGGCCTGCAGGGCCTCGATGCTTTCCTTGTGGGCGCGACCGTTTTTCTTCAGGACCTTGTTGGTGGCCTGCAGCTGATCGGCGACGGCACCGAAACGCTGGCGGGCGACTTCCGGGTCCGGGCCGCTCTCGGCCTCTTCCTCGTCGTCACCGCTTTCGGATTCTTCCTCGTCGTCGTCGGACTCTTCCTTCGCGGTCGCGGCCTTGGCGCCCGGGATCGGCACTTCCTCGGTCGGTGCAGCGATGTTGTCGTCAGGGTCGATGTAACCGCTGAGAACGTCGGACAGCCGGCCACCTTCGCTGGTGACACGGTCATATTCGCCGAGAATGTAGTCGACAGTGCCCGGGAAGTGGGCGATGGCGCCCATGACTTCACGGATGCCTTCCTCGATACGCTTGGCGATTTCGATCTCGCCTTCGCGGGTCAGCAGCTCGACGGTACCCATTTCGCGCATGTACATGCGCACCGGGTCGGTCGTGCGGCCGATATCGGTTTCAACTGCCGCCAACGCAGCAGCGGCTTCTTCGGCCGCAGCTTCGTCGGTGTCGGCTTCCGCCAACAGAAGGGCATCCGCATCCGGAGCACTCTCGAATACGTTGATCCCCATGTCGTTGATCATGCGGATGATGTCTTCCACCTGTTCCGGATCTGAAATATCCTCAGGCAGGTGGTCGTTGACCTCCGCGTAAGTCAGGTAGCCCTGCTCACGACCGCGGGTGATCAACTCTTTGATACGAGACTGCTGTTGCGCTTTTCCGGACATAACACCCTATCCACTGAAGGTCTTGGCGGGCAAAAAACAAGCCGAGGATTATACCCGAGCATGGGCCTCACGCGCCAGATGAGGTCGGCGTTTGTGCGGGAACATTCCGGCTCAGCAGGGCGAGGAGCTGGGATTTCTCCTCGCTGGTCAATTCGCTTTGACGTGATTTCCTGAGCAGTTGTTCCAGGCTGCGCTCGCGTTGGCGGGCGGACAAGCTAGTTATAGTGTCGAAAAACTGTTGTTCAAGGTTGTCGGCCACGATCAGCCATTCCTTTTCCGCCAGCGCCCGTAGCAGGCGGCCCTGTTCGGTGCCGTGCCAACGTGCGATCAACTGCATTGAGCTTAGCCCAGGATTTTTCTGCGCGGCTTCGATCAGGGCCACCAGCAGCTGGCTGTACAGGTGTTCTTCGTCGGCAAAATGGCTGGCATCTTCCACCTTGCCGGCCAGCAGCGGGTGGTGCAGCAGCGTGCGCAGGGCGGCCAGGGTTGGCGGTTCGACCGGGGCCGGCACGCGCGGTGGCGCTTCGTCACGTTGTTGCCAGGGTTTGCTGCCCTTGCGGTTCTTGTCCCAGGGCTTGTCGCCCCATTGCTTCTTGCCGGCGCCCTTGTTCGGCTTCCACGCCTGTTCCTGCTGGGCAGGGGCGTAGTCGTGCTGCGGCATGTCGCCGTAGTCGGGGGTGTAGCTGGCCATGGCGTCGTAATCGTAGCCAGGGTCGTAGTCCGGCACGTTGCCGGGGGCCGGGGCGTGTTGCGCCAGTTGCTCGACCTGCTGCGGGTCGAGGCCGGTAATTTCGCGCAGGCGGTTGCGCATCAGCTGGCGCAGGTTGGCGCCGGGGATCTTTTCGATCAGCGGTGCTGCCAGGGTCGCCATGTGCGCCTTGCCTTCCAGCGAGCGCGGGTCGGCTTCCACGCCCAGTTGCTCGAAGAAGTAGTCGGCCAGCGGCTGGGCGTGCTGGTTGATGCGGGCCATGAAGGCATCGGTGCCTTCGGCGCGCACCAGGCTGTCCGGGTCTTCGCCTTCGGGCAGGAACAGGAAGCGCGCACGGCGGCCGTCCTGCAGGTTCGGCAGGGTCGACTCCAGGGCGCGCCAGGCGGCCTTGCGCCCGGCCTGGTCACCGTCGAAGCAGAACAGCACGCTGGGCACCACGCGGAACAGGCGCTTGAGGTGCTCTTCGCTGGTGGCGGTGCCAAGGGTGGCCACGGCGTTGCGCAAGCCCTGCTGGGCCAGGGCGATGACGTCCATGTAGCCCTCGACGACGATGATCTCGTCGAGGTTGCGGTTGTGCTTGCGTGCCTCGTACAGGCCGTACAGTTCCTGGCCCTTGTGGAACACCGGGGTTTCCGGGGAGTTCAGGTACTTTGGCTTGTCGTCGCCGAGCACCCGGCCACCGAAGGCGATGATGCGCCCACGGCTGTCACGGATCGGGAACATCACCCGGTCGCGGAAGCGGTCGTAGCGCTTGCCGCTTTCGGCGTTCTCGATCAGCAGGCCGGCGTCGATCATCACCTTCTGCTGCAGGCTGTCGGCACCCAGGTGCTTGAGCAGGTTGTCCCAGCCTGGCGGGGCGAAGCCCAGGCCGAAGTCGCGGGCGATTTCCCCGGACAGGCCGCGGCCCTTGAGGTAATCCACCGCCGCCTTGCGGGTCGGGTGGCTGCGCAGGGCCTGGCGGTAGAACTCCGAAGCGGCGTCCAGCAACGGGTACAGCGGCGAATCGGTGGGCTGGCGCGGTTTGTGCTCGCGGCGACCTTGCTCGCGGGGTACTTCCATGCCAGCGGCGCGGGCCAGCTCCTCGACCGCCTGGGGGAAGTCCAGGTTGTCGTGGTCCATGACGAAGCCCAGGGCGTTGCCACCGGCACCGCAGCCGAAGCAGTAGTAGAACTGCTTGTCGGGGCTGACCGTGAAGGAAGGGGTCTTTTCCTTGTGGAACGGGCAGCAGGCGGAGTAGTTCTTGCCGGTCTTTTTCAGCTGGACGCGCGAACTCACCACGTCGACGATGTCGAGGCGGTTGATCAGGTCGTCAATGAAACTCTGGGGAATCAGCCCGGCCATGGCAGTCTCGTCATCTGGCAACTGGCAAGTCTAATCGCTCACACGCCGAATGGGGCGGGTGCCGCTTGGAGAAGTACGAGGGAAAATGTGCTCGTCGCCAGCCCGGTGGGGCCCGTCAGTCGGACGTGCACGTCTGGTCATACAACAAGAAGGACCAGCTCTGACGTTTCAGGCAGGTTGCCCATGTGCAGTTCGCAAGAAGCTTGTGCAGGGCCTTGAGCTAGCTGCTCTAGTTTGAAGCGACCACTGCCATCGCCCGGCGGTTAGCCGGGCAGGGCAGAAGCTTTGCGTAGAACGCCTGTATTAGTACAGACGAACGGCGCGGCGCTGTTCGCGCTGAACTTTCTTGGCGTGACGCTTAACAGCAGCAGCTGCTTTGCGCTTACGCTCGGCGGTCGGCTTCTCGTAAAACTCGCGGCTACGAACTTCAGCCAGTACACCGGCTTTTTCGCAGGAGCGCTTGAAACGACGCAGAGCTACGTCGAAGGGTTCGTTCTCTTTAACTTTGACGGCTGGCATCCAGGGCTACCTTAATTCATTACCGGGGTAGACGTGCTCCTGGCAAAACAAAGGTGTGCTGGAGAACGTCGGTTTTCAAGGGTTGCGGATGTTAACCCTTAGCAAGCCGGAATGCAAAGCCTCTGATCGAAAACCGCTGGTCGGCATCCGACACGAGGACTATCATGCGCGGCTTCGAATTCAGCCCCCACAAGGGACGAGCCCATGCTAGTACTGGGATTGGAAACATCCTGCGACGAAACTGGCGTCGCATTATATGACAGCGAGCGTGGTTTGTTGGCCGACGCACTGTTCAGCCAGATCGACCTGCACCGTGTGTTTGGCGGTGTGGTGCCCGAGCTTGCCTCGCGTGACCACGTCAAGCGCATGCTGCCGCTCATCCGCCAGGTGCTGGACGAGGCCGGCTGCGTCGCCACCGAGATCGACGCCATCGCCTACACCGCCGGCCCTGGCCTGGTCGGTGCCTTGCTGGTGGGCGCGTCCTGTGCGCAGGCACTGGCCTTTGCCTGGGATATCCCGGCGATTGGCGTGCACCATATGGAAGGCCACCTGCTGGCACCGATGCTGGAGCAGAACCCGCCGGAGTTTCCGTTCGTCGCCTTGTTGGTTTCGGGTGGCCACACCCAGCTGGTGCGCGTCGACGGCATCGGCCAGTACGAGCTGTTGGGCGAGAGCCTGGACGACGCCGCTGGCGAAGCGTTCGACAAGACCGCCAAGCTGATCGGCCTGAACTACCCCGGTGGCCCGGAAATCGCTCGCCTGGCCGAGCGCGGTGTGCCGGGGCGCTTCGTCTTCCCGCGGCCGATGACCGACCGCCCGGGCCTGGAGTTCAGCTTCAGCGGCCTGAAAACCTTCGCCCTGAACACCTGGCAGCAGTGCCGCGATGCTGGTGACGACAACGAACAAACCCGTTGCGACCTGTCCCTGGCGTTCCAGCAGGCGGTGGTGGAGACTCTGACCATCAAGTGCAAACGGGCGCTGAAGCAGACCGGCCTCAAGCGCCTGGTCATCGCCGGTGGCGTCAGCGCCAACAAGGCCTTGCGGGCGTCCCTCGAAGACATGCTCGCCAGCATCAAGGGCAACGTGTACTACGCGCGCCCGCAGTTCTGCACCGACAACGGCGCGATGATCGCCTACGCTGGCTGCCAGCGGTTGTTGGCCGGGCAGCAGCAGGACCTGGCCATCAGCGTGCAGGCACGCTGGCCGATGGAGCAGTTGCCGCCGGTCTGATGGCTAGAAATGCCGTTCCCGCCCGGCGAACAGGTCGCGCAGGTTGTTGCGGTGGCGCCAGACGATCATCAGCGTGAGCACGCTGATCGGCAGCAGCGCCTCTGGTTCGCGCCAGGCGAGCAGGGGCAAGGTCAGCGGCGTGGCGATCAGCGCCGCCAGCGAACTGGTGCGGGTAAGGTAGAAGGTCAGCAGCCAGGCGCCGATGGCCAGCAGTGCGGCCGGGAAGTACAGGGCCATGAGCATGCCGGCGGCAGTTGCCACGCCCTTGCCGCCGCGGAAGCGGAAGTACAGCGGAAACAGATGGCCCAGCACCGCGCACACGCCAACCCAGGCCTGCGCGTGCAGGTCCAGCCCGGCAAGGCGGGCGAGCCATACCGGCAACAGGCCCTTGCACAGGTCGCCAAGCAGGGTCAGGATCGCCAGCTTGCGGCCTGCCAGGCGTAGCATGTTGGTGGCGCCAGCATTGCCTGAACCGCTGGAACGCGGGTCCGGGCTGCCCGCAAGGCGGCTTAGGACGATGGCGAAGGACAGCGAGCCGAGCAGGTAGGCGAGCAGCGCCAGTAACCAAAACATGCTAACTATTCCGGGCGAGGACGCCCTGATTCTAACGGCGCCAGTCGCCCTTGTCGTGCTGTGGAGAGAAGTGCTTGGACAGAGTGTTCATCGAAGGCCTGGAAGTCGATACCGTCATCGGTGCCTATGACTGGGAGCGGGATATTCGCCAGTGCTTGCGCCTGGACCTGAGCTTCGCCTGGGACAACCGCCCGGCTGCGGCCGGTGACGACCTGAGCCTGGCGCTGGATTACGCCAGTGTGTCGGCGCGTATCCAGGCGTTTGCCGAGCAGGCCCGTTTCGAACTGGTGGAAACCTTTGCCGAGCGCCTGGTGGCAACGCTGATGGAGGAGTTCCACATCCCATGGGTGCGGTTGAAGCTGACCAAGCCGGGTGCGGTGCCTGCGGCCCGTGGTGGTGTTGGCGTGGAGATCGAGCGCGGATGTCTCTGAGCACGGTGTACCTGGGCCTTGGCAGCAACATCGATCGCGAGGCGCACCTGTGTGCCGGGCTCGATGCACTGGCCGGCATCCTGACCGACATGCGTTGTTCGCCGGCGTTCGAAAGCCAGGCGGTGGGTATCAAGAGCGGGCCGTTCATCAACTTCGTGGTGACTGGGCAGACGGCGCTGCCGTTGATCGAGCTGGACCGCCGGTTGAAGTTCATCGAGGCCGACAACGGCCGCTATGCGCCAGACCGCAAGGGGCTGCCGCTGGATATCGATGTGCTGATGTATGACGATTTGTTGGGCACGTTCGATGGGCTGGTGCTGCCCCGTGCCGAGATTCTGAAGAATGCCTTCGTGCTGTGGCCGCTGGCGTTGCTGGCGCCCGACCTGGTGCATCCGGGGGTGGGCAAGAGCATGGCGCAGTTGTGGCAGGAAGCGCGGATTGACCAGGTACTGGCACCTGTTGCCTTCGAGTGGCGTGGGTTGCAGCTGACGCCGGCTTGAGCCTGTACCGGCCCTTTCGCGGGCACGCCCGCTCCCACAGGTAAAGCACTGTTCTGTGGGAGCGGGCGTGCCCGTGATGAGGCCGGTGAGATCAGCCGAGCTGGTAAGTCTCAAGCGCTTTTAACCGCTCAGCTTTGAGCGCTTCGCCCAGTGCCTGCCCAGTCAGCCCGGCCTGCACCAGCGGTTTCACATCCACCGCCCGCGCTGCCACTGCTGCCCCTCGCAGGTAATCGGCCTGTGGATAACCTACTTTGCCCTCGCCCAGTGCGATCATCTGGCAAGCGATCAGGAAGTCCTCGAACCGCTGCGGCCGCCGGTACACATCGAACTTCTGTAACAGCTCCAGCAACGCCGTCGCTGGCAACGCCAGCGCCTGGTTGCCTTGCGCCAGGCACTCCCCGGTCAGCAACGCCAGCTCCTGGCATTCCCGCGGCGCCTTGAAGCGCTGGTTGACGGCTTTGATCGAAGCGGGAGCCAGCCCGTGCAGCAGGCAGGCCCAGCGTACGTGCAGGGCCTGCTCATGCAGTGCAGCCTGCTCCAGCGCCAGCATTGCCTGGGTATGCTCTCCCAGCTCGGGCAGCAGCTCCGCCAGGGCGCCACAGGCCTGCAGGACCTGGAAGAACACCTGCGGCTGCGCTTCCATCAGCGCCAGCTCGATTTCCTTCCAGCTGCGTTCGGCAGTCAGCGCCTGCAGCTCGCCGGAAGCACTGATCTGGCGCATCAGCTCCAAGGTTTCCTCGGCCACCCGGAAACCCAGCGGTGCATAACGGGCAGCGAAGCGCGCAACGCGCAGCACACGCAAAGGATCTTCGGCAAATGCCGGGGAAACGTGGCGTAACAAGCGTTGATCAAGATCGTTCTTACCGTGATAGGGGTCGTACAAGACGCCCGCTTCGTCCTCGGCCATCGCATTGATGGTCAGGTCGCGGCGTATAAGGTCTTCTTCCAGCGTCACTTCGGGGCTGGCGTGGAAGGTGAAGCCACCGTAGCCACGCCCGCTCTTGCGCTCGGTGCGTGCGAGGGCGTATTCCTCGCCGGTGGTCGGGTGCAGGAACACCGGGAAGTCGGCGCCGACCGGCCGAAAGCCCTTGGCGTGCATTTCCTCGACGGTGGCGCCGACCACCAGCCAGTCGATATCGCTGACCGGGCGGCCGAGCAGGCGGTCGCGCACGGCGCCGCCGACTTTGTAGATGTGCATGTGCAACTCTCCATAACTGCCGACAGGATAACCTGTCGACAGCCATGGCGTTGCATCAGAGGTGGTGGATGACGGCCAGGTCCATGCGCCCGTAGTCGGCGTTTTCGCCGTGCTCGCCGCGCGGTGGCATGTGGTGGGTCTTCATCACCTGGTCGCCCTGCACGGTCTCCAGGTGGATGTCGAAGCCCCACAGGCGATGCAGGTGCTTGAGCACTTCATCGGTGGAATCGCCCAGCGGTTTACGGTTGTGTTGTTGGTGGCGCAGGGTCAGCGAGCGGTCGCCGCGGCGATCGACGCTCCAGATCTGCACGTTCGGTTCGCGGTTGCCCAGGTTGTACTGCGCCGCCAGTTGCTCGCGAATGATCCGGTAGCCGGCCTCGTCATGAATGGCGGGCACCAGCAGGTCGTCGCGCTGGTCATCATCGAGAATGCTGAACAGCTTGAGGTCACGCATCACCTTGGGTGACAGGTACTGCAGGATGAAGCTCTCGTCCTTGAAGCTGCTCATGGCGAACTTGATGGTAGAAAGCCAGTCGCTGCCGGCAATGTCGGGGAACCAGCGGCGATCTTCTTCGGTCGGGTTTTCGCACATGCGGCGGATGTCGGTGTACATCGCAAAGCCCAGTGCGTACGGGTTGATGCCGTTATAGTAGGGGCTGTCGAAGCCAGGCTGGAACACCACGCTGGTGTGCGACTGCAGGAACTCCATCATGAAGCCTTCGGTGATCAGGCCCTCGTCGTACAGGTCGTTCATCAAGGTGTAATGCCAGAACGTCGCCCAGCCTTCATTCATCACCTGAGTCTGGCGCTGTGGGTAGAAGTACTGGGCAATCTTGCGCACGATGCGCACCACTTCACGCTGCCACGGCTCCAGTAGCGGGGCGTTCTTCTCGATGAAATACAGGATGTTTTCCTGTGGTTCGGCGGGGAAGCGCGCATCATCGCGTTCGTTGCCCTTGTCAGCGCTTTTCGGGATGGTCCGCCACAGGTCGTTGATCTGCCGTTGCAGGTGCTCCTCGCGTTCTTTCTGCCGGCGCCGTTCCTCTTCGGCGGAAATCGGGTAAGGGCGCTTGTAGCGGTCGACGCCATAGTTCATCAGCGCATGGCAGGAGTCGATCAGGTCCTCCACGGCATCGATGCCGTGGCGTTCCTCGCACTGGGCGATGTACTGCTTGGCGAACACCAGGTAGTCGATGATGGAGCTGGCGTCGGTCCAGGTGCGGAACAGGTAGTTGCCCTTGAAGAAACTGTTATGGCCGTAGCAGGCATGGGCGATCACCAGTGCCTGCATGCACATGGTGTTCTCTTCCATCAGGTAGGCGATGCACGGGTCGGAGTTGATCACGATTTCGTAGGCCAGGCCCATCTGGCCCCGGCTGTAGGACTTTTCCGTGCTGAGGAACTGTTTGCCATAGGACCAGTGGTGATAGCCCAGTGGCATGCCGACCGAGGCATAGGCGTCCATCATCTGCTCGGCGGTAATCACCTCGATCTGGTTGGGGTAGGTGTCCAGGGCGTAACGCTCGGCCAGGCGGCTGATTTCCCGGTCGTAGGTCTGGATCAGTTCGAACGTCCACTCGGACCCGGTGGAAATGGGTTGGCGTCTCTGTGCTCTGGCGGTCATGTGGCTAACCTGCGCTGGAAGAGTTCACGGAAGACCGGGTAGATGTCGCCGGCCGATACCAACTGCTGCTGGGCGAACGTGTCGGGGAAGGCTTCGCCGATGCGCTCGTATTCGTACCACAGCGCCTGGTGCTCACGTGGGGTGATCTCGACGTAAGTGTAGTACTGCACATGCGGCATGATCTGCTTGGACAGGATCTCGCGGCAGATCGGCGAGTCATCGTTCCAGTTGTCGCCGTCCGAGGCCTGGGCGGCGTAGATGTTCCAGTCGCTGGCCGGGTAGCGCTCGGCCATGATTTCCTGCATCAGCTTGAGCGCGCTGGAAACGATGGTGCCGCCGGTTTCCCGCGAATAGAAGAATTCTTCCTCGTCGACTTCACGAGCGCTGGTGTGGTGGCGGATGAATACCACTTCGATGCGGTCGTAGTTACGCTTGAGGAACAGGTACAGGAGAATGAAGAAGCGTTTGGCAATGTCCTTGGTGGCCTGGGTCATCGACCCGGACACGTCCATCAGGCAGAACATGACCGCCTTGGAGCTGGGGTTGGGCTGCTTGACCAGCAGGTTGTACTTGAGGTCGAAGGTGTCGAGGAAGGGCAGGCGGTTGATCCGTGCCTTCAGGCGTTCGATTTCCTGTTCGACTTCCTGGATATCGCTGAAGTTGTCCGGCTCTTCGATCTTCAGGCGGGCAAGTTCCTTCTGCGCCTCGCGCAGCAGGGCACGGCTGCTGCCGGTGAGGGCGATACGCCGGGCATGGGCCGAGCGCAGGGTGCGCACGATATTGATGCGCGACGGGTTGCCTTCGTTGGCGATGCCGGCGCGCACGGTCTTGAAGGTGTCGGCACCGGTCAGGTGGCGTTTGACCAGGTTGGGCAGTTCGAGGTCCTCGAACATGAATTCGAGAAACTCTTCCTGGGTGATCTGGAAGACGAAGTCGTCCATGCCCTCGCCGGAATTGCCGGCCTTGCCACGCCCGCTACCACCCCCGCCTCCTTGTGGCCTGGGGATGTGTTCGCCGGCGGTGAATTCCTTGTTGCCCGGGTGCACGATGGTCTGCTTGCCGCCGCGGCCATGGTGCAGCACCGGTTCGTCGATGTCGCGCCCCGGAATGCTGATCTGCTCGCCATGTTCCATGTCCATGATGGAACGGCGGCTCACCGCCTCTTCGACGGCTTTCTTGATGTGTTCGCGGTACCGCCGCAGAAAGCGCTGGCGGTTGACCGTGCTCTTGTTCTTGCCGTTCAGGCGTCGGTCTATAACGTAGCTCATGGTCCCTCCGGTAGCTGGAGCAGCTGCAAGCCACAAGCTTCAGGCTGCAGGAAAGAGCAGCCACCGCTGCTGCAGGCTGCAGCGCCGGGCTTGCGCTCGGCGCCGTGCAGCCTGGAGCTCGCGGCTTGTAGCTTGCCGCTTTATTGCGATTTCCTGACCCGCAGGTACCATTCCGACAGCAGACGAACCTGTTTGTCGGTGTAGCCACGCTCCACCATGCGCGTGACGAAGTCGTTGTGTTTCTGTTGGTCCTCCTTGCTGGCCTTGGCGTTGAAGCTGATGACTGGCAGCAGGTCCTCGGTGTTGGAGAACATTTTCTTCTCGATCACCACCCGCAGCTTCTCGTAGCTCAGCCAGCTCGGGTTCTTGCCGTTGTTGTTGGCCCGGGCACGCAGCACGAAGTTGACGATTTCGTTGCGGAAATCTTTCGGGTTGCTGATGCCGGCCGGCTTCTCGATCTTCTCCAGCTCTTCGTTGAGGGCGATACGGTTGAGGATTTCGCCGGTTTCCGGGTCGCGGTATTCCTGGTCCTGGATCCAGAAGTCGGCGTACAGCACGTAGCGGTCGAAGATGTTCTGCCCATACTCGCTGTAGGACTCCAGGTACGCAGTCTGGATCTCCTTGCCGATGAACTCGATGTAGCGCGGTGCCAGGTACTCCTTGAGGTAGCGCAGGTAGCGTTCGCGCACTTCGGCAGGGAACTGTTCCTGCTCGATCTGCTGCTCCAGCACATACAACAGGTGTACCGGGTTGGCGGCCACTTCGTGCGGGTCGAAGTTGAACACCTTGGACAGGATCTTGAAGGCGAAGCGGGTCGACAGGCCGTTCATGCCCTCGTCGACGCCTGCGGCATCGCGGTATTCCTGGATCGACTTGGCCTTTGGATCGGTGTCCTTGAGGTTTTCCCCATCGTACACCCGCATCTTCGAGTAGATATTGGAGTTTTCCGGTTCCTTGAGGCGCGACAGCACGGTGAACTGGGCCAGCATCTTCAGCGTGTCCGGGGCGCAGTGGGCCTTGGCCAGCGAGCTGTTGACCAGCAACTTGTCGTAGATCTTGATCTCATCGCTGACGCGCAGGCAATACGGCACCTTGACGATGTAGATCCGGTCGATGAACGCCTCGTTGTTCTTGTTGTTGCGGAAGGTGTGCCACTCCGATTCGTTGGAGTGGGCCAGGAGGATCCCGGAGTAGGGGATGGCGCCGAGGCCTTCGGTACTGTTGTAGTTGCCCTCCTGCGTGGCAGTGAGCAACGGGTGCAGGACCTTGATCGGTGCCTTGAACATTTCCACGAATTCCATCAGGCCCTGGTTGGCCCGGCACAGCGCACCCGAATAGCTGTAGGCGTCGGCGTCGTTCTGCGGGAATTCCTCGAGCTTGCGGATATCCACCTTGCCGACCAGGGCCGAGATGTCCTGGTTGTTCTCGTCACCCGGTTCGGTCTTGGCAATGGCGATCTGGTTGAGGATCGAGGGGTACAGCTTGACCACCTTGAACTTGCTGATGTCACCGCCGAACTCCTGCAGGCGCTTGGTGGCCCAGGGCGACATGATGGTGTTCAGGTAGCGCCGGGGGATGCCGAATTCCTCCTCGAGAATCGCCCCATCTTCGCTGGCGTTGAACAGCCCCAGGGGCGACTCGAACACCGGCGAACCCTTGATGGCATAGAACGGAACCTTTTCCATCAGCTGCTTGAGTTTTTCCGCCAGCGACGATTTACCGCCGCCCACCGGGCCCAGCAGATAGAGGATCTGCTTCTTCTCTTCCAGGCCTTGGGCGGCATGGCGGAAGTACGAGACGATCTGGTCGATGCACTCTTCCATGCCATGGAAGTCGGCAAACGCCGGATAGCGGCGGATGACCTTGTTGGAGAAGATACGCGACAGCCTGGAGTTGGTAGAGGTGTCGATCAGCTCTGGCTCACCGATGGCCAGCAACAGGCGTTCGGCCGCCGATGCGTAGGCACTGCGATCCTCTTTGCACAGCTCGAGGTACTCCTGCAGCGTTAATTCTTCCTGGCGCGTTGACTCGAAACGTTGTTGGAAGTGGCTAAAAATACTCATGACGTCACCTCGCTCGATACGTTGAGACGACGCCGGATCAGTCAGCTGATGCTGGCACGCAACCGGGTTGCCGATTGCTGTATACCCCCCAAACACCCTGTAACGCTACCGATGACCCGCACGCCGGTGTACCGGCTCTCCCCTTTTTCTGGATGGCCTGCGCTTAAGAATAGTTGGTTATCCGCAAGGTCAAGGGCGAGGGATGGAGAAGTTGCGAACGACCGTTCGTCAGATAAGGCGCGAGCCCGCACAGGGCGCGGGCTGCAGTGTAGATGAAAAATTTATTCGGCAGCGCCCTGGGCGGTCTCGGCCGGGTAGGTGGCGCGCCACAGCTCGAAGCCGCCGTCGACACTGTAAACGTCGGAGAACCCTTGGTTGACCAGGTAGGCTGCGGCGCTCTGGCTGGAGTTGCCGTGGTAGCACACCACCAGGGTCGGGGCATCGAGGTCGGCATTGCGGATGAACTCGGCGACCGAATGGTTATCCAGATGCTTGGCACCGGTAATGTGGCCGGCGGCGAAAGCCTGGGAGTCGCGAATGTCGACGACCACCGCACCTGGTTGCTTGCGAAGCTCCAAGGCCTGCTCGGGAGGGATGCGCTTGAATTCGCTCATGGGTACTACTTCCTTCAGGTGTGGTCGTTGAGTGTAGTGGGTTGTGCCGGTTGGCGCAGGGTGCCGTCGTCGGCGCAGTCACAGCGGTGGTATTCGCCGCTGTCGACGTTATACAGGGTCATGGCGCCACCCCATACGCAGCCGGTGTCCAGGGCAATGATGCCGGGTTCGTCAACCTGGCCCAGCAGGGCCGCCCAGTGGCCGAAGATGATCTTCACGTGGCGTGAGCGGCGCTCCTTGTGGGCGAACCAGGGCTTGTAGCCTTTGGGGGCGGTGTCCAGGCCTTCCTTGCTCTTGAGGTCGAGTTTGCCCTCGGCGGTGCAGAAACGCATGCGTGTGAGGTAGTTGGTGATGACCCGCAGGCGTTCGACGCCGCAGAGGTTCTTGCTCCACTTGTTCGGTTCGTTGCCGTACATGCCGTCCAGGTACTGCTTAAGGCGGCTGTCGTCTCGCAGCACCTCTTCGACTTCACCGGCCAGCGCCAGGGCTTTGCCCAAGGTCCATTGCGGTGGGATGCCGGCGTGGACCAGGGCAATGCCACGGGGCTCGTCGTAGTGCAGCAGCTTTTGCTGGCGCAGCCAGTCGAACAGCAGGTCGGCGTCGGGCGCTTCGATGATTTCGCGCAGGGTGTCGCTTTTCTTCAGGCGCTCGACGTTATGCCAGACGGCCAGCAGGTGCAGGTCATGGTTGCCCAGCACACAGACCAGCGACTGGCGGATCGAATACAGGAAACGCAGGGTCTCCAGCGACTCGGGGCCACGGTTGACCAGGTCGCCGACCAGCCACAGGCGGTCGACGGCGGGGTCGAAACTGACGCGTTCGAGCAGGCACTTGAGTGGCTGCAGGCAGCCCTGCAGATCCCCGACAGCGTAGGTAGCCATCAGTGCAGCGCCCCGGGCACCGCCAGGCGGAAGGGTGCGATCTGGGCATCGAAGCGTTTGCCGTCTTCGGCGAACATCTGGTAGCTGCCCTGCATGGTGCCTACGCGGGTGCTGATGACGGCGCCGCTGCTGTAGGTGTGGCTCTGGCCGGGGGCGATGTTGGGCTGCTGGCCGACCACGCCGGCACCGCGTACTTCCTCGACCTCGCCGTCACCGTTGGTGATCAGCCAGTGGCGCGACAGCAGCTTGGCGTTGAGCGAGCCGTTGTTCTGCACGGTGATGGTGTAGGCGAAAGCGAAACGACTGTTTTCGGGGTCGGATTGTTCTTTGAGGTAGCGGGTCACGACGCTGACGTCGATCTGATAGCGGGGGTCGGACATGCAAGGGCCTTGGGAAAACTGACGCAGTAATGCAGTCTAGGCCATTGAGCGGGGGGAGGGCCAGCGGTGTGGGGGGTTGAGGGCTTTGTTGTCAATCCCGGCCCTTTCGCGGGTTTACCCGCGAAGAGGCCGGTACAGGCTGAATCAGGCTTGCTGATCGGCCAGTTGGTCAGCCAGGCGCACGAAGGCCGCCAGGTCCAGCTGTTCAGGGCGCAGGCTGCCGTCCACACCCGCAGCCTCGATGGCCGCGCTGTCGAGCAGGCCTTTCATGGTGTTGCGCAGGGTCTTGCGGCGCTGGTTGAAGGCTTCGCGTACCACCTGCTCCAGCAGCTTTGCATCCTTGGCCGGGTGCGGCAGCACTTCGTGCGGTACCAGGCGGACGATGGCCGAATCCACTTTTGGTGGCGGGTTGAAGGCACCTGGGCCCACATTGAACAGATGCTCCACACGGCAGTGGTACTGCACCATGATCGACAAGCGCCCCCAGTCGCCACCGCCAGGGCCGGCGGCCATGCGCTCGACCACTTCCTTCTGCAACATGAAATGCATGTCGCGGATCAGCCCGGCATGGCTGAGCAGGTGGAAGATCAGCGGGGTGGAAATGTTGTAGGGCAGGTTGCCTACTACCTTCAGGCTGCGCGCTGGCACGCCCAGCTGGTTGAAGTCGAACTTCAGGGCGTCGCCCTGGTGCAGGCGGAAGTTGCTGCGGTTGGCGAACTTGTGCTGCAGGATCGGCACCAGGTCCTTGTCCAGTTCCACCACGTCCAGCTGTGCGCCGCTGCCCAGCAGGCCTTCGGTCAAGGCGCCCTGGCCCGGGCCGATTTCCAGCAGGTGTTCACCAGCCTTGGCGTTGATGGCACGCAGGATGCGGTCGATGATGCCGGCGTCGTGCAGGAAGTTCTGGCCGAAGCGCTTGCGCGCCCGGTGTTGGTATTGCTCGTTCATGGTCGGTTCTCGGCC